>CAYXMJ010000008.1:1724-11637 GCA_964465915.1 uncultured Acidimicrobiaceae bacterium
CGGCGATCGACGCAGCATTCGGGGAGTTGGAGCAGCGAGCCACGGATGCCGAACGCATCGCTCGCCGGGACACGAGCGCTCTGCAAGCGGCCGAGTTTGGGGTCGTCATTGTTGACGCCGCCGGTGAGGTCGTTTTCGCCAACGTCGCAGCCGAGCGCTATCTCGGAGCCCGCCACGGCGACGCCGTCGCCGAGATCCGGATCCGAGAGATCATGAAGCAGGTAGCCACCGAACGACGCGCCATCCGCCGAGAGGTAGACGTCTACACACCAACGCGTCGCCTACTAGGGCTTCATGCCGTCCCGATCGACGACGCCGCGAGCAGTCCAGGGGGTGTCGTGTTCGTTGAAGACCTGACCGAGCGACACCGAGTCAACGCCATCCGTCGGGACTTCGTCAGCAACGCCAGCCACGAACTGAAGACGCCACTCGGCGCGATCAGCGTGCTGGCCCAAACCCTCGCAGAAGCCGATGAGCCGGGGGTGCAGAGGCGCCTCGCCGGCCGTCTCGAGAGCGAAGCCGGCCGGATGTCCCGGCTGATCGATGACGTCCTCGATCTGGCTCTCATCGACGGAGACCCGTACTCCCATCATCCGGTGGCGGTGGACGCCATCCTCAACGATGCAGTGGGTCAAGTGTCGGTGTCTGCCGATCAATACGGCATCAGCATCGAAACCAAGGCGGCCGGAGATGATGTCCTCATTGCCGGCGATCGGCGGCAACTGGTGTCGGCCGTTGCCGCCTTGCTCGAGAACGCGGTCAAGTACACCCACGTGCTCGACCCCAACGCCGGTGGCACCGTCTGGCTGCGAGCCATGGCCGATGTCGACACCGCGACGTTCGAGGTCGAGGATCATGGCATCGGCATCCCCGAGCAACACCAGGACCGGATCTTCGAACGCTTCTACCGAGTCGACCAGGCTCGCAGCCGAGAGACTGGAGGCACCGGCCTCGGGCTGGCCATCGCCCGTCATGTCGCTCGCAACCACGACGCGGACATCGAGGTCGATTCCACTGCGGGAGCCGGTTCCACGTTCCGCATTACGCTTCAGCGCTGGAGAGGTTGAAGTGCTCGACGTCCTGGTCATCGAAGACGAGCCGGCGTATGTGGATGCGCTCGAGGTCTCTCTAGCCCGCGAGGGCTTCGCCATCACGTCTGCCGGCGACGGCCGCGAGGGGTTGACAGCCTTTCGCAACGGCAACCCGGATTTGGTGCTGCTCGACCTGATGCTCCCCGGTATGAATGGGCTCGACGTGCTGCGCAGGATCCGGGCCGAATCTGAGGTCCCGGTGCTCGTCCTGTCGGCAAAGGACAGCGAAGCCGACGTCGTCACGGCGCTGGAACTCGGCGCCGACGACTACCTCACCAAGCCGTATTCCGTGCGCGAGTTGGTTGCTCGGATCCATGTCGCCATTCGCCGCAGCGCATCGGCCGCCGATGACGAAGAGGGCATCTTGGCAGCCGGCAACACCGTCCTCGACCCGAGCCGCTACCAACTCCGCGTCGACGACACCGAGGTCGACCTGCCCCGCAAGGAGTTCGAGGTGATGCGCAAGCTGATCCGCCGGCCCGGCAGGATCGTCACCCGCGACGAACTACTCGAGGATATCTGGGGATACGGGTGGACTGACTCCAAGACACTCGACCAGCACATCCGCCGGCTGCGCCGCAAACTGGAGACGGCAGCGTCCTCGACTGAGATCACCACGATCCGCGGCGTGGGATACCGCCTCGACCCCTAGCGGCCGGGCACAGAGGGTTTTGGCGGACGATGGCGCAGCATGCTGCGCATATGTCCGCCAAAACCCTCTGTGGTGCGCCAACGCCCGTGGTATCGCCGCTTCACCGTTAGGCTCGCCGCCAATGAAGACTCGCACTCTGTTGCCCCTCATCGCCCTTGTTGTGCTGGCCGCGGCCTGTACGTCGCAGTCCGACGCGACCACAACGACGACTACTTCTGGTTCGGATACCACCGAGACCACCACGGCGTCGTCCACCACATCTGAGGACGGGGCTACGTCGCAGAATGGCACATCGACCACCGGATACGAACCGATGCTCGAGGAGGGTGACTGCACCTTCGACCCCCCGATTGGTCAAAACCCGACGTGCGGGTATCTCGTCGTACCGGAGAACCGCGACGAGCCCGACGGTGCAATGGTCCAAGTCGCAGTGGCGGTGTTCCCATCGACGGCCGACACGCCAGCGAGTGATCCGTTGGTCTACCTCGAGGGAGGCCCGGGCGGCAACATCCTCGATGCGCTGCAATTCGACTTCGACAACCGATTTGGTCCTTTCCTCGCCGAGCGCGACGTCATCATCTTCGACCAGCGCGGCGTCGGCCAGAGCATGCCGAACCTCGACTGTCCAGAAGTGCGGGAACTCCAAATCGAACTCCTGGACGATGCGCTGACGGCTGAGGAGTACAACGAGGCAGAAGCACCTGCGGTCGCCGCCTGCCAGAGTCGGCTCGCCGGCGAGGGTGTCGACCTTGCGGCCTACAACAGCGTGTCCAACGCAGCCGACCTCGCCGATCTACGTGTCGCCCTCGGGATCGACGAGTGGAACCTTCTCGGCATCTCCTACGGCACCCGCCTGGCACTCACCACCATGCGCGACCATCCGGAAGGTATTCGCAGCGTGATCCTCGACTCCACCGTCCCCTTGCAGTCGAATCTCTACGAGCAAGGCCCGGCCAACGCCCAGCGCGCCTTCGATACCTTCTTCGCCGGTTGCGAGGCGGATGCCGACTGCGCGGCCGCCTTCCCGGATCTGGAGTCCCGCTTCTACACCCTCGTTGATGAGTTCAACGCTTCGCCGATCGACATCGAGGTCGACAACGCCTTCACCGGCGAGTCGTATCCCGGCAAGCTGCGCGGCGACGACATGGTGGGACTGCTGTTCCAGGGCCTCTACAGCGAGCAGATCTTCCCCATCGCCCCCGACATCATCGCCGACGCTGAAGCCGGCGATTACTCCGGCTTGTCGCGCCTCGCGTCAATCGCCTTCGTCAACGGCGACTTCATCACGTTCGGCATGCATCTCTCGGTACAGTGCAACGAGGAAGTTGTCTTCACCACAGCAACCGCCGCCGAAGCGGCGGCTGCGGCCTACCCAGAGGTCCAGGCCGTCTGGGCCGACGCCGACGGCGAATTTGCCGAGTGCGACATCTGGGGCGCAGGAACCGCCGATCCGATCGAGAACGAAGCGGTCGTCTCCGGCCTTCCGACGCTCGTCGTTGCCGGCGAGTACGACCCGATCACGCCGCCCTCGTGGGGCGCGCTCGCCGCGGAAACCCTCGACAACTCGTACTTCTACGAATTCCCCGGCCTCGCTCACGGCGTCACCACCGCCAACGAGTGTGCCCAGGGCATCGCTCTGGAGTTTCTCGCCGACCCGACCTCTGAGCCGGACGGAACCTGTGTTGCCACCCTCGGCGGGCCCGACTTCTACATACCCGGCGCTCCGGTCGAAGTCACCCTGGTGCCTTTTGAGGTCGACTTCTTCGGCGTGACCCTCACCAGCGTGGCTCCCGAGGAATGGAACGAGCAGGGTTTTGGGGCGTACACCGCGCCCGGGCTCGGCGACTCCGGCATCGTCCAGCAAGCGGTGCCGTCCGGCTTGATCACCACCGAGGCCCTCGCCGAGACGTTCGCGGACCAGTTCGGTCTCGAAGGCGAATGGAACATCTCGACCTATGAAGAAGCCCGCGACTGGACCATCTACACCGCTGAAGACGCCGGGTTGATCTACGACATCGGTCTCGCCGAAGATGACGACATCATCCTGGTCGTGGTCCTGATCTCCACCCCCGACGCGCACGACGACTACTACGAACTGGTCTTCATCCCTGCGCTGGAAGCGGTCCAGGCGACTCAGTAGGCCGGAATTCGCTCGGCCGGTAGCAGGTACCCGTTTGTCACCCGAAGATCCCGCGCCAGAGGCGGGAGATGAAGTTGCCCTTGCCCTTGGGCTGGGGAAGTTCCTCAAGGACCTGCTCGAGGTGGTCGGGGGGCAGGTCACCGACCAGCAGGTAGGCGGTCTTGGCCTCCCAATAGACCCAGATGCCGTCCGGCGCAACGAGTCGGCGGTACTCGTTGCCGTCGACCTCGACCACGACTGCATCATCGAGACCGCCGAGACGGGTTCCCTCGGGCAGTTCGAAGATCGAGAAGTAGAAGAGTCCATCGGTGTAGAAGGCGTGAACGCTGTCGTTGGGCCCTGAGTACGTGTCGGCGCGGCGGTACCCGGACGCGTTCGCCGGCAGACTGCTCGCCGCGCTGGGCAGCATGACCTCGTACTCCTCGTCGGTTTCAGCACCGGCCAAATAGGGAGCCGGGTTGGCGTCGAAGTCGAGCATCGTCGAGTAGCGGAAGAGGTCACCGGCCCCGTCGTAGACCTCGGTGGCCAACGGCGCCGAGGTTTCGGCATCGAGCACGATCGTGGCTCGCTTGACGTCACCTTCCCGAACCACGAGCCGCACCGCATCGCGCCCCAAACGGCGCACGGCTTCGGGCTGATCCATGGCGTAGCGATCGCTCAGCACCGATGAGGACCACTCCGGGATGACAACCCCACCGCCGAGGGCCCCGTCCAGCTTGCCGTAACCGACGCGCGATTCGCCGCCGTTGACCGTCATGGTGTCGCCGGTGTGGATCACGGTGAAGACCTCTGCTCGCGACTCGCCATCCCAGACCGTGACGACGATACGGCGCCCACCGTATTCAGCTTCCTCCGCCTCGCGCAGGTAGTCATCGAGGCCCTCTGCGGCGATCACAGGCACCGCGGCTGCCACCACCGCAAGTGTCGTCAGGGCCGCTGTCACGATGAGCCGTCGCAGCGCCCTCATGGCTCCAGCCCCACAGGTCCGACGGCGGGAATCACGGTGAACCCTGCCTCCACCGAGGCGCGCGCCACGTGCTGGTTGGTGAACGAGTCGAGATCGATCGTCGGCTCCGGTGCAGAGTTCCCGGCGACTCCCACCGCGATGACCGCAGCGGCAACGGCGCCGGCCGCTACGGCGACCACTCGACCCCGACGACCCTGCCACCGCGCCCTGTGAGGCTCGCGATGCACGTCGAGCAGCACCGGCGGCTCGAGACCCGGCAAGGACCGGATCGCAGTGCGGGCCGCATCGAGTTCGTGCAGCTCATCGCGACATTCGTCGCAGGCTTGCAGGTGACCGAACACCAGCGTCTGCTCTTCGGTAGGGAGTTCGCCGTCGAGGTAGGCCGACAGTTCGGGCCCGAAGTGAAACGAGGGCAGCAGCCGCTCGGGTACCTCGAGTCGGGGCAACGTTCGCACCGTGGCGCGGGCTTCCTTCAGCTGACGGAACTCGAGGATGCAGTCGGTGCATTCGCCGAGGTGCTCAACCACGTGATCGAGTTCGCCCGGCTGAAGCTCGCCGTCGAGATAGGCCGACATCAACTCGCCGATGTCGCACGGCGCCGGAGTCAGATCGGCCACGTCAGCAACTCCCTCAGCATCTTGCGCCCCCGGTGAATGCGGCTACGAACCGTGCCGACCGGTGAGTCGATGGCCGTAGCGATCTCCTCATACGTGAGGCCGACGACATCGCACAACACCACACACTCGCGGAACTCGATCGGCAGCTTGAGTAGCGCAGATTGGATGTCCTCGGAGAGGCGAACCGAGGCCAGCACCTCGTCGGGAGAAGGACTCGGGACCAGGGCAAGGCGGTCATCATCGGGGAGGGCAGACGTCGGCCTGCGCTGATTGCGTCGCACGCCGTCGAGGAATGCGTTGCGGGTGATCCGCCACAGCCAGCCGTCGAATGAGCCGGGTGTGTAACTGGCCAGACCCTTGCGGACCCGCAGCAGCACTTCCTGGACCAAGTCGGCAGCATCGTCGGGATTGCCGGTGAGCCGGTACGCAAAGTTGTAGATCTTCCGCCCATAGCGTCGCGCCACGTCTTCCCATGTCGGGATTGACTCTTCAGCCATACCTATGCCCCGGTCACCGTATGGAAGTAACGACGTGCGGCCACGGGAGGTTCCCACCGCCGCTAGGTGTCGGTGGCTCCGTCAGGCTGGTCGGCGGGTGCGTCGGTGGACCCAGACGAATCCTTGGCGCCATCCTGCTCGTCCTCGTCCTCGTCCTCGTCTTCGCCATCCGACACGCCCTTACGGAACTCACGGGCCGAAGCACCGAGCGAACGGGCGAGGTCCGGCAGCTTGCGCGCGCCGAAGAGCAGAATGATCACTGCCAGGACGATCAGCAGTTCGCCGGTCCCAACTTTCACGAATCGCTCCTTGCGCTTGTATGCCGCGAGTGTAGCGAGGTCTCACGACGAACCCGACCAAGCGCGCCTTTGGGTCCCTCTGCCGGCGGATCAGCTCATCGAGAAACTGTCGACAAACGCTTGGAGCCGCTCACGGGTGATGAACCGGACTCTCGGTTCCCGCCGCTCCTTGTCGTAAACGAGGAACGGTGAGTACTTGTCGGTCACGAGCATGCCCCGCACCGTCCCGGAGGTCGCAAAGTCCACCATGAACTCGTTGATCGTCTGCTCCCCGAGTTCGGGGTAGTCACCCGAAGCATGATCGACGAGGAGGAGGTAGGTACGGGTGCCGGCGCGCGCCGCGATGTAGGCGTTGTCCTTGCCTCCAGGGGTGACGGTGTAGCCGCCAAGGCGAAGTAGCCCAAGCGTCAGTTCGGTCACCGTCATCGAAGCCGGGTCGACGCCTTGAGCTCGCAAGCCTGCTGCGGTGTTTGCCGTGAGCGTCAACTCCGACGCCAACGATTTGAGCCCGGCATCTGCCGGCTGCGCATCGGTCCCCGGGGTAATCGAGAACTGTTGCTCGGCGAGGTGCGCCAGCGGGTCGAACGCCACCGCCGAGGCGTGCGGCGCCAGCGGTGGGATGTCGATCGCCGGCAACTGCCCCGGCGTCTCGAGTGAGATGGAGCCGACCTCGACGTCCTGATGATCGCGTCGCCCAAACGCTCGAACCGTGGTCAGGTCGTCGATCGGGAGGTCGTGAGAGCGCTTCTCCCTGACGACCTCAACTGCTTCTTTCACCAACAGGTCTTGCAGCACGCTGTCGGCGCCGCCGGTGGGAACCGGAGCGTCGAAGTACACGAGGGCCTCGTTGCCGCGGACGTGGAACTCTCGATAGGGCGGGCGGAGCCGGTCAAAGCCCGCATCCGCTTGGGCCCCGGTGGCGGCACCGCCGCCCGCAGCTGCCTGTTGGGCTGCGCCGCCCTTGGCGTTACGCGCGATGAACCACAAAACGACTCCGAGGGCTACCCCCACCAACACAACAACTAACAGGGCATACAACCGACCGACTCCTTCGGGATTGGCGCCGCCGATTCTATAGGTTCCGTCGCCCGGCCCAATTCGAGGTGGGCCAAGGCTCCGGTGGTTGGTCAGCCGGCGCGACGGCGTTCGGCGGCAACCGCACGTTGGCGGCGGATCTTGCGACGTTCGCGCTCAGACATGCCACCCCAGATTCCAAACTTCTCGCTGCTCACAATCGCAAACTCGAGACACTCGTTCCGGACCGAGCACTCCCGACAAATCCCCTTTGCGGTGCGAGTCGATGCTCCGCGCTCTGGAAAGAACAGATCGGGGTCTGCTCCACGGCAATTCGCCAGGTCCTGCCAAGCCAGATCCTGCCCATTCATCATTTCGAGCAGCTGTGTGAACACGCTCGTCTCCTACACGGTTGTAACTACGCCGGTGTGATTTAACCTGCCCCGCGCGCGGCTGTCAACCCGAAACCCTTTGTGTTGCAACGTTCCTGAGTCGGGCAGCCCCTCCCCGACCAGGTCAGCTCGTGCTTGCGCCGGCCTCACATTGAGCCGGGCCGAGCCGACGCAGCACCACCACTGACCTCGCCGTGGCAGGTGATGGCGGTCGAAATGGAGCCGGGCTCTGAATCCGCCATAATGGCCTTCCCACTCACAAGGGAGGACGGGTGACGACGACGGGCAAGGCGACCACGGGTCGCAAGCAGTCCCGGTGGTACGCCTTCTACGGCACCGATCTTGCCAAGAAGTATGCGATGGCGATCTCCGGCATCCTGGGTCTGCTGTTCGTGTTCTTTCACATGGTCGGCAACCTGCACGCCTTCGAGGGCACCGACCCTGCGACCGGCGAGCCCAAGATCAACGAGTACGGGGAGGCGCTGCGCGACATCGGCGAGCCCCTTGCTCCTCGCAGCCTCATCCTGTGGTTCTTCCTGAGACTCCCGCTGATCATTGCCTTGATCGTCCACGTGTGGGCCGCCTACTCGCTGACCCGGACCAGCCTCAAAGCGCGCGGTGACGAGAAGTACGACGAGCGCCACTACATCGCCGTGGACTACGCCTCGCGCACCATGCGGTGGGGTGGCGTCATCATCTTGGCCTTCCTGGCATGGCACCTCGCCGACCTCACCTGGGGCGTCGAATTCGTCAATCCCGACTTCGTGCGGGGCGACATCGCCGGCAACCTCGAGGCAACGTTCTCCCGCTGGCCCGTGGTGGTCTTCTACGTGATCGCGATGGGGGCGCTCGGCCTCCACATCTGGCACGGAGGGTGGAGCCTCTTCCAGACGCTCGGGATCAACAACCCAACCTTCAACAAGTGGCGGAACTACTTCGCCTACATCTTCGCCACGGTGGTTGCGGTCGGCTTCGTCACCGTTCCGCTCGCCGTTGCGTTCGGGATCATCGGCTGAGGAAGGAAGCACCACATGATTCACCTCAACGCCAAGATCCCCGCAGGCCCGATCCAGGATCGGTGGGACGCTCACAAGTTTCGCGAGCGCCTCGTCAACCCGTCCAACAAGCGCAAGTACAAGATCATCGTTATTGGTACCGGACTCGCCGGTGCCTCGGCGGCCGCTTCGTTCGGCGAGTTGGGGTACGAGGTCGAGGCTTTCACCTACAACGACTCGGCACGCCGGGCCCACTCGATCGCTGCCCAGGGTGGCATCAACGCCGCTAAGAACTACCCGAACGATGGCGACTCGATATTCCGACTGTTCTACGACACGGTGAAAGGCGGAGACTTCCGTTCGCGCGAATCGAACGTGTTCCGACTTGCGCAGGTCGCCAACGAGATCATCGACCAGTGTGTCGCCCAAGGCGTTCCCTTCGCTCGTGAGTATGGCGGCCTGCTCGACAACCGGTCGTTCGGCGGCGCCCAGGTGTCCCGTACGTTCTATGCGCGCGGTCAGACCGGCCAGCAGTTGCTGCTCGGTGCCTATCAGGCGCTCGCCCGCCAAGTCCACCTCGGCAACGTCAAGCTGCACACCCGCAGCGAGATGCTCGAAGTGGTGATCAAGGATGGGCATGCCGTTGGGGTCGTGGTCCGCAACCTCGTCACCGGCGAGGTGACCTCGCACTCGGCGCATGCCGTTGTGTTGGGCACCGGCGGATACAGCAACGTGTTCTACCTGTCGACCAATGCCATGAACTGCAACGTCACCGCAGCGTGGCGGGCGTATCGCAAGGGGGCCGTGTTCGCCAACCCCTGCTACACGCAGATCCACCCGACCTGCATCCCCGCCAGCGACGAGTTCCAGTCGAAGCTGACGTTGATGTCCGAATCGCTGCGCAACGACGGGCGCATTTGGGTGCCGATCGACCCGAACGAAACCCGGCCGGCCAATCAGATCCCCGAGGATGAGCGCGACTACTACCTGGAGCGGATCTACCCGTCGTTCGGCAACTTGGCGCCGCGCGATGTCTCGTCGCGGGCTGCAATGCGGATGATCGACGAGGGCCGCGGCGTCGGCCCGCTGAAGAACGGGGTGTACCTCGATTTCGAGGATTCAATCGCCAGGCTGGGTAAGGATGTGATCGAGGCCCGCTACGGCAACCTCTTCGAGATGTACGAACGCATCACCGACGAGAACCCGTATGAGGTGCCGATGCGGATCTACCCGGCCGCTCACTACACGA
>CAYXMJ010000008.1:11647-25740 GCA_964465915.1 uncultured Acidimicrobiaceae bacterium
TGTGGGTGGACTACAACCTGATGACCACGGTGCCCGGTCTGTACGCCATCGGCGAAGCCAACTTCTCCGACCACGGCGCCAACCGTCTCGGCGCCTCTGCGCTGATGCAGGGTCTCGCCGACGGGTACTTCGTGATCCCGTACACGATCGGCGACTACCTGGCCGACTACCTGAACACTGAACCGGTGCCCGTGACCGACCCGGTGTTCACGCAGGCCGAGCAGGAAGTCCACGAGCGAACCCAGACGCTGCTTTCGGTCAACGGCAGCCGCACTGTGGACGACTTCCACCGCCAACTCGGCAAGATCATGCTCGAGGAATGTGGGATGTCACGCAGCCGGGCCGGGCTCGAGCAGGCGATCGTCGACATTGCGGCGCTCCGCGATGAGTTCCACAAGAACGTCCGGGTGCTCGGCGACAATGAAACCGTCAATCAGTCGCTCGAAAAGGCGGGCCGGGTGGCCGACTTCTTCGAACTGGCCGAGCTGATGTGCCGCGATGCCCTCGATCGCGAGGAGTCGTGCGGCGGACACTTCCGCGTCGAGTACCAGACCGAAGACGGTGAGGCGGTGCGCGACGACGAGAACTTCGCCAACGTCTCAGCCTGGGAATGGAAGGGGAAACAGGAGCCCCCCGAGAAACACGTGGAGGATCTGGAGTTCGAATACGTGAAGCTGGCGACAAGGAGCTACAAGTAATGGATGTGACCCTGCGCGTGTGGCGCCAACCGGGGCCCGACGCTTCTGGCAGCTTCAAGACGTACGAGGCCAAGGGAATCTCCGAGGAGGCGTCGTTCTTCGAGATGCTCGACATCGTGAACGAACGACTCGAACTCTCGGGCGAGGAACCGATCATCTTCGACAACGATTGCCGCGAGGGCATCTGCGGCACCTGCGGGCTGATGATCAACGGGCAGCCGCACGGACCGCAGATGGGCACGGCCACGTGCCAACTCCACATGCGGAAGTTCAACGACGGCGACACCATCGTGGTCGAACCGTGGCGGGCGAGGGCTTTCCCGATCCTCAAGGACCTAATGGTCGACCGGTCGGCGTTCGATCGCATCATCGAAGCCGGCGGCTACATCAGCGTGAACACCGGTAACTCCGTCGATGCGAACATCATCGCCATCCCGCAGCCTGCCGCTGAGGCCGCCATGGACGCCGCAGCGTGCATCGGCTGTGCAGCGTGTGTGGCATCGTGCCCGAACACGGCGGCTCAGCTGTTCACTGCGGCGAAGATCGCCCACCTGAACCTGTTGCCCCAGGGCCAGCCAGAGCGCTACCAGCGGGTGATCGCGATGGTGGAGACGATGAACGAGTACTTCGGCTCCTGCACGAACTACGGCGAGTGCGAGAAGGCGTGCCCGAAGAGCATTTCGATCGACAACATCGCCTTCATGAATCGTGAGTACCGCCGGGCGCTGTTCCGCAACAAGAAATACACAGGACAAACCTGATACCAATCCCCGTTCTGGCGTGGCTACGGGGCGGTTTCTGGTACCCGAGCCACGCAAGAACGGGGATTACTTTGAGCGGTTGCTCAAAATTCCGTGTGTCGCACTACACTGCGCCGTGGCTTGTCACAGATTGAAAGGACGCCACCTTGAGCGTGAAGTTCCTCAGCGAGGATTACATGACCGAGGGCACCGCCGCCCTCAACGGCGATGCCGGGTTCACCGGCGCCATCGCCAACGTAGAACTCAACCTCCAGTTTGTCGTAACCGACGGCCCCGACGGTGAACTCCCCTACTACCTTCACGTCGCCGACGGCGCCGGTGAGTTGGTGCTAGGCGCCAAAGACGATGCCGACGTCACCGTGTCGACCAACATGGAGACCATGGCCGGCATCTCGCAGGGCGAAATCAACACCCAGATGGCCTTCATGACCGGAAAACTCAAAGTCACCGGGGACATGGCCAAGCTGATGATGAACCAGGGTGTGATCAACGCCTTTGCCGCCGCGATGAGCGGCATGGACGTCGACTACTAACGCCGACCATCCGCAGCCGGGATTGAGGTGAGGGGCGCCCGTTGGGCGCCCCTCACTTTCGTCAAGAGTCTGCTGGATACTTGGTTACCGCACCGCGTCCTTGAAGGCCTTGCCGGCCTTGAAAGCCGGAACGTTGGCTGCGGCGATCTTGACCTCTTCGCCCGTCTGCGGATTTCGGCCGACTCGCGCCTTGCGATGGCGTCGCTCAAACGTGCCGAAGCCCGTAAACGAGACCTTGTCGCCTTCCGCCACCGCGGCGGTGATGCCGTCGATGGTCGCATCGAGGATGCGGCCAACGGTGGCCTTCGATTCACCCGTGGCGTCGGCTACGACGTCGATCAACTCACCTTTATTCACTTGGGGACCTCCCACCTTGAAGAGCCTATCAGGCAAATTACAGAGGTGTAACCCTAGCTACTACCCGTTGGGGGGTAACGGATTTACGGGCGGGCCACCATGCGGGCGACGGCGAAGGGCGGTTCGCGGCTGCGCCTTGTAGAGTGTGGCCGACCGTTGGAGGAAAGGGTTCACGTGAGCGGCAACAAGACGCGCTGGGTCGCACCAACCGGCGCTCTCTTGGTCATCGTTGCCGTTGTGTTCGAGTTCGCCCGCATGAAGCCGGCCAACCAGTACCTCGTGGAACCCTGGTCACTTCGTGGTTATGAGATGACGATCGGTGCGCTCTACATCGCGGTCGGAGTCGCCTTGCTGATCGGAATACTCCTCGTCGTCTGGCCACGCAGCGAGGAGACGATGATTGGCACCGCCATCGTCGCCTATCTCGGCCTGGCCGCCGTCGTCATCGTTGCCGTGTTTGCCCGCGACGAGGTAGTCGACCCCGAGACGGGAGCGATCGTTCGAGACGCCGCCGGCGAAGTCGCCTATGAGGCAGCCACCATCACGTTCACGATGACCGACTTCTACGCGATTCTCATTTCGTTCTTGTTGGCGCTGATCATGACCCGCATGCTCAAAGGTCCGTTGACCGAACACGAGGGGCTCAAGCGGAGGTTCGGCACCATCCGCGTATTTGCCGGCCTCCTGATCTTCGCCGTGTCGTTTGCAGTCGCCTTCTTCGCCATCAAACTCTTGGCCGGCGGCGACGAGATCTCACTCCTTGCCTGGGTGGCGATCCTCGTTGTGGCCATTCTGCTGGTCACTCTCTCTCTGGTGACCAAACCCCGCCAGTTGGCCTCCAACCGGATGCTGATCTATGCGACCCTTCTCGCCGCCGTCGCCGTCGGGTTTGTTGGCGGCGCCATGCGCAGCACGCTGATCCGCGCGCAGACCGAGACGTTCGAGGCAGGAGTGGAAGCCGGGCTCGAGGCCGACTTGCTGTTCTCACCGGGTCGCTATCAGGACACCCAGGTCACGTCGGGGTACTTCCTCGCCAACATTGGAATCCTGATGGTCTTCATCGGCGCAGTCGCTTTGTGGGCCAAACGCCGCGACCACATCCTCAACTTGCAGCGCGCCGATCGTCAGCGCCAGGCCGCCCAGTTGAGCGCCGAGGAGATCCAGGCCGCCATCGACGCGGCCAACGCCGACAAGAACCTCCCCGTCGAGGCCTGAGGCGGGTCCGAGCAAACGCCGACCGGGCTGCGCTCAATAACCCCTATTGGGTTTGCCTGCCGCTCTCCGGCTCAGTAGTCGATCTGCTCCAGGTCGGCGACCTTCTCCTTGACCGCCGCGGCAGCCTCAACCAAGCCCGCCTTCTCGTCGGCGGTGAGGGCTGCCTCACGCACCTCACGTACGCCCTCAGCGCCCAAGTTCGCCAAGACGCCGAGGTAGACGTCGTCGATGCCGTACTGGCCGGTCATCCAAGCACACACCGGCATCTCGTCGCCTGAGTCGGTGACGACGGCCCGCACCATCGCGGCGGCTGCGGCCGACGGCGCGTAGTAGGCGCTCCCCGTCTTGAGCAGGCCGACGATTTCGGCACCACCCTTGCGGGTCCGGTCGACCAGTTCATCGATCGTGGCGGCATCGAGTACCTCAGTGAGAGGTTGGCCCCCCACCGAGCACAGCGAGGGTACCGGCACCATGGTTTCGCCGTGGGACCCCAGGGTGACGGCCTCAATGGTGAGGATATCGGCCCCGGTGGCTTCGGAGATGAAGTGGACAAACCGGGAACTGTCGAGGATGCCCGCCTGGCCCATGACCTTGTGGTGGGGCAGACCGGAGACCTCAGCGGCCAATGTCGTCATCTGGTCGAGCGGGTTGGTCACCACGATGATGACGGCATCGGGCGAGTACTTCACGGCCTCGAGCGTGACCGCCTTGACGATCTTCGCATTGACCTCGAGCAGGTCCATGCGGCTCATCCCCGGCTTGCGAGGAAGGCCCGCGGTGATCACGACAACATCACTGCCTGCCGTGTCCGCGTAATCGTTGGTTCCGGTAACCAGCGTCCGATATCCGAGTACGGGACGCGACTGATTCATGTCGAGCGCCAGACCCTGCGGAAGGCCTTCGACGATATCCGTCATCACAACTTCGTCGACGATGTCCCACTCGGCGAGACGCTGAACAGTCGTCGATCCATACTTCCCCGCACCAACGACGGTGACCTTGCTCATTTGTGCTCCTTGCTAGAACTGCCCGTACGAGAGGCTAGTGGTCCATCCATCGACCCCGTCCGCCTGCGGCGGTTACATCCGTTCGATCATGGCGCTGGCGAATTCGCTGGTCTTGACTTCGGTGGCGTCGTCCATCAGACGGGCAAAATCGTAGGTGACCACCTGATCGGCAATCGCCGCCTCGAGGCTCGATTCGACCAGGTCGGCGGCCTCGCTCCAGCCCAGGTAGCGGAACATGAGGGCGCCGGAGAGAATCACCGATCCGGGGTTAACCTTGTCCATGCCCGTGTACTTGGGAGCGGTGCCGTGGGTCGCCTCGAAGATGGCGTGGCCGCTCTCGTAGTTGATGTTGCCGCCTGGGGCGATGCCGATCCCGCCGACCTGCGCTGCCAACGCGTCGGACATGTAGTCGCCGTTGAGGTTCATCGTGGCGATGACGTCGTACTCGGCCGGTCGGGTAGGATCTGTTGGAGGAACGCGTCGGCGATCACATCCTGCACCAGCAGCTTGTCACCGGGGTCGCCGCTGCAGTCCTCCCACGAGACGGCAACATCGGAGAATTCGGCGTCGACGACCTCGTATCCCCAGGTGCGGAAGGCGCCTTCGGTGAACTTCATGATGTTGCCCTTGTGAACCAAAGTCACCGAGCGCCGCCCGTTGTCCAGGGCGTACTGGATGGCGGCTCGGATCAGGCGCGATGAACCCGTCCGCGAGATGGGTTTGATCCCCAAACCGCTGTCGGGTCGGATCTCCCATCCGAAGTTCTCGTCGAGGAATTCGAGGAGTTGCTCGGCGCCGGCCGAACCGGCCTCGAGCTCCTTACCGGCGTAGACGTCTTCAGTGTTCTCCCGGAAGATCACCATGTCCACCAGCTCAGGTTGCTTCACCGGCGACGGCACGCCGCGGAACCAGCGCACCGGACGAATACACACGTAGAGGTCGAGGATCTGGCGCAGTGCGACGTTGAGACTGCGAATGCCGCCACCAACCGGCGTGGTCAGCGGGCCCTTGATCCCCACCAAATGGCTGCGGAACATCTCAATGGTCTCTTCGGGAAGCCATTGGCCGGTCTGATCAAATGCCTTCTGGCCGGCGAGGACTTCAGTCCACGCCACCGCACGGCTCCCGCCGTAGGCGCGCTTGACGGCCGTATCGAACACCCGCTGTGCCGCCCGCCAGATGTCGGGGCCGATTCCATCGCCCTCGATGAACGGGACGATCGGATCGTCGGGTACCTGGAGGCCGTCGGGGCCCATCGTGATCGGGGTCGCCATGCGTCAGCTCCTTCATTGCCGCCGCGGCGGCATCAGCATTGGTGAGGTGTGGACCGGCTGAATCCTACCGGCGTCGGGCCGCGTCGGCCTCACCAACGCTGATTGCGATGTCGAACTCCTCGGCCCGTTCCGATCCAATGACGATCGAGCGGCCGTCGCTGAGGAAGAACTCAACGCCCTGGCTGCCGCTCACGTTGTAGGCCCGACGGTTGTTGCCACCCCAGCGGATGCCCCAGCCACCAAACTCACGGATGGCCCGGTACAAGATCACCTCATGGCGCTCGACCTCGGTGTAGGCCAGCGTGACCCCTGCTCGCACCGGCCACCACCGCACCTCGATCCCAGACGCATCGACTCTCGTCGTCATCCGCAGGGACCAGAAGAACCAAGGGAACCCGAGCCCAAATACCAGCCAGACCAGGATGACAACCCAATTGGGGACCGGTCGGTCACCCCAGGAGCGGCCCAAGATGATCTGCTCGAGAAAGCCCCACCAGGTGACCACAACCGGGATGGCGATGACGAGGTAGATCCAGAACTGCCGAAACCGCTGCTCCTCCAGGAAGTAGGCCACCGAAGCTCAGCCGAGGCCGACCGCTCGCTCCGCGGCCGCCACCGTGTTGGTGAGCAGGGAGGCGATCGTCATCGGGCCCACTCCCCCGGGTACGGGGGTGAGGTAGCCCGCCACCTCTGACACCGAGGCGAAGTCGACGTCGCCAACCAGGCCCGCCTCAGTGCGGTTGATGCCGACATCGATCACAACGGCACCGGGCTTGACATCTTCGCCGCGCACCAACTCGGGCCGGCCGACGGCGACTACGAGGAGGTCGGCGGTGCGCATCAGATCACGGAGGTCGGGGGTCCGTGAGTGGGCCTGCACCACAGTGGCGTCAACGCCCTTGGCCCCGAGCATCAAGGCCAACGGCCTGCCGACGAGGAACGAGCGGCCAACCACCACGGCGAAGCTACCGCTCACGGCGAGGTCGTAGTGTTCGAGCATCCGCATGATGCCCGTCGGGGTCGCCGGGCGGGGCCCGGGCCGGTCGAGGAGCAGCAGCCCAAGGTTGTGGGGATGGAGGCCATCGGCGTCTTTGGCAGGATCGACCGTCTGTACCGCCAGATTGCCGTCGAGCCCCTCAGGAAGGGGGAGTTGAACGATCATGCCATCGACGGTGGGGTCGGCGTTGAGGGCCATCACCAGCCCCTCGACGTGTTGCTGGCCGACGCCTGAGGGCAGGTGATGGTCGAACGGCAACATTCCGACCCGTTCGGCTGCCCGGTGCTTGTTGCGCACGTAGATAGCGGAACCTGGGTCGTCACCCACCATCACGGTGGCCAGACCAACGGTCTTACCGCGAGCGGCAAGAGCCGCGACCCGGTCGGCAACGTCGGCTTGGACCGCTTCGGCAACCTCCGTCCCGGAGAGGATCTGGGCGCTCAATGTCGGAAATGCCTCCTGCCGGTGAGGACCAGCGTCATGCCACGTTCCTCCGCCGCCGCAATGACCTCGTCGTCTCGCTTCGAGCCACCAGGCTCGACCAGCGCAATGACCCCGGCGTCTGCCAGCGTATCGAGTCCATCACGGAAAGGTAAGAACGCATCGCTGGCGGCCACGGCACCGTAGGACCGCTCGCCGGCGCGAATCACTGCCCTCTCCGCAGCTCCGACCCGGCTCTGGTCACCGGCGCCCACCCCGACTGCGGCCCGATTCTGAGAGATGACGATGGCGTTCGATTTGGTGTGGGCAACGACCGCCCAGGCGAACTCGAGTTCGGCAAGCAGCCCGCTCGAAAGCGGACCACCGGCGACGACTTTCCATCCCGCAGGCAACTGCGACGAAGCCTCGTCGATCCCGACGGCGTCTCGCGCTTGCACCAGGAAACCATCCTCGATCCGCCGCAGGTCGAGGTCGCGGCCCGTGGGAACCGGCGCCGTCAGCAAGCGTAGGTTGCGCTTCGTGCTCATCACGGCCCGGGCGTCGTCTTCGACACCCGGAGCGATCACGACCTCAACGAAGTATGCGGTGACGGCTTCTGCGGTAGCGACATCGAGCGGCCGGTTGAGCGCAACCACGCTCCCGAACGCCGAGAGCGGGTCACAATCCCATGCCCGCCGGAAGGCACTCGCCGGGCTATCGCACACTGCGGCGCCACAAGCATTGGTGTGCTTGACGATCACGGCGGCAGGCTCGACGGCAAACTCGTTCACTAGCCGCCAGGCTGCCTCGACGTCGGCGTAGTTGTTGAACGACATCTCCTTGCCCTGAATCGGTTGGGCACGTCGCCACCAGCCGCCTGCTCCGGCGGCCCCGTAGATGGCGGCAGCTTGCTGCGGGTTCTCGCCGTAGCGCAGCTCGTCGCGCCGCGACAGTGCAAGCACGAGCCGCGCGGGAAGCTCAACATCCCCCTCGAACCAGTCGACGATCGCGGCGTCGTAGGCCGCGGTTCGGAAGAATGCAGCAGCCGCCAACCGGCGACGAAGTTCTGCGGTGAGTCCCGTGGTCTCGATCTCTGCGATCGCCTCTTCGTACTGCGCGGGGTCTGTGACGATTCCCACCCAGGCGTGGTTCTTGGCGGCGGCGCGCACCATGGCCGGGCCCCCGATGTCGATCTTCTCGATGGCCTCGGCTTCGGTAACGTCCGCCGCGGCAACCGTCTGCTCGAATGGATACAGGTTGGCGACAACCAACTGAAACGGGGCGATGTCGTTGGCCACCAACTCCGTTTGGTGGGAGGCTTCACCCATGTCCGCCAGAATCCCCCCGTGGATCTTGGGGTGGAGCGTCTTGACCCTCCCGCTCAAGATCTCAGGTGCCCCGGTCACCTCCGCAACTCTGGTCACAGGTATTCGGGCGTCCTCGAGGACCCGGGCCGTCCCCCCGGACGAGACGATCTCGACATCCGCTTCAACCAACCGGCGGGCGAACGGCAGCAGCCCGGTCTTGTCCCACACCGAGATGAGCGCCCGTGAAACGGCAACCACGCTCACGGTGCCTCCTTCCAGTCGACCGTGCGACCTTCGATGCTGAGCCGGTTGCGGCAGAAGGCGTCGATCACCATTGGGTAGGCCCGATGTTCGACCGCCTGAATTCGAGCTTGTAGCTGATCTTCTGTGTCGTCGGGCATCACCGCCACCGCCTCTTGGTAGATGATCGGGCCATGGTCCACTTCCTCATCCACGAAGTGAATGGTCACCCCGCTCAGCTTGACGCCGTGGGCCAGTGCCTGCGGCACGGCATGTGCCCCGGGGAAGGCGGGCAGCAGTGCGGGATGGGTGTTGATGATGGCATCCGGGAAACGCTTCATCGCGTTGGGGGCAAGAATGCGCATGAACCCGGCCAACACCATGGCGTGTGCCCCGTGTCGCTCGGCGGCGTCGCACAAATCGCCGGTGAAGGCCTCACGGTCGGACGCACCCTTCCAGGAGACAACCTCGGTAGGAATACCGGCGGCAGCGGCCCGCTCCAAGGCGCGCACCCCGGGCCGGTCGGAGATCACCACCACGATCCTGGCGGCGTTATCGGAGCCTGCCGACGCGTTGATGAGCGCCTGGAGATTGGTGCCGCCCCCCGACACCAGCACCGCAATCGGAAAGCCTCGAGCAGAGTCCGTCATGGCCGCCGAGCATAGAACCTCGCACCCATGCGTTGATCGCGGCACCCCCGCGAGCCGCGTCGCCGAGGGGACTCAGCGCGTCGCGAAGAAGTCCCAGATGAGGTCGGTTGCAGAGATGGTGTCGGTGCTGTTGAGCAACACCGGGGCAGCTGTCGAGCCGGGCCAGCCGTGGGCCCCGCCCTCGACGGCGTAGAGCTCCACATCGGCGCCGGCGGGACAGCCCTCCCACCAGACACGGATCACGTCCTCGGTGATCCTGTCTTGCTGCGGATCTGCGGTGCACCCATTGCGGGCTGCCCACGCCGTGGCCCAGTCCGCTATCGGCGGGAAGAACCCTCCGAGGCCACCAAAGGGCACAACGAAGTCGTCGGAGCCGTGGAAGGTGATCACGGGTACGGGTTCTGAGTTGTCGCACTCGGTCCAGGACGGGTAGGCGCCCGACACCGAGCCGATCGCGGCGAACGCTGCGGCCTCGTCACACGCCAGCCTGTTGGCAAGCCCGCCACCATTGGAGAATCCTGTGGCATACACCCGAGTGGCATCGACCGGGAGTCGATCGCCGATATCGGCAACGATGGCGAGGGCAAACGCGATGTCGGCTTCCGTTTCGGGACGGCCGGGCAGCACACCCCATGATGAACCAATCCCGCTGGCGCGAGGCGTAGCAACGATGAAGCCTTCCGCGTCGGCCTTGTCCGACATGCCGCTGAGATCGTCCTGGGACTCCGGACCGGCGGTAAGCCCATGGAAGTCGATGACAAGGGGATACGACGACCCGCCGGCAAGGTCTTTGGGCACGTGCAGGCGGTAGCTACGCACTTGGCCGGCAACATCGATGTCCACGAACTCCGTGACCGCCTCCGGCGGCGGCATGGTCGTGGTCGTCGTTGTGGTTGTGGTTGTGGTCGTGGTCGTGGTCGTCGTTGTGGTCGTGGTCGTCGTGGTGGTTGTGGATGTTGTGGTGAACGGGGCAGCCGTGGTGGTCGATGCGGGCGCCGTCGTCGTGGGGTCGGCCGACCCGTCGGAGCAGGCCGCCACCAGCAGGGTGAGCACAGCAGCCGCAAGAAGGGAGCGAGGGGTCATGACCCACGATGCTACGGGTGCTGCGCGCCAAACGCGGCTCGCAGGGGCTACCCCTCCATCGCCTCGAGCATGGCTTGGCCCATGTCGGTTGGGGTTGGGGCCACGACGACACCGGCGGCGTTGAGGGCGGCGATTTTGTCGGCCGCGGTACCCTTGCCGCCGGAGATGATCGCTCCGGCATGACCCATCCGCTTGCCGGCAGGGGCCGTGGTGCCGGCGATGAAGGACGCCACCGGCTTGGCCATGTTCGCCGTGATCCACTCGGCGGCTTCCTCTTCGGCACTGCCGCCGATTTCGCCGATCATGATCACGCCCTCAGTAGCCGGGTCCTGGTTGAACAGATCGAGGCAGTCGACGAAGTTCGTGCCGTTGACAGGGTCGCCGCCGATACCGATCGCAGTCGTCTGCCCGAGACCGTTGAGGGTGAGCTGGTGGACCGCCTCGTAGGTGAGGGTTCCGGAGCGGCTGACGACGCCGATCCTCCCTTGCTGGTGAATGTAGCCCGGCATGATGCCGATCTTGCACTCAGCAGGGGTGATGACGCCCGGGCAGTTGGGTCCGACCAGGCGGGTGTCCCGGTCCTGCAGGTACCGCTTGGCCACCACCATGTCGCTCACGGGGATGCCCTCAGTGACGCAGATCACCAGGTCGAGTCCGGCATCGGCGGCCTCCATGATGGCGTCGGCCGCAAACGGTGGCGGGACGTAGATCACCGAAGCCGTTGCGCCGGTGCCGGCGACGGCATCGGACACCGAGCGATAGATCGGCACGCCGACTTCGTAGGTGTCCGGCCGACCCGGCACACCCGACTGGTCCGTCTCGCCCTCGAATCGTTCGACCTCACCGGCCCGCGACGGGTGGACCGCACCCACCATCTTCGTGCCGTACGCGATCGCCTTGTCGGTGTGGAAACGGCCGGTCTTGCCCATGCCCTGGACGAGGACCTTGGTGTCGAGCCCGACGAGCACACTCATGCCGCACCTCCCGTCAGCTGCAGTATCTTTTCGGCGCCGTCCTTCATGTCCGTGGCGCTCACGAGGTCGAGACCCGACTCATCGAGGATCTGTTTGCCCAACTCGACGTTGGTGCCTTCGAGGCGCACCACCAGTGGCACCTCGAGGCCAACCTCCTTCACAGCCTCGACCACACCAGTCGCGATTGTGTCGCACCGCATGATGCCGCCGAAGATGTTCACGAAGATGCCTTCCACGTTCGGGTCCCGGGTGATGATCTTGAAAGCGGCGGCCACCCGTTCCGCAGTGGCACCTCCCCCGACGTCCAGGAAGTTGGCGGGTTCGCCTCCGACGTACTTGATGATGTCCATGGTGGCCATCGCCAGCCCGGCGCCGTTCACCATGCAACCAATGGTGCCGTCGAGCTTTATGAAGCTGAGATCGTGCTCGGCGGCTTCCATCTCTGCGGGGTCCTCTTCGCTCACATCGCGCAGTTCGACTACGTCGGGATGGCGATACAGCGCGTTGGCCTCAAAGCTCATCTTGCCGTCGAGAGCCATCACCCGGCCGTCGGTGGTGACGACGAGCGGGTTGATCTCGATGAGATCGGTATCCCATTCAACCGCCTCCTCGGCCAGAGCTATGAAGAACTTCACGCCGTTGCGCAGGGCATCGCCGCGGAGCCCCAGGTCGTAACCGAGGCGCGTAGCTTGAAAACCGAGCAACCCGAACGCGGGGTCGATCTCCTCCTTCAGGATTCTCTCGGGGGTCTCGGCAGCCACGACCTCGATCTCGGTGCCGCCCTCAGTCGACGCCATCAGGATGTTGCGGCTGGTCGACCGGTCGAGCAGAACAGACAGGTAAAGCTCGCGATCGATGTCGATCCCCTGCTCGAGGTAGAGCCGGTTTACCTGCTTGCCCTCCGGTCCCGTCTGGATCGTCACCAGCGTGGAGCCCAGCATCTTCTCAGCCAGTTCCCGCACCTTCTCCTCGGCGGCCGCCACGCCGCCTGCGATGCCATCGGTGACCACGGTGACGCCGCCCAGCTCGGGATGCTCCTTGAATCGGCCCTTGCCACGCCCGCCGGCATGGATCTGCGACTTGACCACCACTACCGGGCTGCCGGTAGCCTCGACGAGTGCCTTGACCGCGGCGACGGCGCCGGCGACGTCGGTGACGGGGTATCCGAGCGGAACGGCAATGCCGCGAGCCTTCATCAGTTCCTTGGCCTGGTACTCGTGGACCTTCAACGGCGGACCTCCTCATTGCGGGAGCATTCCGACCGGAATCCGTCCCGCGGCGGCCCCCGGCGTTCTTAGTGACCTGGGCCCTCAGTCGTCCCGAAGGTTGTCGTCGACCCACGCCGAGATCGTCGTGAGCGGCGCGCCCGGCGTGAAGATCTCGGCGAGACCGGCCTCTTTGAGCTCCGCGATGTCGTCATCCGGAATGATGCCGCCACCGAATACCACAATATCGCCGGCCCCGCGCTCCTCGAGCAGTTCGACGACCCGGGGGAACAGCGTCATGTGCGCTCCCGAGAGCACCGACAGCCCGATGCCGTCGACATCCTCCTGGATCGCCGTCTCGACGATCTGCGACGGCGTCTGGTGTAGTCCGGAGTAGATGACCTCGCAGCCTGCATCGCGCAGCGCACGGGCGACGACCTTGGCCCCTCGGTCGTGACCATCGAGGCCCGGCTTAGCGATGAGAATGCGCGGTGGCATACGCGCAGATTAGTCCCGTGGCTCGCCGCCTACTTCCGTTGCCCCACGGCGCATCTCCTATGTGCGAGAACAGGAAGCCCACTTCCTCGGCGGGCTCTGTCCCGCCGGTTCGGTTCGCAGCGACATGGGCGGTGCGAACCGGCAATGAGGGCGGCCGCAGGGCCGCACGGATCAAGTCGCCGTCGGCCTGCCGGCGGCGATTTCTATGCCCGCTCGAGGGGGGCCCAGGCGAGCAGGAGGCGCTTGACACCTTGGCCATCGAAGTTGACGTAGGCCTCGGCCCGGTCTCCGGCGCCGACGATCTCAGTTACGTTGCCGGTGCCCCAGTGGCTGTGGCGCACTCGGTCGCCAACCCCGATGTCGCTTTCGGAGACGGTGGGGTGCTTGGTCGTCGTCCGCTCCAGTGACGAGC
The DNA here is from genome assembly GCA_964465915.1 of uncultured Acidimicrobiaceae bacterium. Classification (GTDB taxonomy): domain Bacteria; phylum Actinomycetota; class Acidimicrobiia; order Spongiisociales; family UBA5794; genus CAVPHV01. The sequence continues at coordinate 25,279 of CAYXMJ010000008.1, forward strand.
GACGCTTCGCCCGGGTTGCCTTGGTGACCAGCTCGTCGGGAATCTCGCCCAAGAACCGACTCGGTGGGTTGTAGTTGGTGCCACCCCACAGGTTCCGGCTCCATGCCCTGGTCAGGTAGAGCTGCTCCATCGACCGGGTGATGCCGACATAACAAAGTCGCCGTTCCTCCTCGAGTTCGGCCGGCTCACCAAGCGATCGCATATGGGGGAACACCCCGTCCTCCATCCCAGTGATGAACACCACCGGGAACTCGAGACCCTTGGCGTTGTGAAGCGTCATCAGCGTCACGGCCGAGGTGTCCTCCATGCTGTCGACGTCGGTGACGAGGCTGATCGACTCGAGGAAGAGTTCGACCTTGCGCAGCCCGTCCAGCTCGTCCCAGTCGGCCTGGCCGATTGACACCGGACCGGTCTCCTCGAAGTCGGCCGCGGCCGACACCAACTCTTTCAGGTTCTCCTCAC
>CAYXMJ010000008.1:25840-37574 GCA_964465915.1 uncultured Acidimicrobiaceae bacterium
CCGGTCTCCTCGAAGTCGGCCGCGGCCGACACCAACTCTTTCAGGTTCTCCTCACGACCCATCGCCTCGATGGTTCGCTCCGACCGCACCCAATCCATGTAGCCGGACTCGGACAGAATGGCCTCGAGCGCCGCCCGCGGTCCAAGGGCGGCCTGGGCGGCAAGGTGGTCGATCAGCGCCACGAACTCTTTGATCGAACGCTGCGCCCGGTTCGAGAGGCGGCCGTTTTCGTCGGACCGCGCCAACGCCTCCCGAAACGAAAGCCCCTCAGCCTCGGCAAAACGGTCGACGTGACCGATGCTGGTGTCGCCAATGGATCGCTTTGGGACGTTGACCACACGCCGGTACGCCACCGTGTCGTCGGGGTTGACGAGTGCCCGCAGATAGGCCAGGGCGTCCTTTACCTCGCGCCGGTCGTAGTACTTGAGACCGCCGACGACCTGATACGGGATCCCGAACTTGACGAACAGTTCCTCCAGCACCCGGCTCTGGGCATTGGTGCGGTAGAAGACGGCGATATCGCTCAGCGGCCTGCCCGCCTTCTCGAGGTCGGTCACCTCCTCGGCAATGTAGGCCGCCTCGTCGTGCTCATCCTCGGCCTCGAAGGTGATGACGTTCTCGCCCTTGCCCAGGTCGGTCCAGAGGCGTTTTGGCTTGCGAGCCATGTTGTGGGAGATCACTGCGTTGGCGGCGTCGAGGATGGTCTCGGTTGAGCGGTAGTTCTGCTCGAGCATCACCACTTTGGCGTCCGGATAGTCCTTCTCGAATGACACGATGTTGCGGACATCGGCTCCACGGAACCCATACACCGACTGGTCCTGGTCACCCACCACGCAGACGTTGTGATGCTGCCGGGCCAGCAGGTTCACGAGGACATATTGGGCATGGTTGGTGTCCTGGTACTCGTCGACCAAGACGTAGCGGAATCGCTCCTGGTAGTGGGTCAAGACATCAGGAAACGCCTGGAACAACTCGACCGTGAGCATCAGCAGGTCGTCGAAGTCCATCGCCGAGGCTTCGACCATCCGCTGCTGATACAGCCGGTACACGTCGGCGATCTTCTCGTGATAGAACCCGTCACCCTGCTGCTGATAGCTCTCGTAGTCGATGAGCTCGTTCTTGGCGTTTGAGATGGTTGCTCTGATGTTGCGCGGCGGAAACCGCTTGGGGTCGAGGTCGAGATCCCGTACACACAAAGTCGTCAGCCGCAACGAGTCGGCCGAGTCGTAGATCGAGAACGCCGAGCGGTAGCCGAGCCGGTGAGCCTCGCGCCGCAAGATCCGGGCGCACGCGCTGTGGAAAGTCGACACCCACATGTTGTGAGCGACCGGCCCTACCAGATCGGCCACGCGCTCTTTCATCTCCCCCGCCGCCTTGTTGGTGAAGGTGATGGCCAGCACGGCGAACGGTGAGACGTCGAGGTCCCGGATGAGATGCGCCACCCGCCGGGTCAGAACGCGGGTCTTGCCCGAGCCGGCACCGGCGACGACCAGGACTGGACCCTCCGTCGCCGCCACCGCCTCGCGCTGGGCCGAGTTGAGGCCTTCGAGCAAGAGAGAGTCGGGCATGAAGCCCGGAGTATACGGGGGAACTACACCAGTGTGATTGGCGCTAGTCGTCGAGCATCTTCCAGAGGGCGTCGGCGAGGGTGCCTTCGCGGAAGTCGGCTTTCTCGAAGAACGCATCGGCACCGGCCTTGCGGGCTCGCTCCTGGTCTTCTTGATTGGCCACGCCGGAAAGCATGATGATCGGGATCAAATTGCCGCGGCGACGCACCTCCTCGACCAGATCCACACCGTCGGCCTGCGGCATCGAAAAGTCGACTACCAAGGCGTCAACCGATACCTCATCGAGTAGCTCCAGCGCTTCGGCCACGCTCCCGGCCACGCTGGTCAAGAACCCGCTGGAGGCAAGTGCTCCAGCGACCACAGCGCGAGCGCCGCGGGAATCGTCGACGACCATGACACGAGCCGAGGTCCGCTGCTCACTTGCGGTTCTGTGGGTCCGCTCGACCAAACGGCCCGGGTCGACGACCAGGAGCAGATCTCCTCCGAGGAACGCCGCCCCGACGATGTGGCGCGGTCCGGCGACGATGCGCCCCATCTCCTTGACGGCCAGTTCGCGAGTCGCTCCGACCGAAGACACGGTGAATGCGGCCGTCCCGAGACGGTGATTGACAAACACCACAAAAGCTTCGTCACCTCCACCCTCCTCGAACCCGACAATCTCTGAAAGGACGGCGACCGGCACCCGTTCGCCGTTGCGTGAGATCCAGCGATCGGCTCCGTCCCTCTCAATGTTGACTTCGGCCACCGGCACTACCTCGTCAACGGCCCCAGCGGGGATCCCCCACTCCATGCCGCCGGCAATGACGAGCAGGACGCTATGAAGAGCCCGGAATGCGGGCACAGAGACCGTCACTTTTGTGCCTGCACCCGGTTCGGTTTCGAGCGCCACTCGCCCGAACAGCGACTCGACAATGGTCTCGACAGTGGAGAGACCCTTGCCGCCGCCAAAATCGGAAACCGACCCGGTGCTGAACCCGGGTTCGAAGAGCAATTCGCGGAGCCGTTCGGGGTCGGCAGGGGCCTCCGGCTCCAGCCGCCCCTCGGCCGCCGCAACGCTGCGCACCGCGTCCCAGTCCACTCCAGCGCCATCGTCCGTCACCACAATCACCAGAGCGCCCCGCTCGAGCGAGAACTCGCATGTGACGGTGCCGTCGTCCGGCTTGCCAACATTCCTGCGGTCCATCCGTGGCTCGATGCCGTGGTGAATGGCATTGACCACGATCTGTCGCAAGGGATCTCCGATGGCATCCATCACCTGCCGGTCGACGGCGATGTCCTCATCGCCGATGATCTGAAACGCCACCCCCCGGTCTAGCTTCTTGGCGAGATAGGCGATGAGTTGGGGGAGCTGGCTGGTGAGTCCGGTCAACGGCACGGCAGCAAGACCCAGTGACTCCGACTGCAGGGCGTCGGCCTTGTTTTGCAGTTGGGCGATGGCAGCCGAGAGGTCGCCGCCCTCTGCGTTCGCCCGACCCAACGCCGCGTGTGCCGCCTGACGCAGGGCAGCAACGTCGTTGATCATCTCGTAGAGCCGCCCGGCATTGACCGGCACAGCTTCGGTGCGGGCCCAGTGCTCCACCGCCCCCATCAGCCCGGCTAGGTCGACTCGGTAGTGGCGCATGCCATCGCTACCCGCGTCGGCGTCCGGGCGGTCGTCGGCACCTTCCCCAGCAGGAGCAACACCCTGCGGCTCCGGTACCGGATCGGTCTCGGGCTCGGGCTCCGGCTCAGGAGCCCGCTCGGGCTCCAGCTCAGGCTCTGGCGCCACGTCGACGGCCGCGGTTGGCTCATCGACGGGATCGTCGACAACGACCTCAACCGGCTCCTCGACAACCTCCTCAACCGGCGCTTCCGCAACGGGTTCGATCTCGGCGGGCTCGTCGACGCCGTCAGCCGGGCCCGCCGCAAAGTCGGGCTCATGTGGCTCGGGTTCAACCTCGGCCGGTTCGTCGACCGACTCCGCGGGCGCGGGCTGCGGTTGCAGTTCGACCGCCTGCTCGACCTCTGGCGGCTCCAGCGCAACGACGTCCTCTCCGCCGACCGCTGCGGCCTCCACCTGACGTGCGGCTTCCGTTGCAGCGGGTTCATCAGAGGCGGCGAGTTCACCATCTTCAACCGGAGGCGCCACCGCGAGCGGTGTGCCATCAATCGGAATGACCTCGAGAAAGGCGTTGAAGGCCTCAACGAGTTCCTGGGTTCCGGCGACGGGGTCGCCTCGGCCGGCGGGGGAAAGCATTGCCGTGACGTCGACCAAGGCGGCGCCGGCGTCTCCGTTGATCTGAATGTCACCGCTCTGCACGCCGCGCCACAGCTCTTCGAGGACCTCGCCGACGTGAGCAACAGCCTCAAACCCGAGCACGCGACCAGTGCCTTTGATGGTGTGCGCTTCGCGCATCATGGCCCCGGCCCGATCACTTGGGACGGGCCCGGCCTGGAGTTCTGCAGCACCCTCGCTCAGGCGCGCAGCGCGCTCGTCGAGTTCGCCGTAGAACATCTCCTGGAGCTCAGGATCGATTCCCCAGCTCACGGATCACCTTCTTGGAGAGCACACGACAGTTACGTACCCAAAGCTATCGACCTGGACGCGAGCCGCCTTGAGGAGCCTCACTCCCACTCGATCGTGGCCGGTGGCTTCGACGACACATCGTATGCCACCCGATTGATCCCCGGAACCTCGTTGATGACCCGCGACGAAATGCGTTCGAGCACCTCGTAGGGCAATCGTGCCCAATCGGCCGTCATCGCGTCATCCGACGTCACCGCCCGCACCACGAGAGGGTAGGCATACGTCCGGCCGTCGCCTTGGACTCCGACCGACCGGATCGCAGGGAGCACACCAAACGTCTGCCACAGCTCGCCGTAGAGCCCGGCGCGCCTGATCTCCTCGAGCACGATGGCGTCGGCCTCCTGCAAGATCTCCAATCGCTCCCGGGTGACCTCACCGATGATCCGAACCGCCAAACCCGGCCCGGGGAAGGGTTGCCGCCACACGATCTCCTCCGGCAGCCCGAGTTCCTCGCCCACGGCGCGCACCTCGTCTTTGAACAGATCTCGCAGCGGCTCAACCAACCGGAATTGGATATCCTCGGGGAGCCCGCCCACGTTGTGGTGGCTCTTGATCTTGGCGGCGTCCTTGGTGCCGCTCTCGATCACGTCGGGATAGAGAGTCCCCTGGACGAGGTACTCGACGTCGCTGACATCGGAGGCGACCTCCTCGAATACCCGGATGAAAGTCTCGCCGATGATCTTGCGTTTGACCTCCGGGTCGGTGACTCCGGCAAGGCGATCCAAGAACTGATCCTCGGCCTTGACGTGGACGAGGTTCATGTGGAAGTTGCGCCGGAAGGTCTCCTCCACCTGTTCCGCCTCGCCCTTGCGCAACAGGCCGTGGTCGACGAACACGCAAACCAGCTGGTCGCCGATCGCCTTGTGCACCAGCGCGGCGGCGACGGAAGAGTCAACCCCACCGGAGAGACCGCAGATGACCGTGTTGGTGCCGACTGTGGCCCGAATGGCCTCGATCGACTGCTCGATGATGCCGACGTGCGTCCAGAGCGGCCGAGCGTGACATGCCTCATAGAGGAAGTGCTTGAGCACCTCTAGCCCCCGCGGGGTGTGGGCAACCTCGGGGTGGAACTGAACGCCGTAGATCCCGCGTTCCTGGTTCTCCATCGCAGCAACGGGCGAATCCGCAGTGGCTGCCGTGACCAAGAAACCTTCCGGGGGTTCCGCCACGGCATCCCGATGGCTCATCCAGACCGGCTGCAGTTCAGGGAGTTCGTGAAACAGCAGCGACGAGCCGGCGACCTCGAGTTCGGCTCGTCCGTACTCTGCGATGTCGTTGCGTGCGACCCGCCCGCCGAGTGAGTGAGCGATGACTTGGTGCCCATAGCAAATGCCAAGCACCGGGATTCCCAACTCGAAGATCTCCAGGTCGATGCCGTACGCCTCTTCGGCGTAGACCGACGCCGGGCCGCCCGAGAGAATGATGCCTACCGGACGACGGCTGCCTACTTCCTCAGCTGTGATGTCGCGCGGCACGATCTCCGAGAAGACATGGGCCTCACGGACGCGGCGAGCGATGAGTTGAGCGTACTGCGCACCGAAGTCGACAACGATGACACGATCGAAGTCCCCGCTCGATGCATGCCCGAGGGAGCCGGATTCCTCCGGCATCAGCCCATCCCGACGTGCTGGGTCTGCTGGAGCTTCTTGCCCTCCGTCTGAATGGCCGGGGCCACCATGACTTCCGCCTTCTGAAACTCCTTGACGTTGGCGTACCCGGTCGTCGCCATCGACACTCGTAGTGCCCCGAACAGGTTGCGGCGCCCATCGTTCTCATGGGCGGGACCCGTGAGGATCTCGGCCAGGCTGCCGAGCCGACCGGTATGGACCCGAGTGCCTCGCGGCAATGTCGGGTGGAAGGTCGCCATCCCCCAATGAAAGCCCTGGGCGGGAGCTTCCTCGGCTGCGGTGATCGGCGACCCGAGCATGACGGAATCGGCGCCACACGCGATCGCCTTGGCGATGTCACCGCCGGTTCGCATCCCGCCGTCGGCGATCACATGCACATAACGACCGGTCTCCTCCAGATATCGGGTGCGTGCTCCGGCGGCATCGGCGATGGCCGTCGCCTGGGGCACACCGATCCCGAGAACCCCCCGCGAGGTGCAGGCGGCGCCGGGACCGACACCAACGAGGACGCCGATGGCGCCGGTCCGCATCAGGTGCAGCGCACCCGAGTAGGAGGCGCAACCGCCCACGATGACCGGGACCTCGGATTCTGCGATAAACCGGAACAGGTCGAGCGGATCAGACCTGGTTGAGACGTGCTCGGCGGATACCACCGTGCCCTGGACAACGAGAATGTCGAGGCCACCGGCCAGGGCGTCGGAGGCGTAGCGTTCCACGTGCTGCGGAGTGAGGCTCGCCGCGGTGAGCACCCCGGCGGCCTTGATCTCACGCACCCGCTCGGTGATGAGGTCGGCCTGAACGGGCGATTGGTACACCTTCTGGATGGTCCTGGTCGCCTCGTCGGGTGGAGCCGCGGCGATTTCTTCGTAGACCGGAATCGGATCCTCGTAGCGAGTCCAAAGGCCCTCGAGATTGAGAACGGCAAGGCCGCCGAGACGGCCGATTTCGATGGCGGTCTGCGGACTGACTGCTGAGTCCATCGCCGAGGCCATCATGGGAAGACCGAAGGTGAAGGCGTCGATCTCCCAGCTCAGATCGACGTCGTCAGGGTCGCGGGTACGCCTCGAGGGGACAATCGCGATGTCGTCGAAGCCCCAGGCACGACGACCCGACTTGGCAATGCCGATCTCGATCTCCACAGAACTCCTCCGCAAGGTCGCCAGCGAATGCTCAGAATACCAGAGGTGTAACTCACTTCGGTTGGCGCCCCTCGCAACGTAGGCCGTGCCGAGCCGCCATACTCGTGCGCCATGGTCGCCGCATCCGTTCTCTTTGTGATCAGCCTGTTCGGGATCGTCGGCGCGATCAACGCGCTGCGAGCCGCGGGCGAGGACCGCCACCCGGCGCTACGGCCGTGGTGGTTCCCCGCCATGCTGACGGCCGAATCAGTCCCGCTGCGGGTCGCCATCCACGCCGGGTTGGTCGGCCTGCTGGTCTGGGCGGGCGCCCTGGACTACCGCATCGGGCGCATCGGGCTCTGGCTGACGCTCGGCACGTGGGTCATGTACGGCTTTCTGCAATACCGGGCGGCCCGGGCAAAGCGAGCGATGGCCGGCGCCCTCGCCGAAATGGGCATCTCCGCTTCGGGTTTTGCCCGCGTCGAATGGGCCAAGGTGCTGACCACCTATCCGTACCGGGTACCCACCGACGTCGAACGGATTGACGACATCGAGTACGCCCCCGGTCTCCACCTCGACGTCTACCGGCGCCGCGGTCTCGAACCGGGACTCCATCCGGCCATCCTCCAGATCCACGGTGGCAGCTGGCGCGGCGGCAACCGGCGCCAGCAGGGCCGCCCCCTGCTACATCGCCTCGCCCAGCAGGGCTGGATCTGTGTCGCGGCGTCCTATCCGCTGGTCCCCGATGCCACCTTCCCGGACCCCCTGATCGGTCTGAAGCGAGCCGTGGCTTGGATGCGATCGTCGGGACGGCGCTACGGAATCGACCCCGACTTCGTCGCGGTGACCGGTGGCTCTGCGGGTGGGCACCTAGCCGCCCTGGTGGCGCTCACCCAGAACCGTCCCGAGTACCAACCCAGCTTCGAAAGCGTGGACACCAGCATCCAGGCCGCCATCCCGGTGTACGGCGTGTACGACTTCCTCAACCGCAACCAGACGCGCGACGAGTGGCCCATCATTCCCCGCGGCGTGATGAAGGCAGACAAGACGGAGGCCGAGGCCCGCTATCGGGAAGCCTCTCCCCTCGATCAGATCCACGCCGACGCCCCGCCGTTTCTCGTGATCCATGGTTCACACGATTCGGTGGTCCCTGCCCGCGAAGCCGCCCAGTTCGTTGCTGCGCTGCGGGCCGAGTCGGCGGCACCGGTCGGCTATGCCGAGGTCCCGGGCGCAACCCACGCCTTTGATGTGCTCGACTCCCTGCGCTCTCACTACATGATCAGCGGCGTTGCCCGGTTCCTCGAGGCCACGCTCGATCGCCAAACCACGACCCGGCAGGACGACCTCGCCGCGGATTAGACGGCGGCAAGACCGACCGCGGCCCGCACCTGCTGCTGGTAGCCCTCCGCCTTGGTGCGAGCATCCAGGGCACCCTTGTTCATTACGCGGGCCACCTCAGCATCGTTGAGGCTCTGATAGTTAGCACGGACTGGGGCCAACTCGTTGATGACCGCCTCGGCGACAGCCTCCTTGAACACGCCGTAGCCGGAGCCTGCGTATTCGACGGCGAGGTCATCGATGCTGCGATCGGTGCAGGCCGCCATGATCTCGAGCAGGTTCGAGATGCCGGGTTTCGCCTCCCAGTCGTAGCGCACCGTCGGTTCAGAATCGGTGACGGCGGACTTGATCTTCTTGCGGATCACGTCGGGTGAATCGAGGATCAGCACCCGGCTGCCCTCGTTCGGGTCGGACTTGGACATCTTCGCCGTCGGGTCCGTCAGGGCCATGACACGAGCCGACGTCTCCGGGATCAGCGCATCCGGGATCGGGAACACGTCGCTGAAGCGGTTGTTGAAGCGCTCGGCGAGATCCCTGGTCATCTCGAGGTGCTGCTTCTGATCGTCGCCGATCGGCACCAGATTGGCCCGGAACATGAGAATGTCGGCCGCCATCAGCACCGGATAGGCGTACAGGCCGAGGTTGGACGGAAGCCCGCGAGCCAGCTTGTCCTTGTACTGCGTCATTCGGTTGAGCACCCCGGTGGGTGTCATCGTCCCCAGAATCCACTCCAACTCGGTGTGCTGGGGGACTTGGCTCTGGAAGTAGAACAGCGACTTGTTCGGGTCGATCCCGACGGCCAGCAGCACCTTGGCTGCCTCGAGACGGTCCTTGGTGAACTGCACCGGATCGTAATCGACGGTGATGGCGTGAAGGTCGACAACGCAGTAGACGGTGTCGTACGAGTCCTGGAGCTTCACCCAGTTGCGCAATGCGCCCAGGTAGTTGCCAAGGTGCACGTTACCGGTGGGCTGCAGGCCCGAGAAGACCTTCGGTTTCGTCTCCACTGTCTTGTCTCCGTTCGCTGTCAGAATCGACCGTCAGAAATGAAAGATGCCGGGGTGTCGGCCCCCGGCGTGTCATGGCGCGCGTCGGTGGGCTCAGCCGATCCAGGACCACCAGGTGCGGGTGTCGCTCATGGTTGTGAGGTTACCCGAAATCACTGCCCGGCAGCGCGCCAGGCGTCGCGCAGCTTCACCTTGGGTCCGAGCTTGAGGACGGCGCCGGTATAGACCCGCCCGCCGAGACGGATCAACCCGTACGAAGCGGCCGCCAGCAGCGCCAGCGCCACCGCCACTTGCCACGCCGCAACCCCGCCGACCGCCAGCCGCATCGGCATCACGAGCGGTGAGGTGGGAGGGACCATCGAGGCAACTCGACTCAGCGTCGTGTTGGGGTCCTCGAGGGACAGCAGGGCGATGAAGTAGCCAGGGATCAGCAGCATCACAGGGATCAACGCAACACTCTGCATGTCCTCTTGACGAGAGATGGTGGCGCCCAGGGCGGCGTAGATCACGGCAAAGAAGGTGTAGCCGACCAGATACCAGAAGACGACCTGGACGATCACGTCACGACCGATGTCTGCGAGCGAGATGTCGGCGATGCTGAATTGGGTGAGGGTGAACCACACGACCGCACCGAGCAGAGCAAGCTGCGCTAGGCCAAGCAAACCGATGCCGATCACCTTCCCGACAAGAATCTGGGTTGGGCGCACCCGAGACAGGAGCACCTCGACCACCCGACTCGACTTCTCTTCGACCACGCCCATCATCACAAACTGGCCGAACATCAGGATCGACATGTAGAGCAGAATCGAGCCGATCATCGCTCCGATGCGGCGCGGCGCGGCCTCAGGGTCCGGCTCGCGCAGGGTTCGAGATTCCGGGGCCGGAGGTGCCAGGAGCGCCAGAGCCTCCGCGTTCGTCAGACCCAACTCCGCGGCGACCTCGCGTCGTTCGACCGACTCCATGGCAAACACCACGACCGAGTTGAGCTGAGCAGCTTCCTCCTCGAGCCAAATGATCTCGGATCCGTTGACCACGATCACGTTGAGATCGCCGAACTCGAGATCCTGCTCGGCAGCGGCAAGATCGTCGAACCGCTCAATGACGACCTCACGGTCGAACGAGGCGGCCGCGACATCGAGGTAAGAGCCGAACTCCTCATCCACGGTGCCGACGACGCCAACCCGGTATGGGGGTGGGTCGTCCAACTCGCTGGCGATAAGTGGACCCAAGACGAGGATCATCCCGACGACGAGCAACGAGGTTGCCAGGAAAGCCTTGCTCTTCGCTCTCTGCACGAGGTCGCGCCGGGCGATCTCCCAGGTCTGCGCGGCGGCACGCCTCATTGGATCGCCTCCCGGAACAGGTCCGACAGGTGGGGAGGCTCGAAGCTGAACCGGGTCACCGTCCCCGCGGTGCGGGCCGCCGCCAACAGCGCATCGAGGTCGACGTCCGGTTCGACCAAGAGGCGTCGATCCCCCGTCCGTGTGATCACCACCGTGACGTCGTCGCCGTCGGGGCTCCACGCCTGATCGTCGACTTCGACCACGAGATGCCTGACCCGCGCCGAAGAGCGCAGCCGCGACAGTTCGCCGGTCAGCACCACTTTGCCGCGGTCGATGATCACGACGTCCTGACACAGGTCTTCGACGGTGTCGAGTTGATGGCTAGAGAAGACGATACCCACGCCGCGCCCGGCCAGGTCCCGAAGGGTTTGCGCCATCGACTCCATCCCAATGGGGTCGAGCCCGGCGAAGGGTTCGTCGAGCACCGCCAGCTCAGGATTGTGGACCAGAGCTGCCGCCAGCTGAACTCGCTGCTGGTTGCCGTGCGACAATTCCTCGAGCTTCGAATCGGTCCGGTCGATGAGGCCCAACTGGGTGAGCCACGAAGCGGCATCGTCCTTGGCCTCCTGACGACTCTTGCCGGAGAGCCGGGCAAAATAGCTGAGCTGCTCGCCGACCTTCATCTTCGGGTAGAGACCACGCTCCTCCGGCATATAGCCGAAGCGGAGACGCTCGGCGGATCCGACCGGCGCACCGTCCCAGAGCACTTCGCCGACGTCGGGGTGGACGAGATCGAAGACACAGCGCATCGCAGTTGTCTTGCCGGCGCCGTTGGGGCCGAGGAACCCGACGATGCGCCCGGCGGGCACATCGAAGCTGGCCCCTTCGAGAGCGACGATGTCACCAAAACGCTTGGAGAGGTTGACGAGCGAGAGCATGGATGCCTCCAGACGTCCAATTCTGCCCGCTCGCGGATCCCTGTGCAGGGCCGAGGGGCTGATCACCCCAGCCGATAGTCCCGAGGCCGGCAGTTCCCTTCGAACTCAGGAGGCTGCTACCAGCAAATGTTGGTTCACATCGACGTCGCGCACAACCGTCGTGGATCCATCCGGCCAGAGCACCACCAACTCGGCCACCCGCTCGGCGTCACCCAGTCCGAAATGAAGCCGGGGATCCTCCGACGACAGGTAACTGCTGCCGGCATGGAGTTCTCGCCGCAGGGTGGT
>CAYXMJ010000009.1:0-27881 GCA_964465915.1 uncultured Acidimicrobiaceae bacterium
GCTTGCTCCACCGCCGCAACGGCCTCGGCAACCCTCCGCTCGATGGCCGCCCAGTCGCCCACCGCGACGAGATCCCTCGGCAGCAGTTTCGACCCCATACCGACCGCAGGAGCCCCCGCATCGAACCATGCCTTCATCGACGCCACCGTCGGTTCGACTCCACCGGTCGGGATCGCCCGCACCCACGGCAATGGCGCCCGCACCGCATTGAGGAAAGCCGGGCCGCCAAGTGCCTCGGCGGGGAACAGCTTGACCATCTGACATCCCAGATCGTGGGCCGTCTGAATCTCTGTGACGGTGCCGCAGCCGGGCACATAGAGGATGCCCCGGGAGGTGCAGACGGCGGCGACCGCGCCGGACAGGCTCGGAGCGAAGACGAAGTTGGCACCAAGCTCGATCGCTCGCTCAGCCGCATCCGGCTCGGTGACGGTTCCCACACCCACGATCAAGTCGGGGAGTTCGACCGTGGCCCACTTACCGAACTCGGCGAATACCTCGAGCGCCCCTTCGCCCCGGTTCGTGAACTCAAAGGTCGACAACCCGCCGGCGACGACGCAACGGGCCACTTCCTTGGTGATGCCGACGTCGGCGTCGTTGAACACGGGAACCACGCCGTCGCGTTCCATCGTGGCAAGCACATCGGCATTGTTGTGCGGCGCCACAGCTACTCCTGTCGGCATGTCGATTGGCACCTCGCCCAAGCACACTACCGCCGCTGCCGCCCCTCCCTTGGCCAGCCTGATCGTTGCGGCACAGGTCCACTCGCCAACACTGGAATGGCCCGGCATAGCCGCGGTTCGGTTGGTATACCTAGGTTTGCGACTACCGAATGGAACCTCTCATCACTATTGGAACCAGATTCGAGCTCGGCATGACGAGTTTCGCCGAGACGCACAAGGACGCGACCACCGGTGTGCCCATCAGCCACGGCGAGCGCCTCCGCAACGTAATTGAGGAGATCGTTGAGGCCGAACGCGTCGGTCTCGATGTCTACGGCCTGGGTGAACATCACCGGGTCGACATGGCGGCCTCGGCACCGGCGATCACGCTTGGCGCCGCGGCCGCCCGCACGGAACGGATCCGGCTGTCATCGGCCGTCATCGTCCTCAGCTCCGCCGATCCGGTGCGGACATTCCAGGACTTCTCGACTCTCGACCTCATCTCCAAAGGCCGCGCCGAACTGCTCGTCGGCCGCGGCTCATTCATCGAGTCCTTCCCGTTGTTTGGGTACTCCCTCGATGACTACGACGAGTTGTTCAGCGAGAAGCTCGAGCTTCTGGTCGAGCTGAGCCGGAACGACCGGGTGACATGGGAGGGCCGGTTCCGGGCGCCGCTGTATGACCAGGCGGTGTTTCCCCGTCCACAGCAAGACCCGCTCCCGATCTGGATTGGCGTGGGGGGCACCCCGGCCTCGGTGGTGCGGGCGGGCCGGCTCGGCTTGCCGCTGGTGCTCGCCATCATCGGGGGTGACCCGGCCCGGTTCCAGGTCTTCGCCGACATCTACCGCAGAACCCTGATCGAATCCGGCTACGACCCCGACAACCTTCCCGTGGCCGTCCATGGTCTCGGCTTCATCGCCGACGACAACGAACAGGCGTCCGAGGAGATCTATCGCACGTTCACCGACATGATGAACAAGATCGGCCGCGAGCGGGGTTGGCCACCGCTCACAAGGGAGCAGTATGACTGGATGCGCAGCCCGGAGGGCTCGCTGGTGGTCGGCGACCCCGAGACCGTGGCTGCCAAGATCCTCTACTGGAAAGAGGTGCTCGGCATCGACCGCTTCATGCTGCACCATGCGGGCTCAGTGCCGCATGACAAGGCCATGCGCTCGATCGAACTGCTCGGAACCGAAGTCTCCTCACGGGTCCGCAACGCCTGACCAGGGAACGCGAGTCGCGGGAGCCCCTCTCCCCCAACCGCGACTCGCGTTCCACCACGATCAGCCGGTGTAGTTCACCCTGAGCTGATGGACGTCGAGCACGCCGCCGCTGACCGAGAACTTGGCGAAAGTGTTGACGTGGGCTGCCGATCCGTCCGTCGTCGTGACCTGGCCGACCAGCGAGTTGTGGACGTGGGGAACGCCATGCGTGTCCACCCGGACATGCAGCGTCAGTCGGCCGACGCCCGCTGCAATCGCCTGGGGCAACTCATCGTCGGTGGCGCCCGCGGCCACCGCCTCGCAGATGGCGGCCAGCCAGGCCTGGACGTCTTCGCCCTCGTAGACGTTGATCGGCTCTTCTCCGTAGCTGAAGTGCTCGTGGAAGCTACCGTCGCCCGGCATGATGAACGACGAATCCGGACTCGAGAAGCCCTCTCGGTTGCAGCCCTGCACGAAGGACGCGGGCCCACTGAGTACAATGATTCCGTCGCCGTCGTAGATGTATCCGCCCACGCTCGGGCCCCGCGTAACCACGCCGGACTCGTCGGGTGGTGTTGCCATTGCCGCCGTGCTCATCGCTCCGACGAGCCCAATCGCTGTGAGCAGGGTCATGACCCTGGTCGATTTCCTTCTCATCTCGTTCTCTCCTCCCGCCCGACCGATGGTTCCGGCCGGTTCGTGTGATGGATACGTCCGGATCCCCGAGAACGGGGACCTGAGATTCTCCGACCGTCCTGTAGGAGGCCGGGGAAAGCGACTCACGGCCCCTTCCCCGGCCTCTCCTGTGGGTGGACCCGCGGGTCCGAAACGAATACGTCCACCATCGGGCGCCGCGGGACGGTACTAATTGGAGTGTCCCCACCATCGCCGGTTCGGACGTAGGACGGTTGAGACACATCCTGTGGGAGGAAACGGTGGCATCGGAAGAGGCCAACCGAGCGAAGCTGCGGCGTGCATTCGACGCTCACTACATCGCGGTGAGCCGCTATTGCCACCGCCGGCTTCCCGCGGATGACGCCAACGACGCGGCCGCCCAGACATTCGCCATCGCTTGGAGAAAGGTCAACGAGATGCCCCCAGGCGAAGCCACATTGCCGTGGTTGTACGCGGTCGCCAGATATGAGGTCAGTTCAATCCGGCGGTCGGCACAACGTCGCCGCAACCTTCGCGACAAACTCGATGGCCAGGCGCGACACCCAGAGGCAGGGCCGGAGATCGTCGTCCTGCGCAACGCCGAACAGGCGGAGTTGATCCAAGCGTTGCACAGCTTGCGGCCCGCCGACCAAGAGGTGCTCCGGCTGCGTGCCTACGAGGAACTAACCATCCCGGAAATCGCGGCCGTGCTCGGATGCACCGTCGAGGCGGCCAAGAAACGCGCCGCCCGCGCCATGCGCCGCCTCCGTCGCGCCGCCTGCATCACCGGTACTGCCCTAGCCGCCACCGATCGAGCGGCTTTCGACGAGGGAGGTAACGGATGAACGACACCGAACTGCTCCAGCACCTCGCCGCTACCGATGTGGTCGCCGACGTCGAGCTCCCGGCCGCGGCCTGGTCCCCAGAAGCCGCCTTCGACGAAGTTCAGCGGCGGACTGGGGTCAAACCACTACAGCCCGCGACGGCTCAGCCACACCACCGGCCGAGGTTCGGATGGCTCGTTGCCGCCGCAGCATTCGCCGCGGTGATCATCGTCGGCGCAATCCTGCTGCTGGCCATCCCCTTCCCCGAGAGAGACACGGTCGCAACCACCGCGCCACCCCCTCCAACCACAGCAGCACCGCCGACGGTGGCTCCGCCGGACAACGCGATCGACATTGGCGCTCCGCTCGACGGTGCCGACCAGGCTCTTTTGGACGATCTCGAACGCGTCTACAACCGTGGTGATTCCGTGGCTGCGGCCGACATCATCGCTACCGATGCCGCTGCGTCCCTTGCGCCCTGGGTCTCGCCGGCCGATTCACCATCCTCGGTGTCGCTGGTGGATCGAATCGCCACAGCCGGCCTCTTCGGTGAGAGGGTGCAGTTGGACGATTGCGCTCGGTTCGACGCAGCAGTTCGCTGTCAGGTGACCCTTTCCGATCGGTTCTCTGACCTGCTCGAACTGGAATCGTGGCTGCAGACTTGGGTGATACAGACCCGCGGCGGGCTAGTCACCGGCGTCGCGGTGGCCGGAGAGAACCCGACACGTGCCGAAGCCATGAACGCGTTCCAGCAGTGGGTCATCGAACGCGACCCGGGCGCCGAATTGGTGGTGGCCGGAACGACTGAGTGGCAACGTACCGCGGAGGCTGCCACCGCGTTCGACGCACTCGTCGTGGAGTACGCGGCGCTACAGGGCGGCGTACCCGAAGACGCCTGGGAGCTTGTTTCCGCCTTCTACGAGTCCTTGAACCAGGAAGACATCGCGGGTGCCGAAGCCCTCTTTGCGCCGGGGGCAAGGTACGAGAAGAACGACGGCGCCAGCGCCATCTTTCCCAGAGGCGAAGAGGTAGGAACACCCGAACTCGCTGAGTACTTCACCTTCTGGTACGCCATGCTCGAGCATCGCTGGCGACCGACCGAGTGTTCGGGCACTGAGACAGCCGTCTCGTGCCGCACCGAGTCGAGCGGCGTCGCAACCCTGCACCGCCCGGGAGGCACCGCGAGCGGAGTCGTTGTCTTCACTCTCGGACCGGCCGGTATCGAGTTCGTCGATGACCGGATCGTGCGCAGCTCGGGCTCGAGCGAGGGCGGCGGGCCTAGCTCGAATTTCGACATACGTGGCTTCTGGCGGGCATGGATGCTCGCAAACGCCCCAGCGGAAGAAGCCATGTGGCCCGACGGAAATGGCGATCCCGACCTGACCCCCGAACTCGCTCGCGCCATCCTCGAGTTATACCCGCCCTACTTGGCGGATCGCGGCATCGCGGTCCCCGATAGATACCTCGACGGTTCCCTGCTGACCGACCTCTAGTCCAGCCGGAGAAGGCTCGTGACTGCCTCCGCTACCATCGCCGGGTGATCTTCTCGGACCGCACCATCAAGGAAGCCGTCGCCGCGGGGCGGATCGTGATCGACCCGTACGACGAGGCGATGGTCCAGCCGTCGAGTGTCGACCTGCGCTGCGACGCCACGTTCCGGGTGTTCGAAAACCATCGCTACGCGGTGATCGACCCAAAGGCGGATCAACCCGATCTGACCACCTCGGTCGAGGCGTCCGAGGGCCATCCCTTCATCCTGCATCCCGGCGAGTTTGTCCTTGGTTCGACTGCTGAGGTCATCGGATTGGCCGACGACATCGTCGCCCGCCTCGAGGGGAAGTCCAGCCTGGGCCGCATCGGGCTCTTGATCCACTCCACGGCGGGCTTCATCGACCCCGGCTTCACCGGCCAGGTCACGCTGGAGCTCTCCAATGTGGCCAACCTGCCCATCGCGATCTATCCCGGGATGAAGATCGGCCAGGTCTCGTTCTATCAGCTCAGCACGGCCGCCGAGCATCCCTACGGGTCTCCCGGCGCCGGGTCCAAGTATCAGGGCCAGTCGGGCCCCACCCCGAGCCGGGTGCACAAGGACTTCACGAAGGGAAGCTGATATGGGGAACACCCCAACCGCCAGGGTTGGCACCGTGATGATCGACTGCAACGACCTCGACGTCATGGTCGAGTTCTGGGGCAAGGTGCTCGGCCTCGAGGCCAAGGCCCGCTATCCGTCGTACGTCTGGATGAGCCGGCTGAGCGGTGATGGCCCGGCCATCGCCTTCCAGTTGGTGCCCGAACCCAAGACCATCAAGAACCGGCTCCACCTCGACCTCACCGCCGACGACCGCGACGGATTTGTTGCCCTCGTCGAGTCGCTCGGTGGTTCCCGGATCGCCGACCACGAGGTCCAGGGCCTTCAGTGGACGATCCTGGCCGACCCCGAGGGCAATGAGTTCTGCGTGACCGACGCCCACTGAGTCCTACTGCAGCGACTGGATCGCCTGGCCTTCCTTGAGCCACAGGGCGAGTTCGGCGCGGTCGGGGAGGTGGAGGGTGCCGGACTGGACGAACAGAGCGCGATCGACGTAGTCGAGGGCGGCCGGGTCGTGGGTGGCCGTCACCACCGTGGTGCCGGACGCTGCGATCTCTCGCAGCAGGCCGAGGATCTCGGCGCCGGTGTTGGTGTCGAGCTCGCCGGTCGGTTCGTCGCACAGGAGATACCCGGGTTCATGCACGAGGCCGCGGGCGATGGCGACGCGTTGTTGCTCGCCGCCGGAGAGTTCGTCCGGGCGATGGTCGGCGCGGTTCTCCATGTTGACCGATTCGAGCGCCGCCTTGACGCGAGGTTTTGCCTTGCGGGCGCTCACGTTGAGTAGCCGCATCGCAACGTCGACATTCTCCTCGGCCGACAGCAGCGACAGCAGCCCCGCGCTCTGGAAGACGAATCCGAGCTGGGTGCGCCGCACTACCGCCCCGGACCCTTCGGACATGTGGTCGACCCGCTCATCCCCGATCCACACCTCGCCCTCATCCGGCGGCATCAGCAATCCGATCATCTGCAGCAGCGACGTCTTGCCAGAGCCCGAGGGGCCGAAGAAAGCCACCAACTCACCGTCGTCGATCCGCAGGCTCACATCGAGGGCGCCGACGGCGCCGTTCGGGTATCGCTTGGTGACGTGCTTGAGTTCAAGACTCATCAGGCGCGTCCTCTCGCTGGAGCAGGATGCCCCGGTCGGTGACCCGAGCCTTCAGGGTCTCCTCGATGCCTGCCTCGAGCAGCATGTCGCGCGGCAGTTGCACCATGCCGCGTTGGTCGACGTGCAGCAACTCTGCCGCCCCCTGCCTGCCCTGGGTGGCGATCCGCCCATCGGCGAGTCGTACCACCCGGTCGGTGCGCTGCGCTAGGGCAACGTCGTGGGTCACCACGAGGACGCTCAGGCCCCCGTCGTGGCTCAGCCGCCGCAGCAAGTCGTAGATCTCGAGCGACGTTTCCGTGTCGAGTTCGCCGGTCGGTTCGTCGGCCAGTAGCAGCTTCGGGCCGACCGACAACGCGACACAGAGTGCGAGCCGCTGTTGCTCGCCGCCCGACATCGTGTGCACGTCGGCGAACGCCTGGCTGCGCAGACCGGTTGCCTCCATGAGCGCCATCGCCCGCTGGCGCCGTTTCTTTGTCCCAACGCCGGCGAGCATCATCGGCAGTTCGACGTTCTGGATCGCCTTGAGATACGGCAGCAGATTGCGGGTGAAGTCCTGCCAGAGGAAGCCGACGGTGCGCCGGTAGTAGGTGACGAGTTCCGCCTGGTCGGCGTCGCTCAGGTTGGTGCCGGCGACCACCGCCTTGCCGGCCGATGGTTTCTCGAGCCCGGCGAGGATGGTGAGCAGCGTCGACTTGCCCGCTCCGGATTTGCCGACGATCGAGATGAACTCTCCTTCCCCCATCAGGAAGTCCATCCCCTGGAGGGCCACCACCTCGAGGTTTCCCTGCTTGTGGATCTTGATGAGGTTGTCGCATTCGATGATGTTCGCCATCAGCGCTCCACCTCCCGCAGCACTTCGCTCATCTGCCGCGCCGACACCCGGCGCGTCGCCCAGATGACGGACAGGATCAGCATCAGCCCGACGACCCCGATATACACCAGCAGGACGTCCCACGGCACCGCAAGCACGATCGAGGGTTCGATCAGTTGCGCCGTCTCCCCCAGTTGGAGGAACCCGATCATCGTCCACATCAGGGCGATGCCACCCAACGCACCGATCAGGGCGCCGAGGCCCACCACCACGGCCTGCTCCATCGCGAATGTCGTGGCCACCCCGCTGCGCTGGAACCCGAGAGCGCGTAGTACACCCATCTCTCGGGCGCGTCGCGACACCGCCAGCAGCACATACCCGGTGACGCCGGCGAGGGCGAGCACGACGCTGACGATGGCACCGACAAACAAGATCGCAACGAGGCCGACCTGCACCGGACGGCTGGAGAACTCGCTCTCGCTGGCGAGGATGGTGTAGACGGCATCGGGTTCGGTCGGGAGCTGGCCGGCGACCCTGCGCACCGCGGCATCCGGGTGGTCGGTCGCGATCCAGATCTCATCCGGACCGTCGACCCTGGCCAGGTTGGAGCGATAACTCCACGATGCCGGACCGTTGATCCAGGCGTTGATGGCATCGAAGTCGACGATCATCGACCCTTGCCGGGTCCGATCGCTCATCGTCGGCACCTCACCGATGAAGCCGACCATGGTGCCGTTGAAGATCTGCCCCGCCACCGAATAGCTGGAGCGCTCACCGACGTCCATCCCGGAGTTGACCGCCGCCTCTTCGTCGAGCAGCACATACAGATCGTCGGGGATCCGCCGTAGCGACGGCACCGCCGGATTGACTCGGGTCCGGGCCGTCGGCAACGAGATCTGCGAGACCAGACCCGGTCGGTTGAGCGGCGAGGCCGCGATCTCGGCTGGAGTCGGTTCGGCGACATCCGGGGGCAGCTCGGAGTAATACGCCAGCGCGGCCACGTCGCCGGAGACGCCGCTGCGCAGCACGAGTCCGTTGAGGGGAGTGAGTTCCCTGAGCGCCTCGTCGAGTGGTGATTGCCCGGCCGGCGTGACGACCCCGAAGTCGCTGAACAACACCTCCTCTCCGTTGATCAGGTTGCCGCCCGAGGGATCACTGCGCTCCAGCCATATCGTGTGGAGGGTGAGCGGGGGCACCGGGGGCGTGGCGTAGTCGGTGTTGAGTCCGGTGGCCAGGTCGACTTCGACGACGGTCCAACCCGAGTCGACAAAATCACGATCTGCTTGCATCGTCCACACCTGGCCCTTGGCGTCGAATACCTTCATCATCAGGCGCAGGCTCGGGTCGCCTTCACCGCCTCCGGCCTCCAGCGTTTCCTTCTGCAACCAGGTGCGGGGCACCACGATCCCATCCATCCGCAGCGCCGTGGCGTCCGCCGGTAGGTCGATTCCGATGTCGGGGACCACCCCGTCGGGCCGCAGCGGATTGAACACCTCCTGGGGAGTGTCGGCACCGAAGTCGCCCCGCCATGCGACCACCTCGGAGAACTCCTCGGGGCGGATCGCCAGCACCTCGGCGAGCCGGCTCCCGCTCTGACGCGGGGCCCCTTCGGTCCGCAGCACCGCCGTCGAGATGTCGTCGTCGGGGGCGTCGAGGAATCCGGCCTTCTCTGCAACGACCCGCACGTCGGCGCCGGCGGCGAACGCGGCTCGGTCACTGAAGGACTGGTCGAGCGTGTTGGCATAGGTCAGCGCAAACGCACCGAGGCCGGTCGTGAGCCACACCAGCAGCGCCAGCCGACCGTAGGGAACCGGGTTGCGACCGAGGTGCCACCCCGGGAGAGCAAACGACATAGAACGGACCTGCACCATCAGCCATCCGACACCGCGCAGCAGCCACGGCAGCAGACGCAGCAGAATCAGGGCCCCGGTGAACAACAGCAGGACCGGGAAGATGATCGCCAGCGGATCGAGGGTGGCCTCCCCGCCGGTCAGGTTCACGAAGCCCCGCTGCGCAAGCTGGAACAGCACCACCAGCGACAACGCTATGGCGAAGAGGTCGAGGTTGTAGCGCTGCCAGACGGAGCTGCGCATCGGCCGGGCCGCCATCGAACGCAGGTCGAGCACGGAGCGCCGGGCGATTGGGAGGATTGCTAGGCCCATCGCCAGGAAGGTGATGACCCCGCCCGCGATCAGGAACGGCTCGATCGGCCGGATCTGGGCGACCTCGAGCGGACTGCCCCCGGTGAGGTCGCTCAACGGCGGAATCCTCCCGGTGATACCGACGAGCAGCCTCGCCACGTAGGGCGCCAGCAGTGCCGCCACGATGGCGATGACCGCCGACTGGGCGAGGTGGATGCCGACGGTCTGCCACGTGCTGGCGCCCCTGGTGCGCAGCAGCGCGATCTCGGGCCCTTCCCGCTCAAGGCTGAGCGACGCCGTGTAGATGAGGAAGTAGAGGGCGCCACCGACGACCAAGGCCAGGATGGCCAGGATCGGACCGCCGATGACGACCGAGCGGGTGGCGAAGCGGTCGAGCAGCGCAGGCAGGAATGTCGAAGTGGCAATGGCGTCGGCCCCGGCGTCCTGGGCGAGCTTGGCCTTGAAGTTGGCGATCCCGCCGCGGATTTGCCCCAATTCGGCCAGGTCGAGGGTGGTGGGGTCGAAGACGATGAACCAACGCTGGGTAGCCGTGGTATCTACCCAGCCGCGCTGCGAGCGGGCCCAGGGGTCGTCAGTAGGGTCGACCGTGATGAAGCCGGTCCACGCATCGAAGGTTGCCTGTGACACGTAGATCATCGAATCCGGGTCGTCGATGCCCCAGAACCGGTCGGAAGCATCGACCGGTTCAACAACGGCAACGACCTCGACCGGCTCGAAGGTGGACGGTAGCCCGGAGAAGGGCTTCAAGATGAAGCGATCCCCCGGTCCGCGCCCGGTGCGTTCGGCGAGATCGGCGCCGAGGACGATCGGGATCGGGGCGGCCGGCCCTCCGGCGGGCAGACCCTCGGTGTCGCCCGGCCACTCACCGGCAACAACGACCACCCGGTCGGCGATGTCGGGGGCGGTCATCATCCTGGCCTGGGTGGCCTCACGCGGTGGCGTCGGGAACGGCGCCGGCGGAAACTCCTCGGGTTCAACCTCGGCTTCACGCAGCGCCTCGATCTCCTCCCGCCAAGCGGCGGCTCTCCCCATCCAATCGACCGACCCGTCAATTGGGATGACCACGAACTCGCGCGACTGGGTCCGTTCGACGATCGACGGGTACCAGGGCTCGATCTGCTCCTGCCACGTCGTCACCATCAACTCGCGATTGTCGGTCGCGATGACGTCGTTGTAGGCAGTGGTGCCGGTGAACGCAGTGACGTCGACGTCGTCGGCGGGCGCGTTGGCCAGTGTGAACTTGAGGTCGACGGCCTGAACCGACGCTTCGTATAGCGGCAACACCACGAGGAGGGCGATGACAAGGGTCGCTCCGAGAAGCGACCCAATCAGAACGCCCTTCTTGGACCATACTCGTCGTGCCACCAAGCCGATGTAGGTGCCGAGCCGCACTCTGCTACGTCCTTGCCTCCGGACAACCACAAAGGGTAGCCCCGTCCCGGATCTCGCGTTCTCTCACCTCGGGTTCTGGCGGACGTGAGCGACACATATGTCGCTGAGATCCGCCAAAAAACCCCCTCTCCTCACTTGGGGAGGCCGCGCAGGTTGAGTTCGGTGTGGCGGAAGCAGGCGACGGCACCGGAGCCGGTGGGCTCGAGTTCGGGCAAGCTCTCGCGGCAGGTAGCCGCCGCATAGGGGCATCGCGGAGCGAAGGCGCACTTGTTGGGGGACACCTCGATGAGACGGGGGGCATCACCCTCGATCGGTTGGAGCCGATCCACCCCCGGCATCGGAATCGAGGTCAGCAAGCCGGCCGTGTAGGGGTGCTGGGGGTCGTGAAAGACGTCGTTGCTCGGTCCGATCTCGACGATGCGCCCTGCATACATGATCGCCACCCGGTCGGCGATCGAAGCCACCATGGCGAGATCGTGAGTTACGAGGATCATCGCCATGTTCCGCTTGCGCTGCAGGTCCCTGATCAAGTCGAGAATCGCGGCAGCTACCGACACATCGAGACCCGACAGCGGTTCGTCGGCGACCAGGAGCCGCGGCGACTTGATCAGGGCGGCCGCCAGCATGGCGCGCTGGGCCTCACCCCGGCTCATCTGGTGGGCGAACGAGAAGAACTTGTGTGCCTTGGGCAGCTTGACATCTCCCAGGGCATCAAAAACCCGCTCCTCGATCTCCTCCTGAGTCAGTTCGGTGTGCTCGCCGAGCGCCTCACCGGCTTGATCACCGATGTAGCTGGTCGGCTCCCACGCGGTGATGGCGTTCTGGAACAGGAACCCGACATCCATCCCGATTGCCTCGCGCCAATCGCTGTCGTCGAAGTTGTAGCGGCTGGTCTTGCGCCGCAGCCGCCACATCCGTTTGCGGGTTCCCGGCAGCGGGTAGATGCGATCCCCGTCGAGAAACACCTCGCCGCCGATGACGCGAGCCCCACCGCCGAGCAAGTCGAACGAACCGAGTAGCGACAGGGTCTTGCCCCCACCGGACTCGCCGACGATGGCGAGCACCTCACCGGCTTGCACCTTGAAGCTGAGCCCGGTGATGGCCGAACGCCAACCCACCGGCAACTCACGCTCCTCCCACTCGAGCCACAGGCCCGAGCCTTTGCTGGTCGAACGCGCGGCCAGGTCCTCGTCGTAGACGGCAACCGCGAGGTTGCGCACCTCAAAGAGCGGCGGGGACACCGATCTCCTCCTCTGCCACCGATTCGCTGGCCGCCAAGACGCCGCCGGTGATGACCAGGGCGACACCGATCCACCCGACCGCGCCGGGGCGCTCGTCGAGGAACACGGCCGCCCACACCATCGCCGACGCGGGCTCGAGATACATCATCACCCCGACCGCGGCGACCGGCAGGTACTTCATTCCGTGCCAGTAGATGACCCAGGCCAATCCGGTGAGCAACACCCCGAGAACTAGGAATTCCGCCCAGTACTCCATCGAGTTGACCACGGCGGCGCCCATCCAGGGGGTGAGGACGACGGCCGCGATCACCAACTCGCCGGCGGCGACCACCAATCCGCCGAGGTCCTCGGCGGCCGGTTTGGCCACGAGCATGAGTGCCGCCATCGTCGCCCCGGCCAGCAGCGACCACAGAACCCCCTCGAGGGTGGCGCCTGAGTCGGGGCGAACAACGATGAGCACACCAACGAAGGCAAACGCCATACCGATCTTGACCCTGGTCCCGACCTTCTCGCCGAGGATGCGGGGGGCGAGCACGGCGGCGGCGATTGGCCCGAGGTAGAGCACGGCCAGCGCCACGCCGACGGTGGTTGTCTTGAGCGCAGCAAAGAACGCCCCCCAGTGCAACGCCAGGATTAGACCGGAAGCTATCAGACGGCCCCGATGTATCGACGGCCACCGCAGCCTGCGAAGCAACGCGAGCGCAATCACCAACGCCAGGGCGCCGAGCCAGACTCGCATCGCCACCAGATGGCCGACCGGGATGTCCTCGCGCACGATCAGCGGGATTGCTCCCCAGGCAATGGCGAGCATGGCGAGGAGGACCGTGGCGACGAGTCGCTTGCGTTCCATCGCCGCAGCCTACGCCGCCTCGGCGAGCCCGCCACCACGACGGAGGTGACTAGTCACCTCCGTCGTGGTGACTAGTCATCTCGCGCGAAGGTGCTATGACGCTCCGGAATGCCCGAGGAGCGGCCGATACCTCTTGTATCAAACAACCTGGACGGTGTTCCAGTCTCCACCGGAACACACACGGAGGTCCCCTTCCCTCCGACTCCTCCTCAGAGCGGCCGTCCGGGGATCAGAGCAAACAGCCCCCCACTGGGGGGCTGTTTCTTTGGGTGGAGCAGACTGCAGGCCGCCGGTCGCTGGACCGCACCGCTGGTATCAGACGACCGGGGTGTCGTGACCCATGTCGGCGAAGAGGGTGAACTCCGGCAGGAAAGTCATGTCGATCCGTCCGGTGGCACCTTGGCGATGCTTGGCAATGGCGACCTCGGCGGTGCCGCGGGTCTCCTGCGCCTCTGGGTGGTAGTACTCGTGGCGGTAGATGAACATCACGACGTCCGAGTCCTGCTCGATCGCTCCCGACTCACGCAGGTCGCCGAGGCGGGGACGCTTGTCCTCGCGGGCTTCAAGGGAACGGTTGAGCTGGGAGCACGCAATCACTGGAACTTCCAGCTCGCGGGCGAGGTTCTTCAGGCTCCGGCTGATGTTGGCGATCTCTTGCTGGCGGTTCTCGCCGCCCGACCCCTGCATCAGCTGCAGGTAGTCGACCACGATGAGGCTGAGCCCAGGACGGCGCCGCATCCGGCGGGCCTTGGCCCTGATCTCGGTGACCGTGAGGCCGGGTGAGTCGTCCACGAAGACGGGCTTTTTGTAGAGAACGTTGGCGGCGGTCTGCAGCTTGGTGAAGTCGGTGTCGTTGAGGCGCCCGGTGCGGAGTCGCTGGGAGTCGATCCGGCCAGTGGAGCACAGCATGCGGCTCACGATCTCCTCCCGGCTCATCTCCAACGAGAAGATGGCAACGGGCTTGTCGTGCACCGCGACGTTCTGGGCGATGTTGAGCGCCAGCGTCGTCTTGCCCATCCCCGGTCGGGCTGCGATCACAACCAGGTTGGCGGGGTGGAGCCCGGCGAGCTTGCGATCGAGATCACGGAACCCGGTGGAGACACCGGTCACTTCGCTGCCCAGCCGGTTGAGCTCTTCGGCTCGCTCGATGGCGGGTCCCAGCAACGGGTCGATAGGGGCCAGGCCCTCACCGATGCGCCGCTCGGAGACGGCGAACACGGATTGCTCGGCACGGTCGAGTACCTGACCGATGGGGTCATCCATCGTCGTCGCCAGACCCGCGATGTCGCCACCGGTACGCAGGAGCCGACGGCGAAGGGCATGTTCCTCGACGATGTCGGCGTAGTACTCGATGTTGGATGCCGTGGGCACCGAGTCGATCAGTTGAGTCAGATAGCCGACTCCACCAACCCGATCGAGCGCGCCGCTGCGCCGCAACGCCTCGGAAACGGTGACGGCGTCAATCGGTTGGTTGCCGTCGAACAGTTCCGAGATGGACTGGAAGATGGATTGGTGCGCCGGGCGGTAAAAGTCCTCGGCATGGAGCTTCTCCAATGCCGTGTTGGCGGCGTCGGCCGACATGAGAACCGAGCCGAGCACCGACTCCTCGGCTTCGACGCTGTTGGGCGGCACGGACAGGCCCCGTGTCCTTCCCTCGCGTTCGACCACAGATGTCACGTGTCCTCCCAGACCCAAATCATGTGGGAATAGTGTTGGTTTCCATCTTGCGTGCCACCTGTGACACATTTGTGCCGAACGCGGCCATCCGAGCCGGGTCCGGGGGGAAGATGGCGAGTGTACGACGCGCCACAGCGGCCGAAGCTGGCTATGGCTGCCTACTTTTCGCGGATCAGGGTTTTGTTTCCCGACCCGCGCCACCCTGGGAACGTTGCGGGCTCTAGAGGGCTCAGTCGGCTCAGGCGGGGATGACGTCCAGGCTCAGGTTGAATGACACGTCTTCGTGGGGCACCACCGTCACCTCATGAAGTCCGATCTCTTTGATCGGTCCTGGGATGCGGATGGCGGTCCGATCCACCTCGTAGCCGGTGAACTTGCGGATCGCTTCGGCTACGTCAGCAATGCCGATCGATCCGAACAGCTTGCCTTCGTCGCCGGCGCGGGCTGCGACCACGACACGGGCGCCCACGAGCGACTGCGCAAGTTGCTCGGCCTCGGCGCGGACCCGCTTCTCGTTCTCCTCGCGAGCCTTACTCATCGCCTTGGCCTGGTGGAGGGCACCGTCGGTGGCCTTGACGCCGAGCGCCCGGGGCATTAGGTAGTTGCGGGCGTATCCGTCGGCGACGTCAACGACGTCGCCCTTCATTC
Source organism: uncultured Acidimicrobiaceae bacterium (assembly GCA_964465915.1). Taxonomy (GTDB): domain Bacteria; phylum Actinomycetota; class Acidimicrobiia; order Spongiisociales; family UBA5794; genus CAVPHV01. The sequence continues at coordinate 15,315 of CAYXMJ010000009.1, forward strand.
CCAGCGTCGGAACGTCTTTGGTGAGAATCAGCTTCATGGGCTACTGCCGGGGCTGGGTGTAGGGCAGCAGGGCCATTTCGCGGGCGTTCTTGATGGCCATGGCCACCTCGCGCTGGCGCTTGGCGCTCAGCCCGGTGACTCGCCGCGACCGGATCTTGCCGCGATCGGACATGAACTTGCGCAGCAGCGCGACGTCCTTGTAATCGACGACATCCTCTTCTTTGAACCGATAGACAATCCGCTTCTTCTTCCGGGTGTCCGTCATCGGGCGGCGGCGCCGCCTGTCCTGTCTCTTCGGGGGCATTGGGGTAGTTCCTCTCGTCCTCTAGAAGGGTGCCTCGTCGGGGCCCCAGTCGTCCTTGGCCACGGGGGCAGCCGGAGTGCTGGGCGCGCCGCCACCACCACCGCCACCACCGCTGTAGCCACCTTCGCTACGGGGAGTGCGGGTCACCGTCGCAGTGGCCCAGCGCAGCGAGGGGCCGATGTCGTCGATTCGGACCTCGACCACAGACCGCTTGTCGCCCTCTTGGGTCTCCCAGGTGCGCTGCTCGAGGCTGCCGGTCACGATGACCCGTGAACCCTTTTGCAGCGATTCGGCAACGTTCTCTGCCACGTCGCGCCAGCAGGTACCGCCGAAGAAGCTGGTCTCCTCCTGCCACTCGCCACCGCTCTGGTAGCGGCGATTCACGGCAAAACGCACCTTGGCCATCGCCACCCCGCTGGGGGTGAAGCGCAATTCTGGATCGTCGACGAGGTTACCTACCAGGGTCACACTGTTGTCTCGCATCTCTTCTCTCGCTCTCTCGTCCTCGTGGTGTCACCGACCACTGTGCCGGGTCGCTGTGACACAAACAGGCAATCTCCTAAATGGCCGGCTTCGTTGGGTCGTCGCGTCGCATGATCTTGTGGCGCACCACGTTGTCGGCCAGCGACAGGGCGCGGTCGAGCCGAGCAATCAGCTCGGTCGTGCCTTCAAAACCAACGACGGAGTAGTACCCCTCGTTCATTCTGTCTATCTCATAGGCAAAGCGACGCTTCCCCCAGAAATCGGTATCGGTAACGGAGCCCTCTTCAGCAATGGCCTTTTCGACCTCGCTGATCTGGGTCCGGACATCCGGCTCAGCCATCTCGGGCCGGTGGATCATCATTAGCTCGTACGAACGCAAGCTTGTACCTCCTTCGGACAGTCGCTCTCGCGAAAGGCCCCCGGCATCTGCCGGGAGCAGGGGTTCGTAAGCCTGGCGAGTGTAACGGGCCTGGGGCGCTGTGGAAACCCGTTGTTCAATAGCCCTCGAGGGCGGCGGCCTGATCCAGACCGACCAGATCGCCGGCGGGCGCTTCGAGGGCATACTGGTAGTCCTCACCGGGACCGTAGGTGGGGCACGGGTCCTGGTCCCCGCATGGCACCATCTCGAATACGCCGACCAGGGTGCCGTCGGTTCGGAAGAAGGCGATGTCGAGCGGGATCAGTGTGTTCTTCATCCAGAACATACCGCTCGTCGGCGTGTCGAACACAAACAGCATGCCGTCGAGATCGCCGAGGTCGGTGACGAACATCAACCCCCTGCTGCGCAACTCCCGGGTGTCGGCGACGGCCACCAGCCACGGTTCGCCCTCCAGCGTCACCGGACGCACCTCGAAGTCGGCGAGTTCATCGGGGATCTGGGGGGAGGAGGTTGTGGTGGTGGTTGCGGGGGCGGAGGTGGTTGCGGGGGGTCCGGTACTCGACGGCGATGATGTCGTGGCGATAGTCGTGGGGGTGGCCGACGTGGTCGCGACTGAATCGTCGTCGCCGCAACCCACAAGGAGCAGCGCGAACGCAATGATGACGGCGGCGAGACGCATCTGAGAAGGGTATCGGTGGATCGGGGCTACGGCACACCATCGGACCCGCACCGCGACAGGGCGGCGCCCTCTCCAACCGCCGGCTCACGAAGCGCCGGGATGCTCCGCAGCTCAGCGCTCCATGGCTTCGTCGGCGAGGAGGTCGTCGGCGGCTGCGGTTGGCTCGCTGGCCATCTGGTTGAGGTCGCGCAGGATCTCTTCGGATTCGGCGGGCATGTGATAGGTCTCGGCCTCGCCGGGGAACTCCCCGGTTTCGACATCGGCGAAGAACTGCTCCAACAAGGCGACCGAGTCGTCCGCGATGGACCCGTATTGACGGACGAACTTGGGGAGGTACTCGCCGCCGCCCAGACCGAGCACATCGTGGAGTACGAGCACCTGGCCGTCGCAGTGTCGGCCGGCGCCGATGCCGACGGTCGGCACGGAAATCTCACGGGTCACGATCTCGGCGAGCACATCGGGCACGCCCTCGAGCACGATGCCGAATACGCCGGTATCGGCGAGCGCCTTGGCATCGGAGACCAACTCATAGGCAGCCGCGGCCCGTTTGCCCTGGACGCGGTAGCCGCCCATGGCGTGGACCGATTGGGGAGTGAGCCCGAGATGGCCCATCACGGGGATCTCGGCGCCGAGGACGGCACGAATCATCGGGAGGCGCTTGCGGCCACCCTCGAGCTTGACCGCCTCGGCGCCGCCTTCGCGCACAAGGCGGCCGGCGTTGCGAACCGTGTCTTCAACGGAGGTGTGGTAGCTCAGCCAGGGCATGTCGCCGAGCACCATGGCGTTTGGCTTGGCGCGGGCAACCGCGGCGGTGTGGTGCACCATCACATCGACGGTGACGGCGAGGGTGTCCTCATACCCGAGGACCACGTTGGCGACCGAGTCGCCGACGAGGATGATGTCGGCACCAGCTCGGTCCGCGATGCGGGCCGTCGGGAAGTCGTAGGCGGTGACCATCTTGATCTTGGAGCCGCCCTTGCGCGCCAGGATCTTCGGTGCCGTCATCTTGGGGGACATGGGAACGGGATGTCCTTTCTCCCCACCGGATGGGTTGGGGGATGTCGCTCGCTGGTCCATCGTGAAGAGCCCTCGTGGCCTCGGCCGCCTACGCGGTCGCCCGTGCCGACTCCTGGACCGAAACACTACCGAATCCCGGTCCGCTACGTCGGGGGGAAGGCCGGCTTCCGGCTCGCCAAGGTGGTGCGCTAGCTTCACACCATGGCTCGCAAAGACATCACCATGACCCCCGAGGAGATCCATGCCTTCTTCCAGGAGAGCATGACCCTCCAGGTCGCGACCATCGGCAAACACGGATACCCGCACGTCGCTCCCATGTGGTTCGTCGTCGACGACAACAAGGTCGTCTTCCGCTCGTTCACCAAGTCACAGAAGATCGTGAACCTGCAGCGCAATCCGAAGCTGACGGTTCTGATCGAAGACGGCCTGGACTACTCGCAGCTGCGCGGGGTGATGATCAAGGGCGAAGCCCGGCTGATCACCGACCGCGACTACGTGCTCGCCATGTACGGCAAGCTGGCCGCCCGCTACTCGATGATCAATGATGAACCGGTCGACCTCGATCAAGCAGCCCTCGAGACAGCCTTTGGCCGCATGGCGGACAAGAACACCGCCGTCGTGGTCGAGCCGGTGAAGATCATCACATGGGACCACCGCAAGATCGGTGGCGGGTACTAGTTCACGAGACGGCGCACAGGCGGCGATGAGTTTCGGGGAGCCCAACCGGATCGATTGCCCGTGCCCCAAGGTGCTGTTCGATGCCGCGCCGTGGAAGGGACGCCGTGTCTCGGAGTCGGTGCCTGATTCTCAGGGCCTTGTCCTCTACCGGGCTACGCCATCAGGGGTGACCATGGAGTGTCGACGCGCGCGCTCAGGAGGTGCGACCGATGAAAGCCACCAAGACCATGCACATCGACGCGACGCCGGATCAAGTGTTCTCCTTCATGCTCAATTCGACCGCCACTCCAGCCGGCATGACCATGGAGGCCGTGTACGAGAGCCCGGATGTCGTGGGCAACTCGTACGAGTGGACCTTCAAGATGCTGGGCATCCCACGCAAGGGGGTCACGGTCTGCACCGACTACATCCCCGGCGAGCGAATCGTGTTCCGGAATTTCGGAGCAATGGAGGGAACCCAAACGGAGACTGTTGAGCCGGACAACGGCGGGTCGAAGGTGACCCACGAAATGGACAGCCAGATTGCCGTCCCCTTGATCGGCCGCTTCCTCGACCCCATGCTGCGGAAGGCGTGGGAGAAGAACCTTGCGTGGGGCAAGCGGGAGATTGAGAAGCAGGAGAACGTCACGGAGGCAACCGCCTAGCTGCACGCAACCCGAAGCCGGTTCGAGCCCGTCGGGGTTCGGGGTCGTTGCCCAACGCCGGGGCGACAAGCCGCCGCCCACACCTACGGGATCAATGCCGCCAGGTTGGCCATCAGCCGCCGGATCTGATCGCGGGCGCGGTCGTTGGTGAAGTTGCCGTCCTCGTCGAAGCTGCCGCCCACCGACGGGATTATCACCTCCGGCGTTTCGACCACCCGCATCTGAAAGTGGCGGAGCACCGGGCGGAGATCCTCCTGGGAACGCAAGCCACCGAACCGGCCACCACCCGAGACGATCGCCGCCGGCTTGGCCCGCAGCGGGGTCTCGGGCCGCGACGCCCAGTCGATCGCGTTCTTGAGCACGCCGCTCATCGACCAGTTGTACTCCGGGGAAGCAAACAGCACGCCATCGGCTTCCTCGATCTGGCGACGAAAGCTCGTCACGGGCTCCGGGTAGCGGTCGGGGCCCTCTTGCTCCAGATCCCAGTTGTAGAGGGGAAGACCCGAGATGTCGGCGACCACCAGGGAGAGGTCCGCCGGCGCCTCCGCCGCGGCGACATGCAGCAGCTCGGTGTTGTGTGAGTCGCGGCGCAGAGAGCCGGAAATGCCGAGAATGGTGACTGGATCGTTGCTCATGAGGGTCCTCGAAATGGCTTGCCTCTACTCAACGAGGAACGTGGCTCGACATTCCCAGCTCAGGCGAGACGATCCCATGGCACGGCGAGCACGACCAACACGAGAGAAGCCACGAAGCTCCACGCCACGACGAGGTTCGCCCGCGGCCCGTCCACCTTGCGCGCCCTCACAAGCCCCACATGCGCAATGGCCACCGCAGCCAGCATGAACAACGGGTGGAGGACGGCAAAGAAGAACCCGGCATCCCAGCCGGAATTGAAGATCCACACGATGATGCCAAGCAGCACCTGAACATCGACGACAATGACCGCCGCCGTATACGGCCCGTCCTGGAACGGCTCGCCGCGACCGTTGCGCACGAACCCGAGCACGGCGCCAACGACGAGTGCCAACAGCACCAGCCACCGCACCCACGAGTGAATGTCGATGATGATGTCCACGGGTGTCCTCCTCGGGTTGGATGAGCCGGTGCATTCTCGGCAACCGGTCGCGACCTGGCAAAACGAGCCGATCGTCGGCCTACGGCGGCTTGGGGATCGCGTTGCCGTTGCAGTCGACACCCTCACGGGGCCGATAGTTGGCGAACACGGAGTCTTTGAGCACCTCACCGTCGGGCGTGGTGCGGCTGCGGAACGTGTTGACATGGGTGCAGAACCCGCTGCGACGCTTCGACTGGCCGGTCTGCTCGACGTCGAAGTACTCGGTCGAGTACACCTGTACGGTGATCGAATTTCCGGTGTACTTGGTCCACAGCAACATGCCGTAAGGGCTGTTGTTGATGATCGCCAGATCGGGCGCCGGATAGGACATGGTCGCTTCCCGCCCGTAGGGGTAGCGGCTGATGTAGATGGAGTGGGATTGATAGGTCTCGAAGTCCATGCCGGCGAAGAACGCTGCGTTGAAGAGTGTCGTCGCAAACTGCGAGATCCCGCCACCGACGTCCTTGGTGAAGTGACCGGACTCGATGACACCGGCCGAAACGAAGCCCTTCTCGCGGGTCCGGCGGCCGACGAACTCGTTGATCGAGAACCGGCCTCCTGGCTCGATCAGGTAGCCGCGGACGATGTCGGCGATGCGTTGAATGTTGGTCACGCGAGACTCGCAGCAATTGTGGCGAGTGGTGAACTCCGCGATCAGTTCATTGACGCCGAGGGCCTCTACCGCGGCCCGTCCGCCGTCCTCATAGGTCAGCCGGGCGGGTAGCCGGACCAGCCCACCCTTGCCCTCGAGGGCCGCCTCGTAGATCAACTCGCCGGCACCCTCCTCACAGCACTCCTTTGGCGGGGCGCCGAGCGTGTAGCTCACCTCGTTGTCGACAACGGTGTAACGCGGCGGCGTTCCCGGGTCGTCGTAGTCGGAAAGCAGACCCACGACCGAACGTTGCACGAGGTCCGTATCGAACACCGCGGTGAGTTGGCCGTCCTGCCAGTCGGAAACCACCCAGCGTTCCATGGTCTCGGGGTAGAGCGTTGCGTTGCGGGCGTTGACCCGAACCACCATCGGGTCGGACGCCAGATCTTCACCGTGGGCCGCGGCCGCGGCGAGCTTCGTCTCGTCCGTGAGCGGCGGCACCGGGACCAAATCGACGGCAACGTTGTAGGGCGGCAAATCCGCCTCGACCACCGGTTGGAGCGCAGCCGCCACCACCGCTCCGTCGATCCGGGCACCATCGAGACCCTCCGTCACCACGATGCTGCCGGAGGCGCCGGTGAACGAAGGCTCGATTGGAGCGACCCGCTGGGCTTCCTCGTGATTGTCGATGTAGGCGACCGTCGTCGCTTCGTCGAGTTCGAACGTGAGCGGCACGTAGCGGGTCCTGCCGAAGAACGAGCGCAGCCAGGAGCGGAAGTCGTCCACGAAACCATCGTCGCGGCCGACCGCGAGGGCAGCCTCGGTGACCGCGACACGATCGATCTTGACCCCGAACTCCGACATCTCCGTGGTGATCACGAAATCGGCGGCAGCCACGGTGGCCGGGATGCGGCCCCATTCGGCTTCGATCTCGTCGAGCACCTCCCAGAGGTCCTCCTTACCGAGACCGCTGACGTCGACGCCGGCGACCGATACGTTGCGGGCCACCTCACCGTTGTAGACGGCTTCGTTGACCATGTGCGCGACGGCGGTGCCCCCCATCAGAAGGACCAGGATGCCGACCAATAGTCCGCCCCAGAGCAGGAACTTGCGCCACATAGGCTGGATCGTAACGGTGACAGCGTCCTAGTCCAGCCACTTTGGCGCCGTCCCGCTCATTCTCCGCGACGACCTCGATATGTGTCGTCTAGTTATATCGAAGCGCTATAGTTATATCGAGTCGATATATCGGACGTTCACTCAATGCTCGATCTTGCCATTCTCGGTCTGCTGCGCGACACCCCGCGCCACGGCTACGAGTTGAAACAACAACTCGCCGGCCTTGGCTTCTGGAAGGTGTCGTTTGGCTCGCTCTACCCGGCGTTGCGGCGGCTGGAGAAGCGCGAACTGATCGAGGCGTTGCGGGTCACCGGACGCCGCAAGAGGTATCAGATCACACCCGCAGGCGGCGTCGAGTTCGAGCGCCTCTTGCTGGAAGACACCGACTCGTTCGAGGAAGACCGTCGCTTCAACCTCCGTCTCGCCTTCTTCCGCTACCTGGAACCTGCGATGCGGGTCAAGACCCTGGAGCGGCGCCGGCGGCGATTGGTCGAGCACCTCGGCGAGTCAACCCGCAATCTTCGCCAGGCCACCGCCCGGGGCCGTGACCAAATCGACCGGTACACCCGGGCCTTGATGGAGCGGTCGGTGCAATCGACCAAAGCCGACATCGCCTGGCTCGATGAACTGATCGCCGCCGAGCGACACAGCTTCGAACCCAGACGCGCAATTTGAGATCTCACAGGAGGAGAATCACCATGAGCAAAGTAAAGGTTGCGATTGCCGGCCTCGGCAACTGCGCCAACTCCCTGTTGCAGGGCGTCACCTACTACGCGGATGCCGAGCCGGGAACCGAGGTCCCCGGATTGATGAACGTCGACCTCGGGGGCTATCACATCGGCGACATCGAGTTTGTGGCCGGCTTCGACGTCGACGCCGCCAAAGTCGGCCAGGACCTCGCCAAGGCGATCTGGTCGGGTCCGAACAACACCATCCGCTTCTCCGACACACCCGACACCGGGGTGCTGGTGCGGCGGGGCCCGACCCTCGACGGGCTCGGCAAGTACTACCGCGACACCGTGGAGGAGTCCGCAGAAGAAGCCGTCGACGTGGTGGCAGCCCTGCGCGACAGCGGAGCCGACGTGCTCGTCTCCTACTTGCCGGTCGGTTCGGAAAAGGCCACCAAGTTCTATGCCGAGGCAGCCCTCGAAGCCGGAGTTGGGTTCATCAACTGCATCCCCGTGTTCATCGCCTCGAACCCGCAGTGGGCGCAACGCTTTGTCGATGCCGGTGTGCCGATCATCGGCGACGACATCAAGTCACAGGTCGGCGCCACGATCGTCCACCGCAACCTCGCCCGCCTCTTCGAAGACCGCGGTGTCGAAGTCGAGCAGACCTACCAGCTCAATTTCGGCGGCAACATGGACTTCATGAACATGCTCGAGCGCGAGCGGCTCGAGTCGAAGAAGATCTCGAAGACCCAATCGGTGACCAGCCAACTCGACAACGGCATTGGCCGTGACCGCGTGCACATCGGGCCCTCCGACCACGTCCCCTGGCTGACGGACCGCAAGTGGGCCTACATTCGGGTCGAGGGCAAGGCATTCGGGGACGTGCCGCTCAACGCCGAACTCAAGCTCGAGGTGTGGGACTCCCCCAACTCGGCGGGGGTCGTCATCGACGCCGTGCGCTGCATCAAGCTGGCGATGGACGCCGGTGTGGGCGGTCCGCTGCTGGCACCGTCGTCGTACTTCATGAAGAGTCCTCCGGTGCAGTACCGCGACTCGGAAGCTCGCGAGAATGTCGAAGCGTTCGTCTCCGGAAGTGATGCGACGGCGTCAGACCTCGCTGGCTATCTGAGCTAGCTCCGTCGGCAGATCCTGTGAGACCCGAGGGCGCCCTTGGTGGGCGTCCTCTGCGCGTCCGAGAGACCTCGTGATTACCAGAGTTCAAGGGCTCGGTCGGTAGCATCACGCGCAAGCAATCAAAGGAGACTGACCGTGGGAGACTTTCTGAAGGGGCTGCTGTTCATGGCGGTGGCATTCCTGATCTTTACGCTCCCGGCTACCTGGCTGCTCATGCTGTTCTTCGGCAACATCGGCATGGAGTTGTCCTACTGGGGAACGTTCCCACTGGGAATCATGGCGTCGGTGCTGCTGGGCGGCGTGACGGCCCGGCCGTACTAGGAGAGCGTCGCACAACCGGACGGGATCGCTCGCCGGTTGGCAGGAACCGGGGATCGCTTGATGCGGTCCCCGGTTCTGCGTCCGTCGTCTCACATCTTCTCCGGTTTGACAAGTGGGCTTTCTCCTCTGACGCGCCGCAGTTGCCTCCGGCATAGTGGAGCCCAATTGAGGGAGGAGGGTGGCATGGCGTACCGCGAGAAGCCCACGACACGGCGGACCCGCATCGTGCTGTCCGTGATCATGTGGGTCATCATCGGGATCCCCATGATGATCGCATTCTGGAGCTGGTTTGGCGGGTGGTCGTTGTTGCTGTTCGCCGGTGGGATCTGGCTGACCAAGGACTACATCAAAGAAGGCGACATGTTCGGCGCCGTCGACGCTGCGGGAAGGGCTCAATCCGCCGTGTTCAAGCGACCGCGCGACAGCGACGGACTCTGACCGATTGCGCTCACGAAAGGACCCGTATTCATGCACATGTATGTCGTCTACGGAACGGTGCGGGGCAGAGCAAAGCGGGCCGCCGAGGCCATTGCCGATGCAGCAGCCACCCGGGGCGTTGCGACTCTGGTTCGGTCGGTCAGCCAGGCCGTACCCGACGATCTGGTGGCGGCCGACCTACTGATCGCCGGCTGCGGCACCAGGGTGGACACGCCGTTTGGCGGTGAACCGGCGCAACGCCTGACGTCGTGGATCGACGGTTTGCCCGACCTCGACGGCCTTCCCATTGGTGTCTTCTGCACGTATACGTTCTTCCCGCACACCTTTGCGGACACCGCAGCCCGCACCGCCGGGGTGCTCAACCGGCTGGAGCGGTCGTTCTACCAAAAGGGCGGCAAGGTCGTGGGATCCCGCTCGTTCCATGCTCGCGAGTTCACCGCGAGTTCGACCGAGCTGGTCGGAAAGGTCGTCGACCACACCCCCGTCTGAATCAGGCTCCCACCGGGGAGGGGCGGAAGTGGCCGTAGGCCAGAGACTCGGCCCGGTCGTCCTGGTCCAGTGCCGCAATTGGAGCAGAACCTGAAGCCCTGCTCGTCAATCGTCCCGCATGTCCTGCAATTCACAGCAGCGAGGCTGCTCAACCCACCCCAGTGCCTGCCTCAGACCCGTTCCCGCAACCAGGCGATGTCGGCAGCCTGACCGCCGTCGTCATCGGGGGTCTCAACCACGACGGGCGCATCGGCTTCCCGCACTACGCCAACGATGAGGTCCTCCGGGATCTCGCCCCTGCCGAGGTTGGCGTGGCGGTCGCGGCGACTATCGAACGGATCCCGCGAGTCGTTGCAGTGGACGAGGTCAACCCGTCCGGTGAGGCCCCGCAAGGTCTCGACGCTCGTTGCCAGATCCTGGCCCGCCGCCCAGGCGTGGCACGTGTCGAGCACAACCCCGACGTTGAACTCGCCGATCTCCGCCCACAACGGTCCGTAGTTGGCGAGGTCGCGGGCCACGGCGTGTCCGCCGCCGGCGGTGTTTTCGATGAGCAGCGGGACCTCCCAGCCGCCGTCCCCGTACTCGAAGACCTTGCGCCAGCGCTCGAAGCCCACGGCGATGTCCTCGTCGTCGCCGACGTGGCCGCCGTGAACCACGACCCCGGAAGCCCCGATGTCGCCGGCCGCCTCCATGATCAGGGCGAGTGTCTTGCGGCTCGGGATTCGGATCCGGTTGTTCGGCGATACCGGGTTCATGATGTACGGCGCATGAACGTAGATGGGCACGCCGGAGGCCTTCAGCTCCTCGGCGTCATCACGCGGCTTGGGGGCCTTGTAGGACTGAGGGTTGGAAAGGAAGACCTGGACCAGGTCGGCGTTGCGAGCCTTCGCTTCGGCAAGAGGGTCCTGGGGCGAGACGTGGGATCCAATCAGCATGGGCTCACGCTACCCGCCAGGTGAGACATCCCGGCCGCTCAGAGGTACGGCGCCGGTTCCTCGTCCTCATCGACAACGATGTCTCCGTGGTCGCGGCGATAGCGCTCGATTTCGATCTGAGCGCGCACAGCCACCTGCTCGGGGCCAATCGCCCACGATTCGGCGTCGACGCGCATAGTGTTGCCCTCCCACGCGGCGCCCCACAGATCCGCCGGGTAGGCGTCGGGGTTCAGGACGTCGACATAGAGCACCGGCACCGCCACCCGCCCATCGTCTCTGACGCTTCCGGACCGCACGGCGACAACGTCGTCCCAGGGGATCGCCACCATTCCCTGCGGGCCGGCGACGCGCAAGCGCAGTCCGTCGTCGGTGCCCTCAACCACCGACTCATGACGGACCAAGCCGACCAACGAAACCACGAGCAGCCCTGCGCCCGTCACCAGAAAGGCGCTCCCCCAGATGAGGTCGACCCGGCGCCTGGCTTGGCCGCGAGTGGTCAACTGCTGGCCGGCCTCGTCCGTCTCGGGCTCCAACGTGATCTGATGCACCCACACGATCTCGATCGCGGTCAGGATCAGCAGCACGCCCACCAATCCGATCACGAACTGACGGAGGGGCGAGCGGTCGACACTGAAGCGTTGCATCACTCGACTCCGAGGTCCTCGAGGGTCACGACAGAGCGGAACGGTACTCCGAGTCTGTCCATAACTGTGGCAGCGGCGCCATCGGAGCGGTCGACCAGCGTGATCGCCTGGATCACGGTGATGCCCTCGTCACGCAGCGCCGCAATGGCGGCGGCGGCGGACGCACCAGTGGTCGTGGCGTCCTCCACCACAGCAACGCAGTCGTTGGGTCCCACCGGTCCGACCAGACGGCCGCCGGTCCCGTGGTCCTTGGCCGTCTTGCGGACCGAGAACGCCTTGAGGGGGCGCTCAGCCATCACGGCAGTGGCCACCGCGATCGGGTCGGCGCCCATCGTCATCCCACCAATGGCCGTCACGTCGTCATCGAGCATGGCGGCGAGGCAGGTGCCGACGAGGCGGGCCCCCTCCCCGTCGAATGTCGTCTGACGACCGTCGACATACCAGTCGGAGACCTCACCGGAGGCCAAAACGAAGGGCCCATCCGTCCGCAGCGCATGCGTTCTGAGATGCGTGACCAGGGCTTTTCGGGAATTCTCGAATTCTTCCAAGAAACCTCTCAAGGTTTGCGCTTCGACGTGCCGATAGCGTAATCAGACAGGATGCCTTCCTACCTCCCGTCTAAGCCCGAATCGGAGCCGCCAATTTGGCGGCTTCGATTCATTTCGGGGTCTTCTTCTCGTTCTTGCGTGGCTCAGGTGCGGAAAACCGCGCTGCAGCCACGCAAGAAGCGGATCGACAAGCCCCCGTCACCGACGCCCTCGCGTCAGAAGGGTCGAAGGCAGCCATTGGTCTCCAGGAAGGTGTGCATCTGGGTGCCGAAGATCGCTTGACCGAAGTCAACCAAGCGCTGCAGAACGGTGATTGGACGGCCCTGCCGAGTTACCTCGCTTCCGATTTCTTCTCCTACTCCCCTGGGCCCGATGAGC
>CAYXMJ010000009.1:27981-36585 GCA_964465915.1 uncultured Acidimicrobiaceae bacterium
GCGCGGCGTGCTTCGACCAAGGAGACAACTGGCCTGCGCTGCGGTTGTGCCTGATCTGCGGGTTCGTGGGGTGCTGCGACACTTCAAAGAACAAGCACATGCTCAACCACTACGAGGAAACCGGCCACCCCATCATGCGCTCCATTCGGATGGATGAGGGCTGGGTATGGTGCTACGAGGACAACGCCTTCTTCGAAACGGCCGTCCTCGACCGCTACCGGTAGATCCTCTCGTGGCCTACATGGTGTTTCAGCAATACACGACGGCCGTGCTTGATGCCTATGCCGGGCACCCCGACGTGGCCGACCACCTGGCATCAGCCCGGGAATGCCGCCGGTGGCAGCAGTCGCTCGACATCGACCCCAAGGTGCGCGTTGCTCTCGTTGAACAGGCGCAGGTTCTTGAGGCTGCTTTCGAACGACTGAGCGGCTGAAGATCAACCAACAAAACGAGTCTGGGCCGGCGGTGAGTCGTTAGCCTCTGCGCCATGGAATTTGTCTTCATTCGTCATGGCCAGCCGGCGTGGAGCGTCGACGAGCTCAACCAGTCCAATCCGTACCTCACCGATCTCGGGCAGCAACAAGCCGGCCTTGCCGCAGAACGGCTTGCCGACGACGCGGCACCAATCAGCGAGATCCTGGTGTCGCCGGCCTTGCGGGCTCAACAGACCGCAGCACCGCTGGTGGAAGCCACCGGAATCACGCCGATCACTATCGACGGACTCACCGAATTGCGGCTCCCCGAGTGGCAGGGCATCAAGGCCGAGGACGTGCAGCGGATCTTCGCCGAGAGCCGCGACCGCAGCCCGGAGGAGTGGTGGGAGGGCCTCGCCGGCGGGGAACGCTTCCGAGACTTCCACGACCGGATCACGTCGACGATGACGCAGATCCTCGCCGACCGCTCCGTCAGACCAGACGACCAGGGTCGCCCCCACCTCTGGCACGTCGATACCGACCCGCAGCGGATCGTGATCGTCGCCCACGCCGGCACCAACTCGACAGCCCTTGGGTGCTTGCTGGGCGCCGAACCCACGCCCTGGGAATGGGAACGCTTCGTCCTCGGCCACGCCTCGATTGCCCGCATCGGCACGGTGCCGCTCGCCGGCGAGCACGTCTTCAGCCTCCGCGCGTTCAACGATCAGGAACACTTGCCGCCCGAGCTGCGGACCCGCTGAGGTACTCAATCGTCCAACATGGAGTTCAGCTGGTCCCACGCCTCTGGCGTGTCGAGCCCCAGTCGCCACGCCGCCCATCCGCTGAGCCCGTACTCGGGCACCAGCCCGGCACGCACCCGGAACGCGGTGTAGTCCTCGAGCCAGGTCAAGCGCCCGGCGTCGAGGTCCACCAGTGGAACCGAGAATTCGGGGTCGTCTGCGACTACCCCGACGTCGGCGGTGGCCGCAATGGCGCCGATGCCGACCGCACGGGGTGACTCGAGGTCGGCTTCGTTCCAGATCCGCCCGTACATCGGCACGCCCAGGATCAGCTGGTGAGGATCGGAGAAGCGCAACTCATAGGCCAGGACCTCTTCGACCCACTCGGGGTCGGCCACAGGCCCGGCCGGACGCAACCCATTGTGTTGGTCGTAGGCCATCAGGATCATGAAGTCGGAAGCAGCCGCCAACTGACGGCGCAGCGGGGCCGTCGACCAGAACTCGTACGACTCGGGAGTGATGACCCACGAATCCGATCGCGGCACCACATCGACCGACACCACACCCCCCCACTCGTGGAGGTCGTCGGTCAACGCGGCGGCAAAATCGACCATCTTGTCGGCATCGGCGGCGGCGTAGCCCTCGATGTCGATGTTGACGCCCGCCACACCGGCCGCCTTGGCCCGCGCGGCAATGTCCGCAGCAGCGGCCTGCGGTCCACCGGCTCCGCCCAAATACCTCGCGATGGCGTCGGCATCGAGCGACTGAATCGCCGGCCACAACGCCACCCCGCGTTCTGCGGCGGCGACCGCATAGTCGGGGTTGGAGCGGTCCTCGAGCGACCCGTCGTCGACGATGTGCCACCAGATCGGCGACGCCACGTTCACCTGCGGCGCCGCAGCCAGTTGACCGAGGTGGGTGCTCTGACTGGTCCCAACTTGCCAGCCGAGAACGAGCTGGTCGGCGACGCCGTCGGCTCGCCACGGCTGCTCGACTGCATCCCAACCGGGCTCGCCGGTGACGACCTGCGTCCACGTCACCTCGGTCGGAGCCCCACCGGCGGCGTGGTAGGTGAACCGCAGTTCGGAACCCACCGGCGCCACGTCAGAAAGCATCCCGGTCTCGGCGTCGAAGCTTCCGAGTTCGAAACCGGCCAAATCGGTGATGCGGATGGTCACGTCACCGTGCACCGCCAGATCTTCCGCGGCGGAGAGTCGCAGCGCCTTCAGCGGGGGAGTCGTGGTCGATGTGACCGTGGGCTCGGTCGTTGAGGTGGGTACCGCGGTCGTCGCAGTCTCGCCGGCCGCGCTATCGGTTGACGGCGTGCAGGCCCCGAGGGCAAGACAGCACGCCACTGCGAGGAGAAGACGCATCTCGACAGGCTACGGGCTACTTGCCGTAGCGGCGATCGCGGCGCGAGAAATCGCGCAGCGCTCGGAGGAAGTCGACCCGGCGAAAGGCCGGCCAGTAGACATCGACAAACGAGTACTCCGCATAGGCCGACTGCCACAGCAGGAACCCAGACAGCCTGGCCTCGCCGCTGGTGCGGATGACGAGGTCTGGGTCCGGAAGGTCCGCCGTGTAGAGGTGGCTGGCCAGCGAGGTGGCGTCGATCCCGGCCGCAATCTCTTCCGGCGCCACACCGTCGGCGGCGAGCTTGCCGACCAGGTCGCGAACGGCGTCAATGATCTCTTGCCGGCCGCCGTAGGCGAGGGCGATCGTGATCCGCCTCTTGCCGGTTGCACACTTCTCGGCGAGACGCTTCGCCGCCTCGACCAGCCGCGCCGGGAGCAAGTCGAGGCTCCCGATGAAGGCGACCTTCACATCGTGACCCTGCACCGCCTCGGGGATGTTCTCGAAGAGCTCGATCAACACGTCGTAGTAAGGGTCCAACTCCTCGGCCGGCCGCTTGAGGTTCTCGGTCGAGAGCAGCCAACAGGTGACGGCTTCGATCTCCAGCTCGTCGGTCCAGTGGAGAAAGTCGATGAACTTGCTCATCCCGACCCGATAGCTCGCTGCGTAGTCGGGCAAACGCTCGGCACGGGCGTAGCGCCGATGACCATCGTGAATCACCCCGATATGCCGAGGCAGGCGAGAACGATCCATGTGGCCGAGGAGCCGCGTCTCGTAAACCCGGTACAAAGGTTGCTTGATGATCTCATTTGGTCTCATAGTCGCTCCCACTCTATTGGAGTAACGGCACGGCCCATACGCTCCGTTCCCGTGGCAATATTGGGCGGCACCCGATCTTCACCTTCCGGAGGTTCCCCATGGCCATGTCAGACGAGCACAAGGCAGCCCTCGCCGAGGGACGTCGCCAGTCGCGGGCCCTGAAGCGGTACCTCGAGGCTCTCGGGGCACGGCGGCCCGGCCGCCCGGTCACTCCGGAAACGCTGACGGCGCGGCTCGAGAGGGTCGAGGTGCGGATCGCCGCAGAGTCCGATCCTTTGAAGCGCCTCGATTTGATCCAGCAGCGGATCGACATCGAGACTCAACTTGCCCAACTCACCGACGCCGCCGACCTCGAAGCGCTCGAGGCCGGGTTCATCGAGTACGCCAAGGCATACTCGGCTCGCAAGGGCATCTCCTACACCGCTTGGCGCGAGGCCGGCGTGCCGGCCGCGGTCCTCAAACGCGCCGGCATCGGACGCAGCACTCAGTAGGCGAGCAGGTCCTCGGGGATCGGGACGAGCTTGGCCCGGAAGTACTCGGCGAGGCTCTTTGCCTGCGGGTCGAGTCTCGAAGAAGACGCCACTCCCTCACCAAGGAAGCCGACCAGCACGAAGTTGAAGGCCCGCAAGTTCGGCAGCGAATACCGCTCCACGGTGAGCGTCCCGGCCTCCGGTAACAGCTCCCGTAGCCGCTCCGTGGTCAGGTAGCCATCGAGCCAGGCGTAGGCCGAGTCGTTGCGGGCCCACACGCCGAGGTTGGCATCCCCGCCCTTGTCACCCGATCGCGCCCCGACGACCCGGCCGATCGGGGCCATGACGACCTCGTCGGCCACCGCGACGCGCCCCGCATCGTCGGCCACCCGCCCAGGTGCGACCACCGTCTCCGCAGGCACAGCCACCGTGGGCAGAACCTCGACCGTCGCACCGTCGATGGTGACCAGACTCGGCGGCTGAGCCACCAGGGCGGGCCAGTACACGACGTACGGCGACTCCCGTCCCGGGGGTGCCGTCATCGTGAACCCCGGGTAGTTTGCCAACGCCAGGCCGACCGCAGCGTTCGAGAACTGTCGCCCGACCTTGAGCCGGTCGGGATCCATCACCGAGACCTTGAGGTGAGCGAAGGCGGCTTCATTGGAGGCAGGGTCCTCCTGATCGGTGCGCAGCAACTGGACATCGACCGCCGCAAACTGCTCCTTGCCTCCGAGTTCGGCCCACAACGCCGATTCAACGATGGCCGCCTTAGCCTCGATGTCGAGCCCGGCGAGAACGAAGGTGAACGCGTTACGGAACCCGGCCAAGGCGGTCCCCGCCACTTTGGTCGTCGGCGGGGGTGGCTCGCCTCTGACGTCGTGGATCGCAACCCGGTCCGGTCCTTCCTGATGCAGTTGAGCCGTATCGATCCTGGCCACCACGTCGGGGTTGAGGTAGCCGGGTGGACCGATCTCGTAGAGCAGTTGCGCGGTCACCGTCCCCACCGAGACCAAGCCGCCGGTGCCGGGATGTTTGGTGATGACCGAACTCCCGTCGGGCCGGATCTCGGCAATCGGGAACCCGGGTCGCTCGAGGCCGGGGACCTCGGCGAAGAAGCTGTAGTTGCCGCCGGTCGCCTGTGCGCCGCATTCGATGACATGCCCGGCAACAACGGCACCCGCGAGGGCATCCCAGTCGTCTCGCTCCCAGCCAAATCGCCACGCGGCCGGGCCGACAACGAGTGCCGCATCGGTGACCCGCCCCGTGACCACGACGTCGGCACCTCGCGAGAGTGCATCGGCGATCCCCCATCCTCCGAGGTAGGCGTTGGCCGTCATCAGGGAAAGCCCGCGATCCGCGAGTCGCTCCCCCGTCGCCAAGTTGGTGAGGTCGTCACCCAACTCGCCGAGGCGGGGCATCAGATCATCGCCGGCGACCGCGGCCACGGTGACGGCAATGCCGAGCCGTGCGGCGAGTTCTTGCACGGCGGCGGCGAGCCCGTTGGGATTGAGCCCGCCGGCGTTGGCCACCACCTTGATCCCACGTGCCGCACACTTCGCCAATACCGCCTCCATCTGGGTCAGGAAGGTGCGGGCGTACCCGGCGTCGGGATCCTTCATCCGCTGCCGCATTAGGATCGCCATGGTCAGCTCGGCCAAGTAGTCGCCGGTGAGGACATCGATCGGGCCGCCATCGACCATCTCTTCCGCTGCGCTGATTCGGTCGCCGAAGAATCCAGAGCAGTTGGCCACACGCAGCAGATCCGATGTCACGATCAACCCTCCTTCAGAACACCGGCCGAACGGTCGATGGAGTCATAGCCGGCGCCCAATGATTGCCCCAGACGCGACTATTCGCCAGATCGGCCATACTGAGAATCATGCCCCACACCCGTTTCACCCTCGGCAAGATGCAGAATCCCGTCCGCGGGGTTCTCCATGGTGGTGCCGCTCTCGCCGCCATCGCCGGGACAATCTTCCTCCTGCTGCGTGCCCCTTCGTGGCCGAGCCGCGCCGCGGTTGTCGTGTTTGGGCTTGGGCTGATGGCGCTGTACACCACGAGTTCGCTCTACCACTCCATCCCTTGGGCGGAAGCCTGGAAGAAGCGGATGCAGCGCCTCGACCACTCAATGATCTTCGTGCTCATCGCCGCCACCTTCACGCCGTTCGCAGTGATCCTGTTCGACGGTTGGCTCCGCTGGCTCTGTCTCGGTGTCTGCTGGGGCATCGCCGTATTCGGCATCGGCCACATCGCATTCTTCCCCCGCGAGCAGTTCAACTTCTCGATCGCGTTGATGACCACCCTGGGATGGCTGTCGCTGCCGCTGATGATTCCGATCGCCAATGAAGCCGGCTGGATCACGGTTGCCCTTCTCGCGGCCGGTGGCTTGCTCTACACCGTCGGCATGGTGTTCCTCGTCACGAACCGGCCACGTCTGTGGCCCCGCGTGTTCTCGTATCACGAGCTGTTTCACGTGTTCGTGGTGACCGCTTCGGTGGTGCACTTCACTGCGGCCTACCGCTACGTGGTGCCGCTGGCGGCGTAGCCGCTCACCTCATGCCGGGGCTTGGACCAGGAAGAGCCGTCCCTGTTCGTAGCCGCCGTTGTGGTAGCTGTACTGCTCACCACGGTTGATCACCAGCACATCGCCGCGCCGGATCCGAACACTCTCCCCGCCCACGTTGAACTCGATGTCGCCGCTGATCCCGACGTAGACCTTTTCGTTCTCGGCGGCGGCGTAAGGAGGGTTATCGGCTCCAATCGGCACGTCGATCTCGGCCATCTTGGCCTCCCGAAACACGCTGGGCGTCATGTCTCGTATCTCGAGGTTGCCAAACGGGAAGGACTCGGCCTCGTCGTACCGCTTCAGCTCCATGGGGTCTCCTGGGTGACGTTGTGGTTGTGCGACTCTAACGGCGGGGGCGGGTTCGCTGCTCGGGGGCGTTTGTTGCCTGGCACCCCGCACCCGTTCTTGTCACACTCGGTTGATAGCTTGCCTACATGAAGACAAATCCACCTACCCCGCGTGATCCATTTGTCGCCGCCGAGCAGGCACTCGCCGACGGCGGCATCGCCTTCACCGTGCTCGCCCGGTGCCCGGCCGCAGACTGCCCGGTGTGTAGCGACCCGACGACGCTTGCTACGGCCGCCTGACCTCTCCTTCGAGCCCCGCCGGCTCGGAGTAGGCCGCCCGCTCCGAGTAGGTTGGAGACCACTATCGAGCGTCGAGTGCGCAGGCGCGGGAGAGCGGCATGGGAATCGGGACGTCCTACAGACATCACGCTGTCGAAGGTAGCTACGACGCCATCGTCGTCGGCTCGGGCATCGGTGGCCTCGCCACCGCAGCCCTTCTGGCCAAACACGCCGAGATGCGTGTGCTGGTGCTCGAGCGCCACTACACCGCCGGTGGCTTCACCCATACGTTCCGGCGCCGCGGCTTCGAATGGGATGTTGGCGTCCACTACATCGGACAAATGGGGAACCCGAACACTCTGATTCGTCGCATATTCGACGACATCACGGACGCCCGACTCGAGTGGGCCGACATGGGCGACGTCTACGACCGGGTGATCATCGGTGACGACACCTACGACTTCGTCAAAGGGCCCACCCAGTTCCGTGACAGACTCTGTGACTACTTTCCCGATGAGATCGAGGCAATCGACCGCTACCTCGAAGCGGTCAGGACAACCGCAGGCAGCGCCCGCCGCTACTTCGCCGAAAAGGCCATGCCCGGCGCGGTATCCGCTCTCGCCGGCGGCGTCATCCGGCGCAGTGGCGTCCGCAACGCCAAGCGGACCACACGAGAAGTACTCGACGAGGTCGGCGCCAGCCCCAGGCTCGCCGCCGTACTCACCGCACAATGGGGCGACTACGGGCTACCACCCAGCCAGAGCAGCTTCTTCATCCACGCACTCGTTGCGGGGCACTACCTGTGGGGTGGCGCATACCCAGTCGGTGGATCGAGTCGGATCGCCGAAACGATCCTGCCGGTCATCGAGAGCCGCAACGGAGCCGTCTACACGAGCGCCGAGGTCGAGACCATCCTCGTCGAAAAGGGCAGGGCGACGGGCGTTCGCATGGCGGACGGCAACGAACTGTTCGCCCCCCTGGTGATCAGCGATGCCGGGGCGCATCTGACCTTCACCGACCTGGTGCCGGAGGCAAGTGAGTTCGCCAGCCTCACGGCGGGCGGGGGCGACCAGAAACTCTCGATGTCCCATGTGTGCCTCTATGTCGGCCTCAACCGCACCGCCGAGGACCTTGGGTTGACCAAACCAAACCTGTGGGTGTACCCGTCCGACGACTACGACGGCGATCTGGCTCGCTACGTCGCGGACCCCACCGCCCCGCTCCCGGTTGCCTATATCTCGTTCCCGTCGGCCAAAGACCCGGACTTCTCCCGCCGCTACCCGGGTAAGGCGACTCTGGAGATCATCGGCTTCGCCCCGTTCGCCTGGTTTGCCCCGTGGCAGGGCGAACGGTGGTCACAACGGGGAGCCGAGTACGAGGCGTTGAAGGATGGCTTGGTAGCACGGCTCCTCGAACAGCTCTACCGGCACGTCCCCCAGGTGGAGGGAGCAATCGAGCACATGGAGCTCTCCAGCCCGCTTTCGACGATTCACTTCACCGGCCATGCCGAGGGCGCCGTCTACGGTCTCGCCGCGACCCCCCAACGCTTCGCCGAGAGAAGGCTCCGACCCAAGACTTCCATCAAGGGTCTCTACCTCACGGGGGTGGATGTGGCCACTCCTGGTGTAGCCGGCGGGTTGATGGGCGCCATGCTCACGGCGTCGACCATCGTGGGTC
>CAYXMJ010000010.1:0-33493 GCA_964465915.1 uncultured Acidimicrobiaceae bacterium
GAATGAGCGCGACGGGAGATCAGCCGCGGCCGGCGTTGGGGCGGCGCCCGTGGTTTGCCTTGGAGCGGCGGGCGCGAAGTTTGCGGCGCTTTTTCTTGGTCATAGCGGGAGGGAGAGTACCACCCGGGCCCGCATCAGCAACTGGGCCCTGCCTTCTGGTGCTCGCATCCGGGTGGCGGTGTGGCCCTGTCACGGTCGCCTCGACGGTTCGGCGCCGGCGTCGCGGGCTCCGTCCCCGCTCCAACGGCCGGTGTCTCCTACTGCGGGCACGGTCGGTTCACAGCTTTGGCATGGCGGAGGAAATCACCGTCGTGGGCATCGGAGGCGACGGATGTGTTCGTGCCGTGCGCGTGCTGGTTCCGAGTCGCATCATCACCTTGCTGCGGTGCCGCTGGATTCTCGAACTCCCGATGGGTCACCCGACGCCGACAGTCGGAGAACGCGTCAGCCTGGTACGGGTCCGCTCTGCGAACCCAGCCTAAGCTCGCCCGATGCCGGGCCTCCTCATTCTGTGCGCAACGCCGATCGGGAACCTCGGCGACGCGCCTCCTCGGCTCAAAGAGGCCATCGCCGGAGCCGACATCGTCTACGCCGAGGACACCCGTCGTTCCTCCAAGCTGCTCGAGGCCCTGGGCGTCGAGCAGACCTTGCGCTCCTACTTCGCCGGCAATGAGGCGGCACGGTCATCCGAACTGGCCGGCCACTTGGCAGAAGGAGCCACGGTCGTGCTCCTCACCGACGCCGGCACGCCGTCGATCTCAGATCCCGGGTTGAGTGCGGTCCATGCCGCCGTCACGGTGGGTGCCGGCGTTACCGTCGTTCCCGGCCCGTCCGCGGTGACAGCAGCGCTGGCCGTCTCGGGTCTGCCGAGCGAGCGCTTTGTCTTCGAGGGGTTTCTGCCCCGCAAGGGCGGCGTGCGCTCCACCCGGCTGGCAGCGCTCGCCACCGAGGCGCGTACCTTGGTCCTGTTCGCCGCCAAGGGAAAGGTGGCGCGCGACTTGCGAGACCTGGCCGATGTCCTTGGGGCCGGCCGGACCGTCGTGGTGGCACGAGAGCTCACCAAACTCCATGAGGAAGTGTGGCGCGGAACGCTCGGCGAGGCGGCCCTGCGGTGGAGCGAGACGGTCGCCCCTCGCGGTGAGTTCACCCTGGTCATCTCGGGGGCGGTCGAAACCGAGCCTGAGCCGGACGACTTGCTCGAAGCCGTCGCCGACCTCGAATCCGCTGGGGTATCGCGATCGGAGGCCGTGCGGAAAGTCGCAGGCCTCCGGGGCGTGTCGCGGCGTGAACTCTACGAAATGGTGATCAAAGGCCGAGCCGGCGCCTGATCTCCGCTTCGATCTGGGCCGCCTCTTTGCTGCCAACGTCAGTGGTGAGCTTGCGCTCCCACTCTGCGACGGCGTTGCGGTCGAGTTCGAAGAAATGTTCCCCGACGGCGACGGTGGCTTCGCGCTTGCGCAGGATGATTTGGTCCCCCTCGACCGCAATCGCCAGCTCGTCGCCTTCGTGAATGTTGAGAATCCGGCGGGTCTCCGCAGGAATCACGATGCGACCGAGGTCGTCGATCTTTCGGACCATGCCGGTGTCCACGTGCGTACCTCCAGGTTCGGGCGAGCGCGGCCTGTCCCCCGAGAGGCCGGTCTGTCTGTAACGCTCCAATAGTACCCACACCAATGGGCGCGTGACGCCGAGGGCTACGCGGGGCTCGGCTACCCGGGTGGTACCATCGCTCGTCTCGTGACTTCTCAAGCTCACCAACCCAAACACATCCTGGTCGCCGTCGCCTGGCCCTATGCACAAGGCTCGATGCATCTCGGCCATATCGCGGGCGCCTACCTTCCGCCCGACATCTTTGCCCGCTACCACCGGGCAATCGGAGACAAGACCCTGATGGTCTCGGGCTCCGACGTGCACGGCACCCCGATCACGGTGAAAGCTGAGGAGGAGGGGGTCACCCCGCAAGAGATCGTCGACCGCTACCACCCCGAATTTCTGGGTCATTGGCGTGACCTCGGCATCGACTTCGACCTCTTTACCACTACCGGCACGGACAACCATCGGCGAGTCACCCAAGGCTTCTTCATGAAGCTTCTCGAAAACGGCTACCTCTACCGCAAGACGGTGCGGCAGTTTTTCGATCCCTCCCAGCAACGTTTCCTGCCGGACCGCTACATCGAAGGAACCTGTCCGCATTGTGGCTTCGAGCACGCCCGCGGCGACCAGTGCGACAACTGCGGTCGGACGCTTGATCCGGCCGACCTCCTCGAGCCCCGCAGCAAGCTGTCGGGGGAGGCGCCGGAACTGCGCGACACCGAGCACTACTACTGGAAACTCAGCGCCTTCAACGAACCGATGCTCGAGTGGCTGCGGTCCCGCGAAGGGTGGCGCCCCCATGTGCTCAACTTCGCCGTCGGCATGGTCGAGGAGGGTCTCCACGACCGTGCCTTCACCCGCGACCTCGACTGGGGGATCCCGCTACCGGTGGATGACCTCGGTCCCGGGAAGTCGATCTATGTCTGGTGGGAAGCGGTGATGGGCTACTACTCGGCACCGCAGGAGTGGGCCGAGTTGCAGGGGGACCCGGAGGCGTGGCGCGCCTGGTGGGAGGACCCCGAGGCGGAGACCTACTACTTCGTCGGCAAGGACAACATCCCATTCCACGCTGTTTACTGGCCGGCGCTCCTGATGGGTCACGGCGGCCTCAACCTGCCGACCGACGTCCCCGCCAACCAATACGTCACCTTCGGAGGGAGCAAGGCCTCGAAGTCGCGCGGCGTCGGCCGGTCCCTGCAGTGGTACATCGACAGGTTTGAGCCCGATGCGCTCCGTTACGCCATTGCGGCGTCGTTCCCAGAGACGAACGACACCGATCTGTCGGACGATGAGATGGTGCGCCGGGTCAACGATGAACTCGTTTCGACCTGGGGCAATCTCGTCAATCGGGTCGTTTCGATGACGCACCGCTACTTTGATGGTGTGGTGCCCGAGGCCGTCGACCTCACCGCGGCCGACACCGCACTGGTCGCCGGCATCGACGCCACGCTGGCTGAAGTCGGCGAGCAGGTCACCGCGGTGAAACTGCGGTCCGCATTGGCGACGGCCATGGCGGCTGCCTCCGGGGTGAACGTCTACCTCAGCGAGCAGGAGCCCTGGAAGACGGCGAAGACCGATCTCGCCCGGACGGGTACGACCTTGGCGGTGGCGCTCGACGCCATCAGCGGACTTGCGGTGGCGCTCGCGCCATATCTGCCATTCACGTCACGAACGGTTCTGGAGACCCTGGGTTTCGAGGTGCCGGACGCCGGCCCGCGCTGGGTCCGTGAGGCGGTGCCTGCCGGGACGCTTCTCGGCCCCGCCGTCCCGCTGTTCCGCAAGGCTGAGCTTCCCGACGACGAGGAGTAGGCAATGGCCCCCCTCCGCTGGGTCGATAGCCATTGTCACCTGTTCATGGCTGAGGATCCCGCCGAGTCGCTTCTCGAGCGTGCCGCCGCGGCAGGGGTGGAGTGGGTGCTGGCCCCGGGCATCGACCTCGAGACGTCGCTCCGTGCGCGACATCTCGCCGATCAGTACCCCGACCGGGTGTTGTGGTCGGCCGGCCTGCACCCCCACGACGCGGTGCGCTGGGGGGATGAGGGCGGTCGCATTTCGGCTCTGGCGGTTGATGCTGCCGCCATCGGCGAGGTTGGATTGGATTTCTACCGCAATCTGTCACCCCGCGAGCCTCAACTCGAGGCGTTTCGGGCCCAGTTGTGGCTTGGTGCCGACCTCGGCAAGCCGGTCATCATCCACTGTCGGGACGCCTTCAAGGAGATCCATGCCGAGTTGGAGACGGCCGATCTCGGCGAGCGTGCCGTGCTGCATTGCTGGACCGGCGGTCCAAAGTGGACCAGGCGATATGCCGAACTTGGTGTGACGTTCTCGTTCGCCGGACCGGTCACCTACGAGACGGGGGATACGGTCCGGCGGGGCGCAGCAGTGGCGCCACCGGAGCGGACCATGATCGAAACCGACACGCCCTACCTGACCCCGCCGCCCAATCGCAGACTGCCAAACGAACCGGCCAATGTGGTGCGAGTCGGTGAGACGCTTGCCGAGGTGTGGGGCCGTGACGTCGCCGACGTCGCCGCACTGACGTCTGCGTCCGCCACCAGGGTGTTTGGCGGTCCCGCGTGACCTCGGCATCGAGTCGGCCGGCGCAGAGTCGGGTCGAGATCGTGGCGTTGCTCGATCGCCATGGGCTGCGGCCGCGCAAGCGTCTCGGGCAGCACTTCCTGGCCGACCCCAACATCGTCGAGCGGATCGTGCGGTTGGCGGAGTTGAGCTCCGACGATCGGGTCCTGGAGGTCGGCGCCGGAACCGGGACCCTGACTCGGGCGTTGGTGGCGACGGGTGCCACCGTTGTGGCCTATGAAGTTGATGCCGGATTGCGGCCCGTGTTGGAGGAAACGTTGGCGGGCTGCGATGTCGACCTGCGGTTCGAGGACGTCACCCGAGTCGATCTTCCCGCCCAACTGGATGAGGGCCCGTGGACGCTGGTCTCCAACCTGCCGTACAACGTGGGGACGCCGCTCGTTCTCGACCTCCTGAGGTCGGTGCCTCGGATCGAGCGGTTTGTGGTCATGGTGCAGAGCGAGGTCGGTGATCGCTTGGCAGCCGGCCCCGGATCCAAGACGTACGGGTTGCCGTCGGTCGTTGCGCAACTCCATGCTCGCGTTGAGGCTGGTTTTCGGGTCCCACCCCAAGTTTTTGTCCCCGCACCCGACGTCGAGTCGCTCGTCGTAGTGCTCGAACGCAAGCCGGCGCCGCCCCGGACTGAAGCGGCGATCGAGTTGGCCTCCGCCGCGTTCAACCAGCGCCGCAAGATGCTGCGCCGGTCGCTGGTTCCGGTTCTGGTCGACCCCGAGACGGTGCTGGAAGCCGCCGGGATCGAGCCGACGGCGCGAGCCGAAGAACTGGCTCCGGGCGACTACCTGCGACTGGCCGAGGCGGTGGCCTGATGCGAGCGCTGGCCTACGCCAAAGTCAATCTGTCGCTCCATGTCGGTACCGGCGGAGGGGAGCGCCATCCCGTGAGCGGCCTGTTCCAGTCAATTGGGTGGGCCGACCGTCTGACGCTCAGGTTGGCCGCTGAGGACGTGATCGGCGGCCCGGAGGGACATCCGGCCATCGCCGGCGAGGACAACCTGGCGTGGCGGGCCGCCGTTGGCGTTCGTGGTCTGTGTGCCGCCGAGGGCGCCATGGCGCTCACCCTCGACAAAGAGATACCGGTGGCCGCTGGGCTCGGTGGTGGCAGTGCCGATGCGGCTGCAGCCCTTGCCCTGGCGGGTCGCCTGTGGGGGGTCGGGCCCGAAGGGCAGGCCACTTTGGCCGCGACCCTCGGATCGGACGTTCCATTCTGTCTGGCCGGCGGTTTGGCGCACGTGAGCGGCACCGGCGAGGTGGTCGAGCCGGTCGACCCTGCCGGCGGATACGCCCTGGCGCTGGTGGTGCCGCCGGTGGAGGTTTCGACCGCGGCGGTGTACTCGGCGTGGGATGGGCTCGACGGCCCCACGGGTCCGCCGACGGGTGGCAACGACCTCCCGCCCGCCCTGCGGGGCATGGGCCCGCTGCGCAACGACCTGTACCCAGCCGCCGTCGCGGTGGCTCCCGAGATCGATGAGTGGCGCGCCGAGTTGGCGAGCCGATGGGGCAGACCCGTCATCCTCACCGGCAGCGGGCCAACGTTGTTTGCCTTCTTTGTCGACGAGGCGGAGGCGGCAGCCGCCTTGGGGGCCGCACCGGTTGGCGCCCGCGACCTGCATGCGACGGGACCGGTCGGCCGCGGTTGGGAGTTCGTGGACGATGAGTGACGACCCGCAGCACCACAACAGTCTTCTACAATCCCTCCGCGCGGTTGGGCTCCGGCCTTTGCCGCGACCATCCGATGGGGGGTGGTGTAAGTGGCAGCACAAGTGGTTTTGGTCCACTCAGTCCGGGTTCGAGTCCTGGCCCCCCAGCCAACACAGCATCTTTGCCCACGTCGAGACCCTGGAGCCGTCTTCCCACCATGAGTGTCATCGCCATCATCCTTGCCGCGGGCAAGGGGACACGAATGAAATCCGACCAGGCCAAGGTGCTCCACACCGCGGCGGGAAGGCCGTTGCTGGTCTGGGTCTTGGATTCCCTCGGTGGCGTCGCGGTCGACCAGACGGTTGCGGTCATCGGCTACCAGGCCGAGGCGGTTGCCGAGGTGCTCCCCGCCGGGGTTTCGGCAGCCATCCAGCATGAGCAGCGTGGGACGGGTCACGCCACCCAGGTGGGTCTTGGTGCCGCGGACGTTTCTCCCGACGATGTTGTTCTCGTCCTGCTCGGAGACATGCCGCTGATCACGCCGGCAACGTTGCGCAGCGTCCTCTTCGTACACGAACAGACCGGGGCGGCAGCCACCCTGCTCTCGGTGATCCTCGAAGAGGACAGCGCCTTCGGCCGGGTGCTGCGCCGTAACGGTCACGTCGTTGGGATCGTCGAGGTTCGTGATGCCACCCCGGAGCAGCTCGCGGTGCGCGAGATGAACACTTCGGTGTATGCCTTCAGAGCGGCGCACCTCGTTGCCGCCCTCGAGCAACTGAGACCCGACAACGATCAGGGCGAGCTCTACCTGACAGACGTCATCGGGATTCTCGTGGCGTCTGGTCACGCCGTGGCCGCAGTGGTATTGCCCGACCCCGACGAGGCGCGCGGCGTCAACACCCTCGCGGAACTCGACGCCGTTTCGGAGCTGCTGGCGGCTCGGGGCACCGGGTCAGACCCGGAGTGAGCGCCCTGAAGCGGGGGAGCAAAACTGGATGGGACGGATCCCCGATTCCCCGCTACGCTGCGCGGTGGCGCGGCACGGCACACCGGGAGCGGCACTGATGGAGATCACAAGCCGGAAGCGATTGATGGTGTTCTCGGGCTCGGCGAACGCCGGTTTGGCGAGAGAAGTCGCCAACATTCTCGGCACCGATCTTGGCGATGTAGAACGCTCCGTGTTCGCCAACGGCGAGATCTACGTCATGTACAACGAGAGCGTGCGGGGCGCAGACTGCTTTGTCATCCAGAGCCACACCGACCCCGTCAACTTCAATGTGATGGAACAGCTCATCATGATCGATGCGCTCAAGCGGGCTTCGGCAAAGCGGATCACTGCCGTCGTGCCGTTCTACGCATATGCCAGGCAGGACAAGAAGGGCCGGCCTCGCGAACCGATCTCAGCCCGTTTGATGGGCGACCTGTTCGTTGCCGCCGGCGCTGACCGGATTGTCTCGGTCGACCTCCACACCGGCCAGATCCAGGGGTTCATCGACGCTCCCTTCGACCACCTCACCGCGCTGCCGGTGTTCGTCGACTACCTCATGCGGGGACTCGAAGGCCCGACGACGATCGTGTCGCCCGACGCCGGCCGGGTCAAGGTTGCGGCCAAGTACGCCCGCCACCTGGATGCCCAGGTTGCTTTTGTGCACAAGCGGCGCCGTACCGACATTCGCAACGAGGTTTCCGCCCTCGAGGTCGTTGGCGATGTCCAGGGCCGACACTGTGTCATCGTCGACGACATGATCGACACGGCCGGTACCGCCGTTGCCGCCGCGGAACTGCTGACGAGCCGTGGGGCGCTCGATGTCAAGCTGGTGGCAACCCATGGCGTGTTGTCGGTTCCGGCGATTGACCGGCTCAAGAACGCTCCGATCACCGAGGTCGTCATCTCAAACACACTGCCGGTCCCCGATGATGCGGCCGATTTCGACAAGCTCACCGTTCTTTCGATTGGCTCGCTGCTGGCCGGTGCCATCGATGCCATCTTCACCGATGCTTCGGTGAGTGAGATCTTCCAGGGCGAGAACACCTGATGTTGCGGCCGGGTCGGTCGCAGCTGCCAGGCCGGAGAACCGGGGCATCGTGGACCGATCCCAGCTAGCCGATCGGGTCGCCGCGGCAGTCAACCAGGCCTACGGGCACTACAGCTCGCAGTTCGCCAAGATCACGCGGCGCGCCGGCGACCGCTTCGAGCATCGCGATTGGCACGGTCTCCATGAGGACACCATCGAGCGACTCGATCTCTACGCTGACTCGGTCGATCAGGCGGTCACGGCCACCGAGACGCTGGCCGGCAGTGCTGGGCTCTACCACGCCACGTGGGAGGCGGCGCGGATGGGTTGCGCCGGGCTCTTCGGCGCACGGCCGGATCGTGAGATCGCCGAGACCTTCTTTAATTCGGTTACGCGGAGAGTCTTTCGCACCGAGGGCGTCGACCCCGCCATCGAGTTCGTGGCTGCGTCCGAGCCGGTCGGGGGAGAGCCCGATTTGGTCGGCTACGAACGGGTCGGGTATCTCGAGGATCTCTTCATTGCGGCCCTCCGTGATGTCGGTTGGGAGGCGCCCTGGTCGAATCTGCGCCGCGACGTGCGGCTCGCCGCGGCCGAAGTGCTGCGGCGCCTCGAGATTCGAGGGTTGAACGAGGAGCCGGACCGGATCGAGCTGCTTCGTACACCGTTCTACCGAAGCCAAAGCGCCTACCTCGTCGGGCGCATCATCGTCGGCGACGAATGGGTACCGCTGGCGCTGGCCGTCCACCACACGTCACGCGGGCTCAGCCTCGGCGCCGCTCTGGTAGAACCGGAGGACCTGAGTGTGCTGTTCAGCTACACGAGGTCGCCGTTCCTGGTGGCGACCACATGGCCCGGAGCCTTGGTCGACTACCTGCGCGGCATCATGCCGGGGAAACGAGCGGCCGAGATGTACACGGCGATCGGCTATCACAAGCACGGCAAGACCGAACTGTTCCGCGACTTCATGCGTCACGTCGACTCGGGCGTAGAGCAGTTCGTGCCGGCGCGCGGGATCCGGGGCATGGTGATGATCGTCTTCACGATGCCGGGCTACGACGTGGTGTTCAAGATCATCAAGGATCGCTTCCCGTTCCCGAAACAGACCACCAGACGCCAGATCATGTCCAAGTACCGGTTGGTCTTTCGGCATGACCGCGCCGGTCGACTCATCGACGCTCACGAGTTCGAACACCTGCGCTTCGCCAAGGATCGGTTTGATCCGGAACTCCTTGCCGAACTCGAGTCGGAGGCGACGAAGTCGGTCAGCGTCGGCGACGATGTCGTGATCCACCATGTGTATGTTGAGCGGCGAGTCACCCCGCTCGACATCTACGTGCGCGAAGCGAATGCGATCAAGGCCCGTTCGGCCATCGTCGACTACGGGCGCGCCATCAAGAACCTCGCGGCTTCCAACATCTTTCCCGGTGACATGTTGTTGAAGAACTTCGGGGTCACCAGCAGTGGCCGCGTGGTGTTCTACGACTACGACGAGATCATCCCGCTGACTGAATGCAAGTTTCGCGACATGCCGACCACGGACCGACCCGATGACGAGATGGCGGCCGACCCCTGGTTTGGGGTCGGCGACAACGACATCTTTCCCGAAGAGTTCACGCGTTTCCTCGGCATACGCGGCGAGCTACGCGAGGCCTTCGACTACTACCACTCAGACCTCTTCGGCGTGCGCTTCTGGCACCGGATCCAGGATCGAGTCCGGTCTGGAGAAGTCATCGAGGTTTTCCCCTACAAGCGCAGCCGGCGCCTTGGGGCATGGCGGCGGTCGTTGGCCGGTTCGATCGTCTGACCGATCCCGCGGGGCAGCGGACTTCACACGACGTGGGTGCAGTGAGGGTCTCGCTGCCGGGGCACGAGGTTCCGCCGTCGTGGCCGGCGGACAAGGTCTTGTCGATGGTGATTCCGACGGCCCCTGGCATTGCGTCGGTGCGGCTCATTCGCCCCTCGAGTCGATTCCCCGATAGTGTTGGTGCGGTTGGGCACCCGCGCCGCGGAGACTCCAAGGCGAGGAAGTCGGCGCTCTCCGCACGCGCCGAGTCCGGGTGTAGGCCTGCACCTTCCGAACGGAGTGGCAATGGAAACAACCACGATCACAGTTGTAACGGGATCACAGCGCGGGGTGTTCGACATCACCGCAGAGGCGGCGCGGTTTGTCGCCGGCAAGGGCGACGGAGTGCTGTCCGTGTTCGTCCCTCACGCCACGGCAGGCCTCGCCATCATCGAGACGGGGGCGGGAAGCGACGGCGATTTCATGGATCTGCTCGATGGTCTCATGCCCCGCGACGAAGGCCGCTATCGCCATCAACACGGCTCGCCCGGGCACGGCGCCGATCACGTGCTGCCCGGCGTCATTGCTCCCTCAACGGTTGTTCCCGTGGTCGGAGGGGAGATGACGTTGGGCACGTGGCAGTCGATTGTCGTTGTCGACCCCAACGCGGACAACCCGCAACGAACCGTGCGATTCAGCTTCATCAACGGCTAGCCGGACGGTCCCAGGTCCTCCAGCAGCTTGGGATTTGGCGCGCAAACGCGGCTCCTCTTTGCCCCTATGGCCGCTGTGGCCCATAATATGGCCTCCCTCCACCAGGGCACCGCCGTCGCGCCCTAGCGAGCCGGTGCGGTGGAGACGACCCAACCTACCGAGGAGTTCGAAAATCATGGAGCAGGTGACCTTGCGCGCCGACAAGCGCGAGACAAGCGGTACCCGCCCGGCGCGCCGCCTGCGTCGTGAGGGCCTCGTCCCGGCCGTTGTATACGGCAAGGACCTCGACACCATGTCGGTGACCGTTGATGGCCGCGCCCTTCACGGCGTCCTGCACACCGAGGCAGGCCTCAATGCACTGATCAAGGTCGAAGTCGACGGCGTGGACGACGTTCTGGCCGTTGCCCGTGAGCTACAGCGCCATCCGGTGCGCGGCGATATCACCCACCTCGATCTGATTCAGGTGAGTCTGACCGAAGCCATCGAGGCCGAGGTGGGTATCGAGTACACCGGCGTGCCTGCCGGCGTGCGCGAAGAGGGTGGGTTCGTCGAGACCATCGGCACATCCGTCATGATCGAAGCATTGATCACACAGATCCCGTCGAGTATCGAACTCGACATCACCGACCTCGACATTGGCGACTCGCTCAAGGTCGCCGATCTTCCGCAGCTCGAAGGCGTCACCATCCTCGATGATGAGGACCGTCCGCTGGTCACGGTGTTGGCACCCCGTCTCGAAGAAGAGGTCGAGGAAGAGGTCGAGGGCGAAGAGGGCGAAGAGGTCGAGGGCGAAGAGGGCGAGGGCGAGGGTGAGGACGCCGCTCCCGCCGAGGAGGCCTGAGCCGTCGGCGCTCGCCCCATCGTCGTCGGGTTGCGCAACCCGGGCGTCAAGTACGAGGGCACCAGGCACAACGTCGGCGCCGAAATCGTGGCGCTGGCCGGGGAGCGCTGGGGTGGCACCTTCAAGCGAGCCCGGCGCACGATTCGCGCCGATATCGCCGAAGTCAGGATCGACGGGGTTCCTGCCGTCCTGGCGCTGCCGCGTACATTCATGAACGAGTCCGGCCAGGCCGTGGCCCCGCTGGTGCGGTACTTCGGCGCAGCGCCTGAGGACCTGTTGGTCGTTCACGATGACATCGACTTGCCATTCGCCAAGCTGCGGGTGCAGTTTGGCCGCGGGCCGGGGGGCAACAACGGGGTTTCGTCCATCATTCGGTCAATGCGGACCCAGGATCTGTGGCGGCTGAAGTGCGGAGTGGGGCGGCCACCGGGCAGAATGGACCCAGCCGACTTCGTGCTGCGGCCGTTCTCGCGAAAGGAGCGGGACGAGGTCGACCTCGTTGTTCAGCACGGGGCGGACATCGTCGAAGCGTTTGTCTGCAATGGCGGTGACGAAGCCAGGCAGCGTGCCGGGGAGTTCGGGCCCCCGACGCAGTAGCGGGAAAGGAGCCGATCGTGGCGCAGTATGTGGGAGCCATCGACCAGGGCACGACGAGCAGCCGGTTCGTCGTAGTCGATCACGCCGGCCGCTTTGTTGCCATGGCACAACGCGAGCATCGGCAGATCTACCCGAAACCCGGCTGGGTAGAACACGACGCCGAGGAGATCTGGACCAATATCGGCAGCGTGATCGTCGAGGGGTTGGCCGCAGCAGGCATCGGACCTGAGGAGCTTGTCGCCGTTGGCATCACCAACCAGCGGGAGACCGCGGTGGTGTGGGACGCCGAGACGGGCGCCGCGCTGGCTCCCGCCATCGTGTGGCAGGACACCCGCACCGACGCCCTCTGCCGCGAGCTTGGCGGCGAAGCCGGTCCCGATCGTTTCCGGGCCAAGACCGGCCTTCCTCTTGCCACCTACTTCGCCGGTCCAAAAGTCCGCTGGATGATCGACAACATCCCCGCGGTCGCCGAGGCCGTGGCCAGAGGAACGGCACGGTTTGGGACCGTCGACGCATGGCTGATCTGGAAGCTCACGGGGGTGCATGCCACCGACGTGACGAACGCCAGTCGCACCATGCTCATGAACCTCGAAACGCTCGAATGGGACGATGAACTCCTCGAAGCCATTGGGGTGCCGCGCTCGATGCTTCCTCGGATCGTCCCGTCGGTTGGGGTCATCGGGCGAGCCAAAGGGGTTCTCGAGGGAGTGGCCGTCTCCGGTGTCCTCGGCGATCAGCAGGCCGCCATGTTCGGTCAGGCGTGTTTTTCCGCCGGTGAGGCCAAGAACACCTACGGCACCGGCTGTTTCTTGCTGGTCAATACCGGGACCCGCCTCGTCCACTCAGAGGCCGGCCTGCTGACCACGGTCGCCTACCAGATCGGCCCCGGCAAGCCGCGCTACGCCCTCGAGGGGTCCGTAGCGATCGCCGGCGCTGCGGTGCAATGGCTGCGGGACAACCTGCGGCTCATCGAGACCGCCCCCGAGGTCGAAACGCTGGCCAGGGAGGTCGAGGACAACGGGGATGTGTACTTCGTGCCCGCATTCTCCGGCCTGTTCGCCCCGTATTGGAAGTCAGACGCTCGCGGTGTGATCGCCGGGCTCACCCGGTACGCCACGGGTGGTCACATCGCCAGGGCCGTTCTCGAGTCGGTGGCGTATCAGACCAAGGATGTGCTCCAGGCGATGAAGGCGGACGCGGAAGTTGATCTGAGCGAGCTGAAGGTGGACGGCGGCATGGTGGTCAATGACCTGCTGATGCAATTCCAGGCCGACATCCTCGGGGTCCCGGTGGTGCGCCCGGTCGTGGCTGAGACCACGGCGTTGGGGGCGGCATACGCCGCGGGCCTCGCCGTCGGATTCTGGAACACCGCAGACGACCTGCGCTCGCACTGGGCGGAGGACCGCCGCTTCGAACCCGCCATGGATGAGGAGATCCGGGAGCGTTTGAGCGCGTCGTGGGCAAAAGCGATCGAACGGAGTTTCGCTTGGGTCGAGTGAGGCGGCCAACGGCCGCGAATGGGGCCCGCCGTGCCACCCTCCGGCCGAGCGTCTACGATCCTGCTCGATGAGGGCACTCGCATGAACGTTCCCAACCTGCTTGCGTACATCAGGATCGGGCTCACCCCCGTCGTGATGTTTTTCGTGATCTTCGCCGATGAGATTGACTACGCCTGGGTCATTGCCGCGGTGTTGTTCACGATTGCGGCTCTCACCGACTTTGCCGACGGCTACTTGGCCCGCCGTTGGCACATCACGACCACGCTCGGCGCCTTTCTCGACTCGGTGGCGGACAAGGTCCTGGTGACCGGTTCGTTGCTCGCCTTGGTTGAGGCCGGGCGGGTGTGGGCATGGGCTGCGTTCATCATCATCGGCCG
Organism: uncultured Acidimicrobiaceae bacterium; assembly: GCA_964465915.1. Classification (GTDB taxonomy): domain Bacteria; phylum Actinomycetota; class Acidimicrobiia; order Spongiisociales; family UBA5794; genus CAVPHV01. The sequence continues at coordinate 13,655 of CAYXMJ010000010.1, forward strand.
GGAACTAGCAGTGATGGGGCTTCGAAGCGTTGCCGCTCTCGAAGACCATTCCAAGGTGCCGCCCAGCCAATGGGGCAAATGGAAGGCGGCGACGCAGTTCGTTGCGATCGGCCTCGCCATGGTGCGCCTCCCCGAGCCGTGGGGTCCCTTCTATCTCGACCAGTGGATGATGCTGGTCGCAGTCGCGGTCACGCTGATCTCGGCGTGGGACTACTTCAAGCGCTACGGGAGTTCGCTGCGCGCCAAACCCGCCGTGGCGTGAATTCGGGCCCGAGCTTCATCACCGGTGCCACGGGGTTCGTGGGCGGCGACCTGATGCGCCGCCTCGTTGCGGACCAGGGAGAGGTGCGAGCCCTGGCTCGTTCGACCAGCGGGCAGAGACTCGTGGCCGATGCGGGAGCGATACCCGTTGCCGGTGATGTGTTCGACGGCGCCGTGTTACGCCGTGCCATGGAGGGCTGCCGCACGGTATTCCACGTTGCGGGTGTCAACGAGATGTGCTCGCGACGCCCCGGACCGATGATCCGAGTCAATGTCGACGGGACGGTACGGGTGATCGAATCCGCCGCCGGGGCGGGAGTTGAACGAGTCGTGTTCACCTCGTCCGCGGCAACCCTCGGCGAAGCCCAGGGCACCGTCGGCGACGAAGAGTCGGCGCACCGGGGTCGATACCTGTCGAGCTACGAAGAGTCGAAACACCGGGCAGAGGCTGCCGCCTTTGCGGCCGCAGGTCGGCTCGGAGTTGAGCTCGTCTCCGTGAATCCCTCATCCGTTCAGGGTCCCGGCAGGATCGGCGGCTCGGCGCGCCTGTTTCTGTACGCGTTGCAGACCCGGCGTCCGATCCTGGTTGATCTCTCGCTGAGCATCGTCGACATTGCCGACTGCACCACGGCGCACCTCCTCGCCGCGAGTCGAGGGGAGGCGGGCCGCCGGTACCTGGTGAACGGAGCCACGATCGGCGTTGCCGAGGCGGTCGCGCTGCTCGGCGAGGTGTCCGGCATCAGCATCGAGCCGCGGTACGTCCCGATGCCGGTCGCCTCGGTGCTCGGGCGCCCGCTTGCGCTGTTCGCCGAACTCGTCCCCGGCGAGACTCCGCTGTGTCGCGAGATGGTTCGCACCCTGCTGCACGGCCATCGCTACGACGGGTCGCGCATCGAACGCGAGTTGGGTCTGAGGTACACGCCGTTGGGGGACACGCTGGCACGCACCGTTGACTGGTATCGCAGCCAAGGGCTGGTCGGCGGTGAAGGCCGATGAGTCCCACCCTGGTCATAGGGTCATGGCTTGCGGCTACGATCCGTCGCTTGTGAGCGCGCCCCTCGGTTCTCTTCTCAAACGGTTCCCGGCGACCCTGGTTCCCGAGTATCCGGGCCGGGCTGTCGTGCCCCCACCGCTGCGTGCCGTGGTCCTGGCCGGGATGGCGCAGCACCTCGACCGTCCGATTCTGGCGGTGGTTCCCGGCGAGCGTGAAGCCGAAGATCTCGTTGACGATCTTGGGTTGTTCACGACCGAAGCGCTCCATCTTCCGGCGTGGGAGACCCTTCCGTTCGAGCACGTCTCGCCGGCGGTCACGACGATGGCACATCGTACCGAGGCGCGACATCGGCTCCAGCTCGGTGCGCCGGGTCTGATCGTGGTCGCTTCGGTGCGGGCCGTCTCGCAGCGGGTCAGTACGTCACCGGTGGAGCCGTTGCTCATCGAGTCCGGCACCGAGGTTGGTTTCGACCTGCTGGTGACGAGCCTTGCCATGGCGGGCTACCACCGTACCGACCGGGTGGAGTCGCGAGGTGAGTTCGCCGTTCGGGGCGGCATCGTCGACCTGTTTCCCGCGCAGGGCGAGGAGCCCTTCCGTATCGAGTTCTGGGGCGACGAGGTCGAAGAGATCCGAGCCTTCACCGTTGGGTCGCAGCGATCGACGGAGTCGGTCGATCACGTGGTCGCTTATCCGCCTCGCGAGCTGCGAATCGATGACGGACTACGCGAACGCGCCGCGGCGCTGCGGGACACAGAACCGTGGTCGGCCATGACCTGGGATCGGTTCGCCGAGGGGCTGGACTTTGCCGGCATGGAATCGTGGCTCCCGTGGCTGGCTCCGGCTCAGTCGCTGTTCGCCCACGCCGGTGATGCCGCCATCGTGTTGTTCGACCCGCCCCGGGCATACGACCGCAGCGCCGACCTCGTCAAGGAAGAGGGCGATCTGGCTGCTGCGCTGGCATCGACCTGGGGACACGGCGCCCCCGAGGCCGGGGAGCATCCCGCTCTCTACCTGCCGCTGAATGAGTGTGTCGCGGACCGGCCGCATCTCGCAGCACCGGGTCTCGCCGCCGGACCCGGCGATGAGGGATACGAAGTTCGTGGTCTGGATGCGACGCCGGGTGACGCTCCGGCCATCGCTCATGCTGTGTCGTTGTGGCAGACCCGCGCCGTCGATGTCGTGATCGCCATGGACGGGGCGGCCGCGGCCCGCCGCGTCTCACAGGTGTTGGGCGAGGCCGGTATCGACCTTCCCGTCGTCGAGTCTCTTGATGTGGCTCGACCTGCGGTGCTCGCCACCGGGATCCATCGCGGGTTTGTCGCTCCTCAGTTGGGGTTCGGGGTGGTCGGCGAACAGGAGGTGGCAGGCCGCAGGCGTGCTCACCGCCGCGTCAAGGCCCGCAGCGCTTCGGGAAGCACCGAGGGATACCGCGACCTCAAGCCGGGCGCCTTCGTGGTGCACCACCACCACGGGATCGGCCGTTTCGAGGGTTTGGTCCACCGCGAGATCGCAGGCGTGGAGCGTGACTATCTGTATGTCGCCTATCACGGCGAGGACAAGCTCTACATCCCCACCGATCAGTTGGCGGCGATCCGGCCATACACGGGAGGTGAGACCCCGCGGCTTTCCCGTCTCGGCGGCACCGATTGGGCGACCACCCGCTCCAAGGTGCGCAAGGCGGTGGCGGTTGTCGCCGAAGAGGTCGTCGCTCTCCATCGCAAGCGAGCGATGGCGACCGGCTTTGCCTATTCGATCGATACGCCGTGGCAGCAGGAAATCGAGGCGACGTTCCCCTTTGAGGAAACGCCGGATCAGTTGACCGCCATCGCCGACGTCAAGAACGACATGGAGAGCCCCGGACCGATGGATCGGCTCATCTTTGGTGATGTCGGTTTTGGGAAGACTGAGGTGGCGTTGCGGGCCGCCTTCAAGGCAGTGCAGAGCGGCAAGCAGGTCGCCCTCTTGGTGCCGACCACGCTGCTCGCCCAGCAGCATTTCGCAAAATTCGAGGAGCGGCTGGGGCCGTACCCGATGCGGGTGGAGATGCTGAGCCGCTTTCTCACCGGACGCCAGCAGAAGGAGGTCATTCGCGGGCTCGAGTCGGGAAGTGTCGACCTCGTCATCGGCACGCATCGCTTGCTTTCGCAAGACATCGACTTCGAGGATCTCGGGCTGCTGATCGTCGATGAGGAGCAGCGGTTTGGGGTGGCTGCCAAGGACAAGATGAAACGGCTGCGATCTTCGGTGGACGTGCTCACCCTGACGGCAACTCCAATCCCGCGCACCCTGGAGATGGCATTGACCGGGATTCGGGAGGTCAGCCACATCAGGACCGCTCCCGAGGATCGGCACCCCATCCTGACCTATGTCGGGCCGTTCGATGAGCAGGCGGTCTCCGCTGCCATCCGCCGCGAAATCCTGCGCGAGGGACAGGTGTTCTACGTCCATAACCGGATCCAGTCGATTGATCACGCCGTCGAGCGGCTGCGCAGGCTCGTCCCCGACGCTCGCTACGCCGTCGCCCACGGACGGATGAGCGAGGGTCAACTCGAGCAGGTCATGTTCGACTTCTGGAATCGTGAATACGACGTGTTGGTGGCGACCACGATCATTGAATCCGGGCTCGACCTCCCACAGGTGAACACGTTGATCGTCGAGCGGGCCGACCGTCTCGGCCTTGCGCAGCTCTACCAGCTGCGCGGCCGGGTGGGGCGTTCGACCCAGCGGGCGTATGCCTACCTGTTCCACCCCGAGGAGGAGCGTCTCTCTGAGGATGCGTACCGGCGGCTCGAAGCGATCGGCGAGTTCTCCGATCTTGGTTCCGGTTTCCAACTGGCGATGCGCGACCTCGAGATCAGGGGTGCCGGAAGCATCCTGAGTGAGGTGCAGGCCGGGCACATCGCCGCAGTCGGATTCGACCTCTACGTGGAGCTGGTTGCCGCCGCCGTCAGCGAGTTGAAGGGCGAGACCGTCGAGGCTGAGGAGCCGCCGGAGGTGCGGATCGATCTTCCCGTCGATGCTCACCTGCCGGACGACTATGTGCCGAGCGGTCCCGAGCGCCTCGAGGCCTACCGCCGTCTGGCGGTCGCAGTGACGCAAGCGCAGGTGGCGGATGTCGTCGCCGAGTGGGAGGACCGCTTCGGTTCGTTGCCGCCGCCGGCCCAGGCGCTGATCAACGTTGCCCTGCTGCGGGTTGAGGCGATCCGGATCGGCATCAGCGAGATCGTCAAGGTTCGGAACGAGGTTCGGCTGGCGCCGGTCGAATTGCGGACATCCCAAGAGGTACGGCTGCGCCGGTTGGCGCCGCGTGCCGTGCTGCGGGGCAAGCAACTGTTCGTTCCGGCACCGCGGCGGGACCATGCGGCCGCGTTGTTCGATTTTCTCCATACAATGTGGCCGCCTGCACAGGAGTGATTCCATTGGCTCGACTGATTCGCCGCCTCGTTGTTGCGCTCGCCGCTACCTCGGTCTTGCTTGCCGCGTGTGGGGGCGGGGCCGTCGGTGACACCGCCGCCGTCGTCAACGAGGAAAAGATCAGCCGCGGCCAGGTGCTGGCGCTGCGGACCACGTACGACGATGCCACGGCCGTCGATGCCGGGTGTGCCTTTGCGGAAGAGGGCGAGTGCCTGCAGGACTTCAGAGGTGACCTCACCCAGCTCGTCGTCGCGGAAGCCCTCCGTTCCGCCGCCGAGGCAGACTTTGGCCTCACCTGGACGGAGGAGGACCTTGCGGAACGGGCGGCCAATCCGCCGGAGCGGTACGCCCCCCTGTTCGATCCCACCCGACTTCCGCCGTACTTCACCGAGGATGCACTGCAGGTTCAGGCGCTGTTCACGCTGATCCGAGACGGGGTTGCCAGGGAGTTGTTGCTGGAATCAGCCGGTTTCCCCGACGCCTACTTCGAGGAGCCGCAGCGAGTCACCCGTGCTTGCGTCCGCCATGTGCTGGTTGCCGACGAGGAGACGGCCAACGAGGTGCTGGCTCGTGCCGAGGCGGGGGAGGAACTTGCTGCGCTCGCCGACGAATTGTCGACCGACACCACGACAACCGGTGGCCTGTTGCTCGACCCGAACGGGCAGTGCCCGGTGTTCTTGTCGGGTTTTGTTCCCCCGTTTGCGCTGGCCGCCGTTGAGGCTCCGCTCGGGGTCGCCTATGGGCCCGTGGAAACCAACTTCGGGTATCACATCATCCTGGTCGAAGCCCGGGTCGGCCCGCCGAGCCGCGACGAGCTGATCAACGATCCGGTCGCCTGGCTCGAGGCTTCGGCTGTCAGCGAGCTCTACACCGAGTGGCTGAACGTGGCCCTGGCAGACGCGGCGGTTGATATCCATCCCGCCATCGGGACCTGGACTTCGATCGCCGACGGCATTCGCCCGCCGCCTTCTTCGTAGGCCGCCGTGGCCACGATCACGATCGTTGGGCTCGGCCCCGCCGGGATCGAGCGGGTCGCAGCGCCGATTGAAGAGGTCCTAGTCGACCCCGACGTGACCGTCGTGGTGCGAACCGGACGCCATCCCGCGGCGACCGATCTGGCTGCTGATCGTGAGGTCGTGACCTGCGACGATCTCTACGGCGAGTCTGAGGGTTTTGACAGCGTCTACGGAGCGATCGCGGCTCGGATCGTCGAGCGTGCCGCCACCGGGCCTGTTGTCTATGCCGTTCCCGGTAGCGCGGTCGTGGGCGAGCGCAGCGTGTCGATTCTTCTAGAGCGGGCGGCCGCGGCCGCCTTGGACGTCACGGTGATCCCGGGTGAATCGTTCCTCGACCTCGTGTATGCCGCGGTCGGTCTCGACCCGATCGAGCGTGGCGTGCAGATTCTCGATGGGCGCGATCTTCCAGACCCGCTACCGCTCCACCTGCCCACGATTGTCAGCCAGGTCGACCTGCCGGTCGTACTCGCCGACGCGGTGGCCGAGCTTGGCAGGGTCCTCCCGTTCGAGACGGCCGTCACGTTCCTCGACGCGTTGGGTTCGCCCGATGAACGCGTGATCGTGACAGATCTCGAGGGCGTCGTGAGGCTCGAACCGGGACCGCGCACAACGTTGTACCTCGACCCCCCTCCGGCCGGGTGGCACGGTCTAGTCGTCACCAACCGGATACTGCGCGAGCAGTGTCCGTGGGATCGGGAGCAAACCCATCACAGCTTGGTGAGTCACCTCATCGAAGAGGCCTACGAGACGGTCGAGGCGCTCAGCGCGCTGAGTCCAAGTGCGCCGGGCGGCGATAGTGACCCCGACTACGGCGCCTACGCCGAGGTCGAGGAGGAGCTCGGCGACCTGCTGCTCCAGGTTGTGTTCCACGCCACCCTGGCCCGTGAGGTCGCCGCGTTCGACGTCGAGGAAGTTGCCGAGGGGATTCGGCGAAAGCTGGTGCACCGTCACCCCCATGTCTTTGGCGACGCCACGGCCACCAAACCTGCCCAGGTGCTTGCCAACTGGGAGGCGCTCAAGGCCGAAGAGAAGCAGCGGGAATCGCTGATGGACGACGTGCCGACCGCCTTGCCCGCCATCGCGAGAGCCGACAAGCTGCAGCGTCGGGCCGCCTCGGTCGGGTTCGACTGGGATGACCCGACTCCGGTGTTGGCCAAGCTGCACGAGGAGATCGAGGAACTCGGCGAGGCGATCCGCAAGTTGCCGGCGGGCGAACGTGGCCCGGACGAGCGTGCCGCCGTGCACGACGAACTCGGAGACGTCCTCTTTGCCGTCGTGAACCTCTCCCGCCATTTGGCACTCGATCCCGACCTCGCCCTGCGTCACGCCGCCGACAAGTTCGCCGATCGGTTTCGCATCGTCGAGGCATTGGCAGCTGAGAAAGGCCGCGACCTCGCCGACATGACCTTGGCCGCATTGGACGGCCTCTGGGTCCAAGCCAAGAACACCTTGGCGGGTGAGGGCGAAGTTTCGGATTCTTGAATCCGTCGCCGTCCCCGATAGCCTCTCGATGACATCTCACAACGGAGTAGTCGTGATACAGTTTCCGGCAATAGGAAAGGGCCCACAATGACCACTATCGAGAAGGTGTGGGCTCGCGAAGTCCTGGACTCTCGGGGTAACCCGACCGTTGAGGCCGAAGTCTCGCTCGCTGGCGGGGGGTTCGGCCGGGCCGCGGTTCCTTCGGGAGCATCCACGGGGGCACTCGAAGCCAACGAGCTTCGGGACGGCGGCGACCGCTACGGCGGCAAGGGCGTGCTGCGGGCCGTCGATTTTGTCAACACTGTCATCGCGCCTGCCACCGTGGGCACCGATGCCACCCAGCAAGAGCACATCGATCAGGTCATGCTCGACCTCGATGGCACCCCCAACAAGGAACGGCTTGGCGCCAACGCCATCCTCGCTGTCTCGCTTGCCAACGCGCGAGCTGCGGCTGCCGGTGTCGGCCTGCCGCTGTACCGCTACCTGGGCGGGACTGCGGGCCGAGTACTCCCGGTGCCGTGCCTGAACGTGCTCAACGGTGGCGCCCATGCGGCCAACTCGGTCGACATCCAAGAGTTCATGCTCGTGCCCGGCGGTCTGCCCACCTACCGCGAGGCGCTGCGCGCTGGGGCCGAGGTCTACCAGGCGTTGAAGAAGGTCCTCGCCGGGCGCGGCCTGTCCACCAACGTTGGTGACGAGGGCGGGTTTGCTCCCAACCTCGGCGCCGACCGCGACGCTCTCGAGATCCTGAGCGAGGCTGTTGAGGCGGCCGGCTACACCGTCGGCGATGAAGTGGCCTTTGCCCTCGACGTCGCTGCTTCCGAGCTGTATCGCGAAGGTCGCTACAACGTCGAAGGTGGTCAGCTCACCTCCGAGGAGATGGTCGACTACATCGCCACGCTGGTCGATGAGTTCCCGCTCGTTTCGATCGAGGACGGTCTCGACGAGGCGGACTGGGACGGCTGGAAGCTGCTGACCGATCGGCTAGGTTCCCAGACCCAGATCGTCGGTGACGATTTGTTCGTCACCAACGAGGAGATCCTGCGCAAGGGGATCGACATGGGCGTGGCCAACGCCGTGCTCATCAAGGTCAACCAGATCGGGTCGCTGTCCGAGACACTGCACACCATGGAGATCGCCGAAAGCAACCAGTACGGCCGCATGGTGAGCCACCGTTCGGGCGAAACCGAGGACTCGTTCATCAGTCACCTTGCGGTCGCCACCAACGCCGGCCAGATCAAGACCGGTGCCCCGGCGCGCGGTGAGCGGACGTCCAAGTACAACCAGTTGATCCGCATCGAGGAACAACTCGGAGACCAAGCCCGCTACGCCGGGTGGGCGCCGTTCCGGAGGCGTGGATAGTGAAGCAGAAGGTGACCAACGGCGGCGGCGAGAAGGTGCAGCGACCGACGCAGCACCGCCGTTCGCCGTGGGTCGCCCTGTTTCTGTTGCTGGCGTTGGGGCTTACCTTGGCGGGCATCTTCCCCTTCCGGCAGATGCTGGCCCAGCAACGCCAGGTGGCCAACACCGAGGCGAAGCTCGAGGCCGTGGTCGAGGAGAACCGCCAACTCGAAGGCCAGATAGTCAGCCTGCAAACCGACGCGGGTGTCGAGCGGCTCGCCCGTGAGCAACTTGGATTGGTTCGCCCCGGCGAGATCGGATACCAGGTGGAATCCGTGAAAGGGGAGATTGTCCCTTCTCCAACGGCCGTCACCGAGGATCAGTTCGACGATCGGTCGCTGCTTCATCAGTTCTGGGACTTCCTCACTGGGCGTGATCTCGTTCCGGATGAGTGAGTTGGCCGGCGTTTCCGATCGGGCCGCCGTTGCGGCTCAGCTCGAACGCGAACCCCGGTCGGTGATTGATGTGCGGGCGCGTTGCCATCTGGGGTTACCCGTAGTGATCGCCGTCCCGCCGCTGCTCGACGATGGGACGCCATTTCCGACGAGGTACTGGCTGACGTGTCCGCTGGCGTCGCGGCGGATTGGTCGGATCGAGTCACGCGGCGGGGTCAAGGAAGCGGAGGCCAAGCTCGCTGCCGACCCCGACCTGGCAGCTCGTCATGTCGCGGCGTCTGCCCGCTACGCGGCGGAGCGCGACGCCCTGGTACCTCCCAATGCCGCCTACCGACCCTCAGGTGGGGTTGCCGGCACCGCACTCGGGGTCAAGTGCCTCCATGCCCACTACGCCGACTTTGCCGCAGGCAACGACAACCCCGTGGGTGAATCCGCCGCCGCCGGTGTTGAGCCCCTCGACTGTGCCGTCGGCTGCGTTGCGGCGATCGACGGTGTGGTGGGACGTAATCCCAATTGGACGGAGCCAAAGGCGTGAGGGTGGCGGCGGTTGACATCGGCACGAACTCGGTGCGGCTGCTCGTAGCCAACTACATCGCCGGTGACCTGTTCGGCGGCGAGCGTCTGGAGTGGGAGGATCGTCGCGTGGCGGTGACCCGCCTCGGCGAAGGCGTCGATCGGTCTGGCGAAGTGAGCGAGGAAGCCATTGGTCGCACCGTGGCCGTACTGGCAGGCTTCGGAGAGGCGGTGCGGTCGTGGAACGTGGACGCAAAGCGAGCCATCGCCACCTCGGCTACCCGTGATGCGGCCAACCGTGAGGTGTTCCTAGCCAGGGCGGAACTGGCCCTCGGCTTTCGGCCTGAGGTGATCGACGGCACCGAGGAGGCGGCGTTGTCGTTTCGCGGTACCGCCGCCGGTGTGGTCGGCGATCGGCCTCTCCTTGTGATCGACCCTGGGGGCGGATCGACCGAGTTCGTGCTCGGCTCCGAAGGTGTGGAGCACGCCGCCAGCGTCGACATCGGTTCGGTACGGCTCACCGAGCGTGATCTTCCCGACCATCCCGCGTCCGACGAGCAGGTGGCCGCCGCCCGCCGCCAGGTTGACTCCATCTTCGCCGCGGTGGACTTTCCGGCGGCCCCCGGGACCGTCATCGGGGTGGGCGGCACGTTCGCCAGCCTCGCCGCCATCCTGCTCGACCTTCCGGGCTACGACCCGGCGGCCATTCAAGGGACCGCTTTCCCGGCGGGCCTCTTCGGCGGCCTGGTAACACGTTTGTCGGGCCTGACCGTGGCGGAGACGGCGGCGATTCCCTCACTCGATCCGGGCCGGGCCGACGTGCTGTTGGGTGGCGCAATCGTGGTGGAGCGAGCCGTCGCCCGCAGCGGTGCGTCCGAGGTGGTGGTGTCCGAAGCCGACATCCTCGACGGCGTCGCCCTGAGCGCGGGCGGAACGAGCTGAGCGCCGGCGCGATACAGTCCAGATCGCACTGAGAACAGGGAGCACGGCATGGCAGGAAGCACGGCTCCGTCCGGAGAGACGGAGCTCTACGACCTTCGGGTCACGGTCGACCGCATCGCCGGACGCAGCGTGTGTGGCCTCGAGGTGGGGGACTACTTCGACGTGGTGGAGAGCAGCCGGGTCGAGATCCCGGCCGGCAAGCACTTCTGCATATATGCCATGGCTGCGGTCCTTCCGCTGCTGCCGGCCAAGCAGCGGCAACTCCCCGAGTCCGACTGGCTCGAGCATGATGTCGAGGTGCAGTGTCCCGACCCTGAGGAGGGCCTCGTAATGCGGATCGAGCGCACCGCTCGGCGCCGGTTGCGCACGGACGACCTGACGTGATCCAACGCGAGGTCGGGCTCGCCTTCCAGAGCAACAAGCAGTTCGGCGAATACGCCAGGCTTGCCGCCCAGGCCGAGGGCTACGGCGCCGACGTCTTCACCATCTATGGCGACCTACGGTTCCCGCCGCCGCTACCAGGGCTGCTCGAGGTGGCCCGGTCGACGTCACGGATCCGGATTGGGCCGACCTGCCTCAACCCGTACACGATGCACCCGTATGAGATCGCCGGCCAGATCGCGGCGCTCGACGCCGCCTCGCAGGGTCGTGCGTATCTTGGTTTGTCGCGCGGAGCCTGGCTCGAAGGCGTCGGCATCGAGCAGACTCGTCCGCTCACCTACCTGGCCGAAGCGAGCGCCGTCGTTGCGGGGCTCCTCGCCGGCGACCGTGACGGATTCGAAGGGGAGGTCTTCAGGGTCGCTCCGGATGTTGCGCTCCGCTACGAACCCCGGCGCCGCCGTGTCCCCCTCCTCATCGGAAGCTGGGGCCCACGGACCCTGGCTCTGGCGGGGAGGATCGCCAACGAAGCCAAGATCGGTGGAAGCACCAACCCCGACATGGTTGCCGTGGGGCGGCGTCGGATCGATGCCGGGATCACGAGCCCTCGCACCGCGGAGGGCGTGGGCCTCGTCATGGGAGCGGTCACCGTGGTCGATGAGGACGGGACCGCGGCTCGCTCTCTGGCGAAGCGGGAGGTGGCTATGTATCTCGATGTCGTGGCGGAGCTCGACTCGACCTATCAGGTCCCCGTTGAGGTGCTCGACGCGGTGCGGAGCCACCTGGCCCGCGGCGACTCGACGGCGGCCGGGGCCTCGATCCCGGACGAGGTGCTCGACCGCTTTGCGTTCGCCGGGACCCCGGGTCAGGTCGCCGATCAGGCGCAGGCGCTATTCGAAGCCGGAGCCGATCGGGTCGAGTTCGGTACCCCCCATGGGATCAATTCCGAAGCCGGGATCGACCTCCTCGGAACACAAGTCCTTCCGCGCCTGCGCAGCTGAACGCCGCCCCTATGTGGAATGGGTAGCGACCGGCGTCAGCCCTCTTGGTCGACGGCGTAGTTGACCATCCACTGGATGCCGAACTGATCCGTCAGGCTCCCGAAGTCGGCTCCCCAGAAGGTCCGTTCGTAGGGCATCGTCACCTGACCGCCTTCAGCCAGCGCGTCGAAGATGCGCTTCCCGTCCTCGCTGCTGCCGGGGTTGATCATGACGTTGACGTTGTTGCCGACATCGACCGGCCCCATCGAAGGTGGGCGATCGGATCCCATCAGGATCTGACCATCGCCGATCGGCAGCGAGACGTGCATGATCAAGTCACCGTCGATGGGAGTCGCCCACTCCTCGGCAGGCATCTCGGAGAAGCGGCTGAGTTCGAGTTCGCCGCCGAACACCGATTGGTAGAAGTCGAAGGCCCTCTCACAGGTCCCGTTGAAGTTGAGATATGGGTTGATCTGGGTCAAGGGCTACCTCCTCAGGTGCGCGCCAACCAAGCGTACGCGGCCGGCCGACCCAAGGGGAAGCCGGCTCAGTCGTCGTCTTCGGATTCCGCTGAGACCTTGTCGACCAGGTGTGGTGGCAGTTCCTCGTAGTGATCGTGCCGGGCGGTGAAACTGCCCCAGCCTTGGGTGATCGAACGCAGGTCGATGGCGTAGCGCATGATCTCCGATGTCGGAACGAGAGCGGTGATTCTCTGCCGGCCGCCCTCGGCGACTTCGGTGCCTTGGAGCTGACCACGGCGCGAGGACAAATCACCCATGATGTCGCCCTGGTAGTCGGCCGGGACGGTGACCTCGATCAGTGAGATGGGCTCCAGCATGATCGGAACGGCGTCCGCCATCGCGGCCTTGAAGCCGAGCCGGCCTGCCATCTTGAAGCTCATCTCCGACGAGTCGACAGAGTGGTATTTGCCGTCGTACACGGCCACCTGCACATCGACGACCGGGAAGCCGTAGACCCCGCCGTCGACCATGGTCTCGGCAACGCCCTTCTCGACCGCGGGGATGAACTGTCGGGGGATTGACCCACCCTTGATCTCGTCGACGAACTGAAACCCCGAGCCTCGCGGCAATGGTGAGACCCGCAGGAAGGCAACGCCGAACTGGCCGTGGCCGCCGGTCTGCTTTTTGTATTTGCCCTCGGCCTGGGCGGTGCGAGTGATCGTTTCGCGGTACGGCACCTTGGCTTCCTCGGTCGCAACGTCGACGCCGAACTTTCGGCTGAGTTTCTCGAGGGAGATGGCCAGGTGCATCTCGCCCATTCCGCGCAGCACCGTCTGTTTGGTCTCGTCGTTGCGCTCCATCGAGAGTGCCGGGTCCTCCTCCTGGAGGCGACGCAGCGCGTTGGCCAGCTTGTCTTCCTCACCCGTCGTCGTTGGCGTGATGGCGACACCAAGTACCGGCTCGGGCCGCGCCAGCGCGGGCAGGACCACCGGCTTGTTCTTCGGAGCTAGCGTGTCGCCCGTTGCCGTGTTGTTGAGCTTGGCAACGGCGCCGATGTCGCCGGCGGGCAGGTCGGTGACCAGCACAGACTCTTTGCCCTGCAGCGAGGCGATCTTGGCGAAACGCTCGTCGGCACCGGTCCGGGTGTTGGTCAGGTTGCTCTCGGGCTTGATGGTGCCGGAGAGCACTCGGAAGAGCGAGATCTGGCCGACGTAGGGATCGGCGATGGTTTTGAAGACGACAGCCAGCGGATCGCCGTCCGGACTGCCTTCCACCAGTACCAGTTCGCCGCCGGCCTCGACCTCAAAGGTGTTGCGCACGGCGGGCGATGGGCCGATTTCGACGATGAAGCTGGCGAGACGGTCGACGGCGATGGGCCCGGTTGCCGAGCCGCATACGACGGGGAAAACGTTGGCGTTGGCGACACCAATGGCCATGGTCTTCTCGAGTTCGGCGACGCTGGGAATGTCACCATCGAGGTAGCGCTCGAGTAGGTCGTCGTCGGCGACCACGATGCCCTCCACGAGATTGTCGTGGACTTGGTGTTCGCGCTCTTCCATTTCCTCGGGGATCTCGGCTTCTTCGCCGTGGCCGCTGTCGTAGATGTAGGCCTTGTCGGTGAACAGGTCGGCAATGCCGTGGAAGGCAGCTTCCTCGCCGATCGGCAGCTCGAGCGGTGCAATTCCGGCACCGAAGCGGTCGCGCAGTTCGGCGAGAGTGCGATCGAAGGAGGAGCGCTCCTTGTCGAGCTTGTTGATGAAGACCATTCGGGGCACGCCCATCTTCGCGGCAAGCCGCCAGATGTTCTCGGTTTGGACCTCGACACCCTCGACGGCGCTGACCACGAACACGGCGAGGTCGGCAACCCGCAGGGCAGCGTGCACATCGCCGACGAAGTCGGGGTATCCGGGGGTGTCGATGAGGTTGATCTTGTGGCCGTCCCACTCGATGGGTGCGATCGACAGCGACAGGGTGGTGTTGCGCTTGTGCTCTTCGGGGTCGAAGTCCATCGTCGTGGTGCCGTCTTCGACCCGGCCCAGGCGGTTGATGGTTCCGGCGCGGTACAGCAGCGCCTCGGCCAGCGTCGTCTTCCCCGACCCGCTGTGTCCTACCAGAGCAACGTTGCGGATCTTCTCAGGGGGATAGGTCTTCACGGACGGAGCCTCCAGTCGACGGGCACACTTTGAGGGGCAAGATTACTCAGGGTGGCAAGCCCATGCCCAAGTGAGATTGGAGATGGTCGATCCGTCTGCGGTTCCACCGAGTCTGACGCTGCTGGAACCGGGTCAGTCCTCTTGGCGCTTGCGCCTGCGCCGGCGGCGCATCACGAGTGCCACCACCGCAATGCCCACCACGGCGGCCGCGGTGCAGACCACGATCGTTTGGGTGTTCTTCCTGGCGGCCGCACTGGTCTTGGCGACGGTCTCGGCTCCACGTAGGCCGCGCTCCAGGTACTGGAGCCTGGTTTGGATGGCCGCGACGCGCTGTTCGGCGGCCTGGATTGTCTCGAGAGTGGTCATGTGGTCTCCTGATTCTCCCCGGACGGGGGGTCTCAACCCTATGGGCTTTTGGGGGCGACGTCGAGCATCCCGGGTTGGATCGGTCCGGTGCGCTCGGTTGTCAGATGCAGCCGCTGTTCCGCTAGAGACGCACCTCGAAGGTCCGCAGGATCTTGTCGAATGCTTCGAGGTCGGCTTCGGTTTGGACCAGCACCTGCAGCAAGATCAGATAGTTGCCCGAGGGAGGGTAGGCCTCGAGGATGATGAAGGTTGAGCCACTTGCGCCACAATCGGCCCAGAGGTCGTAGGCGCCGGAATAGCGCTTGTCGTCGTATTCGTAGGTACCGTCGTAGGTGCACGAGTCGCTGAAGTCATAGGAGTTCAGGAGGTCACCGGGCTCGTATCGGTCGGCGAGGGCCGCAGAGGCGGCGAAGAACACACCTGGGGTTTTCCACGTGTCAACGAACTTCTTGAGGTTGGGTGACGCCGAGAGGGCGTTGCCGACTATCTCTCCGTCGAAGCTCCAGCCTCGGCGGTCGATGTCGTTCCATGCGGTCGGCACCTTCATGACGAGGATCTTGTCCTGGTCGGTCACCTTCTTGTATTCGTAGGCAACGGTTGTGTCGTTGTCCACCTCCTCGGCAAGGGTGTCGGCGAAGGAGAACGCGAGCGTGAGCGGCTCGCCGCTGTTCAGCGTGCCCTCCAGGACCTCCTCGGTTTCCCAACGAAGGATTTCGATCGAGAGCGGGTCGCCGGCGTCATGGCTGCGCAGAATGTCGCAGTAGTCGGCCATCGTTCCGTCGGTGGCCACCACCAAGCCCTCGGTGGCGGTGATGATGTCTCCACCCTTGATCCCGATTTCGGCGGCAGGCGAACCCGATGACACACCGGCAACCCAGATGCCGGAGAACTCTTCGGATGTGAACGCCTCGCCGTTGATGCCGATCGACGTGACGTCCCGACCGGCCACCAGCGTGTCGAGCACCTTGGCGACTTCCGGTCGACTGATGGCGTACTGAATGTCGAAGTCGTTGATTCCCGCGTAGTTGACGGCCAGTACCTGGCCGTCCTCCGTGACGAGAGGTCCACCGGAATTGCCGGGCAATACTTGGGCGGTGTGCTCGATGACGGAATCGACCGACGCCCAGCTCGACTCACCTGCGGCTCGCTCCTTCGAAACGATGCCTTCGGTAAGGGTGTACTCGGGATCGCCCAGCGGGAAGCCTGCAGCGTAGACCTTGGTACCGGCCTCGATGTCTTCGCCGTACCAGTCGAGGTAGGGGAATCCTGAGCCATCGATGTCGATGATGGCGAGATCCGAGCATTCTGTGACGCCAAGCACCTTGGCGTTGCGGGGCTGGTCTTCGCCATCCAGGTATACCTGGAGGAACGCCGCTCCGGTAACCACATGGTTGTTGGTGACTGCGATGCCCTCGGGGTCGATGATGAATCCCGAACCGGAGCCGGCAACGTTGGCGACTGCTCCCTCCTGGGGATCCACGAAGCTGCCTTCGGCCACGATGCGGACGACCGCGCCCCGCACGTTGTTCAGACCGGCCACGGCTCCCGATGTCTCCGGGACATCGACGGCGACCTCCGCCGCGGTCACGGCGGCTGTTGTCGGAGTCGCCGCAGCGGTCGGGGTCGTTTCAGATGCCGCCGTCGTGCCGGCGCTGTCACCACCCCCACAACCGGCTGCGAAGAGAAGGAAGGCGGCGAGAATGGCAACGGGACCTGATACGCGGTTCCTCATCGGGGTGCTCCTTTCGGCACTCGCGGCACGGTGGAGCAGAGCGAAGCTGGTCGTTGCGGTGGAGAGCCGGGCGGCCCATTCTCCGCCTTCACCAGGCCGTTCTTCTTCCGACCGGCATCCCATGGTCATCGGCAATTGGCCGCTCAGAATTGAGCCACGTCCTCCGGCAATCGGACGTTTCCTCCGGCCGGTGACGAGGGCGCCCGCTCAGCCGTCGAACCAGGGCTTCGATGAGTTCGGGCTGGTTCTTGGTGCGGCGCATCGATGTGGTCGGGGGGTCGGCGATGGTGGCGGTGAAGCCTGCCGAAGGTGGCGTCTCGGGTCGGGTCGCCCCATCCGTTCGCTTAGCCCGGCTCGACCTCATCGCAATCGAGAAAGGCCCGTACGGTCATTCGCAGGTCGGCAATCCAGGGATTGTCGATCGCCTCGGTGGTTGCGAGAGTGTTGATCTTGGTCTGCACGTCGAGGCACATGCTGTCGGCGTCGGCGTTGACTGTTTGGTACTCAAAGAACTCGGGGGTCTGCTCCAACTCCTCGAGACTGTTGACGGTGTCTGAAGCGGCAACCAGTCCTTCTGCCACCACGATGATCTGACCCAACGTGTCGACCATTA
The DNA here is from genome assembly GCA_964465915.1 of uncultured Acidimicrobiaceae bacterium. Taxonomy (GTDB): domain Bacteria; phylum Actinomycetota; class Acidimicrobiia; order Spongiisociales; family UBA5794; genus CAVPHV01. The sequence goes on from CAYXMJ010000010.1 coordinate 30,756, forward strand.
CCCGGTTCACGTCGTCGATCGAGTCGGGTGGGTCGAGTGTCTCGAATGTGTCGCGGACGTCGTACTCAATGGTGAGTTGTTGCTCGACAAGGGCGACGAATTCCTCCAACGTCGGGTCGGCGGTCTGCTCGAAGGCGGCGAATACGGCTTCAAATCGCGATCCCGCGTCCACGACTAGGGCATTGAGGTTCTCGACGTATTCCGTCTCGCTCATTGACCCACCACCGCATGCCGCAACGACGATCGCAAGGCCCGCGCTCGCCAGGAGAGTCCGTTTCACAGCCCAACCCCTCGCGTCAACATCACCCTCTAATCCTACAGGCGCGTCGGAGAGCGCCTCCAACCATCCCGACCGGCTCGGGATCTGTCAGCGTGCCGTAACGTCGGGTGGCCGGTGCCCCAGGGGCGGACGGCTGGCCGGTGCTGTGATAGGGGAAACCGGGGTGGGGGTCGTCGAGTTGTCCTTGAAGAAGGGGGCGTCCTCTGCCGTGGCCGGGATGAGCTGGTCGAACCAGGTGGCTTGCGGGTCGAAGCGGGCGAAGAAGGGCCGACGGGCGAGTTCCGGGTTCCTTGCCTGGAGGTATTGGAGGGCGAACACACGCTGGTTGCCCATATCGGTCACGCCGAGGATGTGTACCTTGCCGGGGAAAGCGGACATGACCGGCCCCCGGATAGTCCGTGCAAGTCCCGAGACGCGCTGGTAGGCCTGTTGGAAGATCTCCCAGCAGCGGATCAGCGGCACCTCGAAATAGTCGCGGGCGCCGGTGTCACGCACTACGAACATGTAATAGGGAATGCAGCCGAGCCGCACCCCGGTACGAAGCAGGTCGGCCCAGACTTGCGGGCTGTCGTTGACGCGGTGGGCCACCGGGCTCTGCATCCGGATGTTGGCGCCCGAGCTTCGGACTCGCCGGATAGCCCTTTCCGCCGCGGGGGTAGACATCTCAACGTGATGGCTGTAGTGAGCCATCAGCGCGAGCTGCTTGCCCGACGCAACAACCTCCTCGAAGAGGCGCAGAAGATCGTCGGCGTCATCACCGTGCGTGAACCTCTGGGGCCAGGTAGCCAGTGCCTTGGTGCCGATACGAATCGAGTCGAGATGGTCGAGCGCCAAGAGCGGCTCAATGAACTGCCGCAGTACCAGGGATCTCATCACCGCGGGGTCGCCGCCCGTGATCAAGACATCGGTCACTTCAGGATGTTCTTTGAGGTAGGCAACGAGTTGTTCGGTCGAAGTGGCCGCAAACCGGATGTCTTTGACACCGACGAACTGAGCCCACCGGAAACAATAGGAGCAATAGGCCGGGCAGGTCTGCCCGCGCTTTGGGAAGAAGAGCACCGTTTCGCGGTACTTGTGCTGCATACCAGGCAGCGGCAGCCCCTGGAGAGTCGGGACGTTGTGGGTCTTCTGCCCTTCCGGTTGCGGATTGAGACCGAGCCGAATTCGATTGGCCTCCGCCTCGAGCACTTCCCGGGATGCCCCCCGCGCCACCATTCGGGCAAGCCCGGCGTAATCCTCTTCTCGAAGCATCCCCTTTTGGGAAAACGTCAGCTGGTACATCGGATCGTCGGGCACCCGATCCCAATCGATGAGATGATCCATCACATACCGATTCGTGCGAAACGGCAGAACCAGAGAGACAACTTGGATGGCCTCCTGCGACTCCGGGGTGAGTGACCGCCACTGGGGCGTGTCACGAACCGAAACGCGGTTGATCGCCCTGAATCGACCGTCAATCTCTGGAGTGTTCGCTGCCGTCAATCGAGGCTCCTCAGTTGATCTCTACCGTACCCCACAGACTGGTACCTGCGCCCAAAGCAAACACCCTCACCCCGACGAACTCGTGGAGATGCCGTCGGAGGGTCGATAGGAGGATGCCGTGGTGGCGTTCACCGAGATGATCGAGTCCGACCTGAGCGACACCGGACTGTTGGCGAGTGCCTGGTGCCCGGGGTGGGATTCGAACCCACGTGAGGGTGAACCCTCAGCGGATTTTAAGTCCCACCGGTGTCGTTTCCGCTGGTGTCCTCCAGAGTCCTGCCGTGCGTTGAGCAGGGGATTTGGAGGGTTCGTCCGGGACCTCGACGTCCTACTGTGCCCCGTTGTGTCCTGCAGTGCGTTTGCACACGTGTTTGCACGACGCCGCTGCGACGTTGCAGCTCGGAGTCGTCGCGGCCCTACATCTTTGGATGCCAGCCGAAGGAGTATCGGCCCACGTCGCGAGCCCAGTCGCGGTGGCTGGTCAGCCGGTCGTCGAACAGACCGGCGGCAAGTTCCTCGCTGACAGGGCCATGTCGCGGTTGCTCAAGGACGACTGGCTAGGAGCCTCGACGAGTTGTAGGGTCACACGCCTTCGTGGGCCCCCGCCTGGTACGCCTGCAGTGCCTCGACGCTGAACCCGCGCCGCTCGCCGATCCGCGGCTTCACCTTCGGGTCGTCGCGTGGCAGCAGGTTACCCTCCGAGTCGAAGATGGAGCCCGGGCGCTCGAACTGGTAGAGCACCGAGTCCGCCGCCCGATTCACCGAGATCCGCTTTCTCCTCAGGTCGGTGTCGAGGTCCTTGAAATGGTGGGTGAGCTCCCAGACGAGGTAGTCGACCTGCGCCTCCATGTCGAACAGGATGCCCGCTCCGAGGCGCCGGCCCCGGTACTCATGCTCGAACAGGCCCGTCCGACGGCAGGGATACGACCACTGGGCGAGCCCGATGCCCGGTGACTTCGGGCCGCTTTCCCCGGTG
>CAYXMJ010000011.1:0-1218 GCA_964465915.1 uncultured Acidimicrobiaceae bacterium
CACTCGGGAAGTGCCTGCTTGATTGACAGGCTCACCCGACGTCTGTCGGCATCGATCTCGGTTACCTTTACCCGTACCTGTTGACCGATCGACAATTCGAGCTCTGGGCTCTCGACGTGGTGCATCGCAATCTCTGAGACATGGACCAGTCCTTCGACGCCCTCCCCCACCGATACAAAGGCTCCGAAAGGCACCGTCTTCGTGACTGCTCCCTCGACGATCTCGCCGACGTTGATCTCGCGAGCAAACTCCTCCCAGGGATCTTCCCGGGTCTGGCGGATCGACAACGAGATACGTTCGCGGTCACGATCGACCTCGAGCACCTTGACCGTGACCTCGTCCCCCACCGAGACGACCTCGCCTGGGTGGCTGACGTGCTGCCACGACAATTCCGACACATGGACGAGACCGTCCATACCTCCCAGATCGACGAAGGCACCGAAGTTGACGACCGATGACACGGTGCCCTTGCGCAAATCGCCGGGCCGGAGTTCATCGAGAAACGCGTGGCGCTGTTCGGCTTGGGCCTCTTCGAGGAAGGCGCGGCGCGACAAGACCACGTTGTTGCGGTTCTTGTCCAGTTCGATGACCTTGGCCTCGATGACCTCACCAACGAAGGGGTGCAGGTCGCGCACCCGGCGGAGATCCACGAGCGATGCCGGCAGGAAGCCGCGCAATCCGATGTCGACGATCAGACCGCCCTTGACGACCTCGATCACCGGCCCGGTGACGGTGCCGCCCTCGTTCATGACCTTCTCGATCCGACCCCATGCTCGCTCGTACTGAGCGCGCTTCTTGGACAGGACGAGCCGTCCCGACTCGTCTTCCATCTGAAGAACCAGGGCTTCGATGGCATCACCAACGGTGACCACTTCGCCGGGACTAGCGCTGTTGCGAATCGAAAGTTCCTTGGACGGAATCACGCCTTCGGATTTGAAGCCGATGTCGACGAGCACCTCATCGGGGTCGACCCGAACCACAGTGCCGGCGACGATGTCACCCTCTTTGAACTCGAAGACGGTCCGCTCGACGGCGGCGGCAAAGTCGTCGGCGCTCAGATCGTTGGGCACGTCTCCAAGGTCGCGCGGAGCTGTGATGGGCGGGCGGTCACCAACCGATGGTGGGGCCGGCTCTGCCGCGACCTCGGCGGCAGCAACAGCAGCTTCACCGGCTACGGCATCTGCCGCGACAACATCAGCCGCTTCAACATCAGCCGCT
>CAYXMJ010000011.1:1318-33028 GCA_964465915.1 uncultured Acidimicrobiaceae bacterium
CAACATCAGCCGCTTCAACATCAGCCGCTGCCGCCTCCGTCGCCAGTTCGGCAACGTCATCGGCATCTGGCTGTTCGGACCCGGCGGCGGTTGCCTCGGTGACCGCGGCTTCTTCAACCGCCGCGACACCAACCGCGTGATCCGCGAGATCGGCAACGGCCTCAGCCGCAACCTCGCCGGTTTCGGTGGCTCCTTGAACCGCAACGTCAGATGCGATCACCCCCTCGGTGATCGCCTCAGCCGCAGCCTCGGTTTCAGCGACGGATTCCGCGGGTGCGGAATCTTCGACCGCCTCGGCTGCGCCTTCGGCGAGCCCCGTCTCTCTCTCGATGGCCATACGAGAACATCAACTCCTTGCTTACATGATTTGCCCTCGAGCGCGCAGACTCGCCTCGTCGAAGGCGGCCTGAAGCGTAACAGGTGCTCGGGAGACGCCAAAGTGGTTTACGCTCAGTTCTTGCAGTCGGCCAGTGTTGTACCGGTCGCTACGTCAACCGTGAGGGGTACGCGCAATTCAACGATGTCCTCCATGACCTCCGTCGTCAGGGCGGTGACGGCGGCAAGTTCGTCCTCGGGAACCTCGAGTACAAGTTCGTCGTGCACCTGGAGCAGCATCTCCGCACGATATCCGCCGGCGCGCAGACGCCCGTCGAGTTCGATCATCGCCTTTTTGATGATGTCGGCCGCCGCTCCCTGGATGGGAGCATTCAGCGCCATCCGCTCGCCCGTCTGGCGATCGCGGAAGTTCGAGCTGGAGAGTTCGGGCAGATATCGCCTGCGGCCGAGCAGGGTCGTGGTGTACCCCGTGGATCGGGCATCGTCCACGATCCCCCGCATGAAGGCCTTGACCTGGGGAAACTGCTCGAAGTAGGCCGTGACATGGTCCTGGGCCTCATCTCGCGAGATTTCGAGCCGCGAGGCGAGGCCGTATGCCTCCATCCCGTAGAGCAGTCCGAAGTTGATCATCTTGGCGCGCCGCCTGGCGTCGGTATCGACCTCATCAACGGTGACCCCGGCCACCCTGGCGGCGGTAGCGGTATGAATATCGAGGCCGCTCTCGAACGCTTCCACCAGCCCGGGGTCCGCGGAGAGATGGGCCAGGATGCGGAGTTCGATCTGTGAGTAGTCGGCCACGAGGAATCGGCAACCCTCGTCGGCGACAAATGCCTGACGAATAATCCTGCCTTCCTCGGAACGGACCGGGATGTTCTGCAGGTTGGGCTGCTCTTGGGACAAGCGGCCGGTCGCCGCCGCCATCTGGTTGAAGCGGCCCCTGACTCGTCCATCCGGCTCGATGAGAGGAATCAGCGCGTCGACGTAGGTGGACCGCAGCTTCTCCAACTCGCGGTATTCGAGCAGCATCTCCACCATCGGATGCTCACCCTTCAGCTTGCCGAGAACCGAGGCATCGGTAGACGGCACGCCCTTCGGCGTCTTCTTGAGCACGGGTAGTTCGAGGCGATCAAAGAGGACCTCGCGCAACTGCAGCGTCGAGTTGACGTTGAACGGCCCGCCGGCCGCCTCGTGGATGGCAACCTCCAATGTCGCCAGTCGGGTCCGCAACTGTTCTCCGAGATCCTGGAGAAAGACACGGTCGACGCCGATCCCGGTTACCTCCATCTGGGCGAGGATCAAAACCAACGGGAGTTCGATGTCTTCGAGCAGGGCGGCGCCACCGCGAGCAGCCACCTGCTCGGTCATCGGCGGCACCAGGCGCTGCACTGCGACGGCGCGCCGAGCCACAGCGTCGAGATCGGGACCAGTGTCTTCTGCGTCGAAGGCGAAGGCCCCCTGGGTGGAGTGTTCGTCGCCGCCCGCGGCCGAATCGACGGCCAAACCAAGTTCCCGGTAGGCGAGCTCGGGAAGGTCGGGGGTGCGTTGGGCCGGGTTGATGACGTAGGACGCCAGTGCGGTGTCGAAGACCACCGACGGCGGTGTCAGTTCCATCTCGAGCATGGCTCGCACGATCGGCTTGGCATCATGCGCGATCATTCCGGCCCCAGAGGCAGCGGTCTCGGCGAGGAGCATCTCCACGCGATCGGCGGGCACGTACACTCCCGTGTCGCCCTCGCCCCGCATCAGCCCGATCAGCGCGGCGCCATCCCACACGGGTTCGACTATGAGCGCACCCGGCGCCACCGCATCGTCCGGCGACAGCGTCCGCACGGTGACGTCGAGTGGGGCAGAAGCCACCGGGGTTTGTCCACCGAGTTCACTGAGGCGCTCCCACAACGTCCGAAAAGCGAGCCCGTCGAAGATGCCACGCACCTCGTCGTGGTCCCACTCGCGGCGCACGAGGTCGTCGGTGACGACCGCATCGCCATCGACTCGCACATCCACGTCGCGCACCAGATCCATCAGCTCGCGGTTGAGAAACACCTGCTCACGGTTTGCGGCCAGGTTCTCGCGAAGCTTCGGCGTTTGCTCGTCGAGGTGTTCGTACACGCCATCGAGCGAGCCATAGCCCGCAATCAGTTTTGCCGCGGTCTTTTCGCCGACACCCGGGACTCCGGGAAGGTTGTCCGAACTGTCGCCCCGCAGCGAGGCGTATTCGAGGTATTGATCGGGGCGGACACCGTAGCGCCCCTCGAGCCACTCCGGGGTGGCGTCGACCGTGTCGGAGATCCCGCGCCTGGTGTAGTAGACCGAGACGCGATCGTCGATCAGTTGGAATGCGTCGCGATCGCCGGTGACGACGATGACATCCCAACCCTCTGCCCCCGCCGAAGACGCCAGAGTGGCGATCACGTCATCGGCCTCAACCCCCGGAACCCGAAGCTGGGGAATCTGGAGGGCGGCAAGCACTTCATCGATCAGCGGGAGTTGACTTGCGAACAGGTCGGGGGGCTTGTCGCGCTGGGCCTTGTATTCGGGGTAGCGCTCCTTGCGAAAGGTCGGGCCACGAACGTCCCAAGCGACTGCGATGGCGTCGGGATCAGCGTCGTCGAGTAGCTTTATCAACATCGAGGTGAACCCAAACACTGCATTGGTCACCTGGCCGGCGGACGTCGCAAGGTCCGCAGGCAGCGCATAGAAGGCGCGGTAAGCGAGGCTATGTCCGTCGAGAAGCGCGAGCGTCGGCATCGCTGCGGAGTGTACCTGGGCCCCCTGCCGAAGATACGGCGAGGAGTGGCCGTCAGGGCACCAGGTGGATGGGCTGACCGTCGACCCTAGCCGTCCAGGTGGTCCGCTCGAACGGGTCGGCAGCGGTGAGGTTGTAGTCGACGAACACCCAACAGTCGCTGCCGCAGGTGTATCCGGGATCGATCGGGAAGCGGAAGTCGATCCACTGGTTGTTGTACTCCTTGTTGGTGATCTCCAGATAGCACCCGGAACCGCCGTCGTCGCCTCCCCACGGCTGGACCTCGTTGAGGAACTCGTCGCGAACTCGATAAAGGCAATCCTGGCCGGCCAGTTCGCCGGTGAAGTTGAGGTCGATGGTGCCGGTGATGTCTCCGGCGTCGAACATACTCAAGATCAACTCCGTCCCGGCATAGATCTCATCGAGCCTGACGATCTTGAAACTCGGATTTGAACCGAGTTCCGGCATCCACAGGGACATCGCGCCGAGTCCGTATACGTCCGTGTCGTTGTCAACCTGGTCGTTGATCTTCGCCCGGATCGAGTATGCCGAAACCGAGATGTTGGAGTCGGCCAATGCTGGTGACGCTTCGTGAATGTCAACCTCGAGCACGTAGATACCCGAGACTGCGCCGACGGGACAGCCATTGAGCGCATCCCAGCGGTACTGCTCAGCCAATACGGCGCTGTAGTGGAACGTCCTTGAGCAAACCGCCGCGTGGTTCGATGAGTTGTCGGTCCAATCCGCGGGGGTTGTGTCGGGTGGATATAGCCGGAACTCGAGGGAGAAATCGCTTGGATACCCGTCGTATTCGGCTGTGCCATCGGGCCGGCACCCCGCATCCGCTGGATACTCCCCGCCGCTCTGGTTGCAGTGCACCCCGTCGAAGATCTCAACCGTGAGCATCTTGCCGTTGTCATTGGGGACGACCTCGACCGCGTAGTAGTACGCCGGATCTCGGTATTCGATGCCGACGTTCGCTCCCGGGTCATTGCAGTTGTGCGCGGTTCCGGTTCCTGCACACTTGGTGGCGTAGGGGTCTCCCGATTCCTTGCGACGCCGCGTGCCGTTGACGGCAACCCAGAAGTCCCGGTTGCGACCACCGACCGTCGGGTCCTCTCCGAGGTAGGCCTCGTCGCTTCCCAGCTTGAGCGGCGGCAAATACTCCGCCGTGGCGGCTTGATTGATCTCCACGTTGTCGATACCAAAGACCTGGAGAAAGAACGTGCCGTACGTGCGGCTGATGTCGACGGTGAGCTGATTGCAGTTGCCCCCCTTGGAGGCAGCAACGGTCACTCCGCCGATGTTGTGTTGATAGCCCTGCCGGCTGGCGATATCGCGAGCTACCGTCGTCGGTTGGTCGCCGGACCCGGGGTCAACGCAACCAGGCATCGGCATGTGTACGACGCCCGCCAACGCAGCCGCCTCGGCGGCCTTGGCCGTGTTCAACTGGTTGTAGTAGAGCCAGCCGAGGTCGACGGCGAACGCTGCCATGCCCATGAACACCACGAGGAGCAATGTCGTGAGGATGAGGACGGCACCTCGCTCCCCCTCGTCAACCCACCGCTCCACGGACACGGCCGGCCCCCCAGCCGGCGCGCTCACGGCCCAACCCCAAACTGTTGCGGCTCCATGCGCATCAGCGCCGTATCGGCCCAGCAGTTGGTCGGAGTTGGATTGTTGTTGCAGTCGACATCGGGAAGCGGCACCAAGGACCCAATCACCCATTCGTGACCGAAGGCAATCTCGATTCCCATGACGTCGAGGTTGCCCACCTCGACGTCGCGGTCGGCCGGCGACCAGTTCCACCCGCTGTACCCGTTGTCAGGGTCGGGACAGGGAGACCAGTCGCACTGTGGGCCGGGCCCGTCGATGTAGGAATAGAAATAGCGATTGCAGTCTCCGTTCGGGCAGCCGCCGACGGGCTGGCCCACGCTGTTGGCCTTGTAGACGTCAACGTAGGCGACGATGTCGACCCCCGAGCCCGGCAGCGTCGAGAGGGTTTGCTCGAGAGACTGCAAAATGGCGAGGTCGGCCGTCAGGTCCCGTCCTATGGCCGTCCCCACGCGAGCCGCGCTCTGCGTGGCGTTGCCGATGGTGAGGCGATCACGAAAGGCAAGTCCAAACTCAACGATCCCGAACACGAGCGTGAGGAGCAGGAACGCCACGATGGTGAATTCGACGAGTGCGGCGCCGCGTTCATCTCCTCCCCCGATGGCTTTGTTCCGGATGTCGGTCTTCCGGACCACAGATACCTCTCCTACCCCGCTCGGCGCGCACACCACCACGCTGTGCACCTGAGTGTATCTGTGGACAACTCAAAAGGAAATAGGAAATCCGACGAACCCGCCAGGAACAAGCACCCGGTCACCCCATCAGCGGTGACGCTGGGGCGACTACTCAACCAAACGAACCGGATTTCCCTCAATCCGAGCCGTCCAGGTGGTGGTGTCGTTGGCCTCATTGGCGTAGTCGTAGAAGACCTTCCACCAGCAGTTCGCTCCGTTGCAGCTGTAGGTGCCGGGAAGATCAATGCTCACGTAGATCCAATCGCCGTTGTAGTTCCGAGCCGGCCGCGTGGCATCGATGATGCAATCAGTGAGCACCTCATCGATGGAGTCGTTCGGCACCTGTACGTGGCATTCGGGGCTGTTCCCAAATGGATCCCGGATGTGGATGAAGTTGTTTCCGTTGGCTTCGCCGGGGTCGAAGAGCTCAATGATCAGCTGCTTGCCCTTGTGAACCTCATCGACCTCGGCAAGGAAGAAGTCGGATCCGCCATTTTGGACGTTGGCGTAGATCGACATGTCACCAAGTCCATAGACCCGCGAGTTTGCGGCACCCGCCGCGCTGGTCCTGATCGAGTAGCGATTCAGACCAAAATTCTCGTCGGCAATGCGCACCTGGAGTGGATACACGCCTGCGTCGGCTCCCGATACGTCACAGAAATCACGCCAGGTGAACGGCGTTCCCACCGGTTCCGGGGCATACACGACCTGGCACAAGATCACATTCCCGTCGCTCAGGTCGAGCGGGGTCGGATCCTCACTCCACAGGGTGAACTCGACCTCTGGGCCGACGTTGCCGCTGATCGGATTGTCTCCGGCCCAAAGGTAGTCGTTGCCCCCTTGAACAAAAGCGGGATCGAGCAGATCGATTCCCAGGCTCGCCGTGTCGGCGTCGAGTTCCACGCCAAAGAGATAGCCACGATCGCGGTACCATTCGTTGTGGGTGCACGACGTACCATTGCTGCCTTTGCACCAAGGCGAGAAGGCGTCGCCCATCACTCGATTTGTGTACTTGCCGTGAATGTTGGCCCAGATATTGGTACACCCGACTCCGGTATCGATATTGGGTGCGCACTCCGGATCGTTACCGAATTGTGGCTCGGGACTGCCCAGCGGCAGGGGGAGCACATACTCGGCGACGGCGCTCCTGCTGAGCGCGATGGTGTCGATCCCAAACACCTTCAGGAAGTAGGTGTCGACCGATCGCGTCACGGTGACTTGGAGCCGCCGATCGTTGTCGACGAGCTTGTTGGCAACCACGGTCGCGTCACCGCCCATGGAACCATCGACGTATTCGTTGGCCCGGGCCATGTCCAGGGCGGTCGTAACGGCCGTCGGCTCGTCGTTGGGGAGATACACCACGCCGGCGAGGGCCGCGGCATCCGCCGCTTGTTGGGTGCGTCTGCCGTTGAGATAGAGCCAGCCGAGATCGGTGCCCATCGCGGCCGCACCCATCAGAACGATCAGCATGGCTGCCGTCAGAATGAGGACGGCGCCGCGCTCTCGGCTGTCAAATTCCTGCCAGCGAGCCTTGACCTTGGCAATCACGTGCCCGACACATCCGGCTCGAGGCGGACCCGCGCGTCGCTTGCCCAGTTGGCCGGACTCGACATGAACGGGATGAAGGTGGTGATCCACTTGTGGGTGAATTCAATCCTCACCCCGAGTATGTCGGGCGAGGGCAACGTGACAACTCTGGCGTCGGGTGGCCAGTTCCCAGGGTCCCCGTACTGGAAGCCACCAACCGCAGGGTCAGGACACGGAGACCACGGACAGGTCAGGTCGGTCTCGTCGTAGGCGTAGTGGTTCTCGTCCCCGGTGGAGTTTCCAGCGGCGTCGGCCCGATAGATGATGACCTTGGTGATGACGTCGCTGTCGACTGCGCCGACCAATCCGGCCTGGACCGCGTCCAGAATGGCGATGTCTGCCTCTGCATCGTCACCGAGCACGCTGCCAATTCGAGCGGACGACGTCACCGCGTTCGACATGGTCAGCTGGTCCCGCAAGGCGAGACCCATCTCCACGATCCCGAACAGAAGCACGAGCAGGAGCGGGAGAATGAAGGCGAACTCAACGAGCGCTGCGCCGCGCTCGTCATCTGTCCGCTCTGAAATACGGCTACTCACCGTGATCTCTCCTCACTGAGGGTGGTGGTCAGTATATCGGCTGATGGGTGCTCAGGTATAGGACGAATCTGGGGCCATTTCAGAGTTGGCCCCGGGACTAGTCACTCCCCCAACCAGCGGCCTCGCTTCGTCATAGTCGATCAAGCAACCGGTCTCGTTTGGCTTCGAGTTGCGCCCGCTGCGCACGGAGACTCTCGATGTGCTCCTCGAACCTGGCGACATCGGCCGACGTTTCCCGGGCATCGGCGCGGTCCATTGGGTTACCGCTGACGGCCGCGTCGCGCTTGGCGTCGTCGTCGAGGTGCTGGTGGAAAATCAACTCCTCTTCAGCGAGCCGTTCGGCCTCGTGCACGGAGGCTATCTCGTCGTTGATCCTGAAGAGCTTTCGGGCGCGTCGCTTCATCAGCCGGATTGTACGGACAACGGAAGGGACGGGACGCGGTAGCATCGGGTCCGCACCGGCCGGGATGGCGGAATTGGTAGACGCGGCGGACTCAAAATCCGTTGTCCGCAAGGACGTGGGGGTTCAAGTCCCCCTCCCGGTACCAGACCGCGCCGTCGGCAAGCACGATGCGACTGCGGGTTGCTCAGCGACCGAAGGGCGGGGCCTCGGACCGGTAGCCGAGCTCATTCCAGACCTGCACACCGGCATAGGCCTCGAGGAACCCGTGCGGATACAGCGGCATCCCTGGGGCGCTCGCCTGCGTCAAACGCTGCTCTTCCTCTGACGTCAGCGACCACTCGAGCGCAGCCAGGTTGTCGTCGAGTTGCGCCACCGAACGCGCCCCCAGCAGCACTGAGGCTACGGCCGGACGCTCCCGCAGCCAGTTGAGGGCCACTTGGGCCATCGTGACGTTCCGACTGGACGCGATCGAGTCGACAACTTCGAGCACCGTCCAGGTGGTCGGGTGATTGCGCAGGTCGTATGCCTCGATGCCGCGCGCTGGGTCCTCACCGAGCCGAGTGGCGCCCACCGGCCGTTCGGTCGCCGCGTACTTTCCCGTGAGCCAACCTCCTGCCAGGGGCGACCACGGAAGGACGCCGAGCCCCTCCTCGATACACACCGGCAAGACCTCCGACTCGATCTGACGGCCCAACAGGTTGTACTGCGGCTGCAACGACGCCAGCGGCGTGAGACTGAGCTCGCGACACCGCGATACGGCCCGCTGCAGTTGCCAACCGGTGTAGTTCGATACCCCGACGGCCCGAGCCTTCCCGGCGACCACGAACTCGTTGAGCGCCTGGAGGGTGTCGTCCAAGTCGGCGGCTTGATCCCACGCATGCACCTGGTACAGATCGACGAAGTCGACACCGAGCCGGCGCAGACTGGCCTCGATGGCGTCGGTGAGATAAGCGCGTCCGGCGCCGGCGAAAGACTCGGGACCCATCGGGAAACGGCCCTTGGTTGCCAGCACGACGTCGCTGCGCCTGCCGTGGCCGGCGAGCCATCGGCCGATGATCTCCTCAGAAACGCCGGCCGAGTAGACGTCGGCGGTGTCGATGAAGCTCCCGCCGGCGGCAATATATCGATCGAGGATGTCACGCGACGTGGCCTCATCCGCTTCCGCGCCAAAGGTCATCGTGCCCAACCCAAAGACCGAAACCGACAGTGGTGACTGTCCAAGTGTGCGCTGTTCCATCCCCCACCAGGGTAGGCCCTCGCGGACGCGTTCCGCCACGCACAGAGGCCCCTCCCGAAGGAGAGGCCTCTGCTTCGTGACCCGGGGACCGGCCGCTCCTTGGGTGTGGTGCGTTCATACCGGTCGGTGTGTCGACCGGCCCCTGGATCCGATTTGGTTGGGAAGGAACCACTGAAGGGGATGAGCAGCTCCTTCCGTAGGTAACCATCGGCGGGAACGGTGAAAAACACCAGAATGATTCTGGAGCTACCCGCGGTGACTAGTCCCCGGACCGGCGAGCACGGTCCGCTCGGATGGCTCTCAGCGGCGAACGGCCGAAGCCAACTCCGAAACGGCGCCGGAAACGCTCGCCAGCGCCGTGGCGGCATCGGGTGCATCGAGTACCCGATGTACCAGAGCGGACCCTACGATCACACCATCACCCACTGCCGCGGCCGCCGCCGCGTGAGCCGGGGTCGAGATCCCGACACCGAACACAAGGGGAATGTCGGTCACGGTCCGCACTCGTCCGGCGAGTTCGTCGACTCGACTGCTGGCGGTGTCGCGTACCCCGGTGACGCCGAGCTCGGCGACGCCGTAGATGAAGACGGGCTCGGCCGCCGCGATCGCCGCAAGCCGCGTCTCGTCCGTGGTGGGGGCCACAAACAGCACCATCCCGAGACCGGCCGACTCGAACGCCCGCTGGAAGGGAGCGGCCTCTTCCGCCGGCAGGTCGGCCACGATCAACCCGCTGGCACCGGCGGCGGCGGCACGATGGGCGAACACGTCGGGGCTCGACGCCATGACGGGGTTGACGTAGGTCATCACGAGAACGGGCTTGCTCGTCGCCGACACGATCTCGGTGACGAGCTCGAGTGCTGTGTCCAGATCGACTCCGGCCTCGAGCGCCCGCAGGCCGGCGGTGTGAATCGTCGGGCCGTCCATGAGCGGATCGGAATACGGGATGCCGACTTCGAAGCCGTCGGCCCCTGCATCGGCCATCGCCTTGAACAACGCAGTTGACGTCTCGCGGTCGGGCAGACCCGCCGTCATGTAGGGGAGCAAGGCAGCCCGATTCTCGGCCCGGGCCGCCGCAAACATCGCCGCAATCCGATCGATACCGCGGTCAGCCATCGAACGCTGCGACTTCCTGCACGTCCTTGTCGCCGCGCCCGGAGAGATTGAGCACGACCGTCTTGCCACGCAAGGAAGCGGCCTCGCGAACGATCCACGCCAGCCCATGGGCCGACTCGAGCGCCGGGATGATTCCCTCGGTCCTACACAGCAGGTGAAACGCCTCGAGCGCCTCAGCATCGGTCACCGACTCATAACGGGCGATGCCCGCATCCTTGTAGTACGAGTGCTCCGGCCCCACACCCGGGTAGTCGAGCCCGGCCGATACGGAATGGGCCTCGATCACCTGGCCTTGATCGTCTTGCAGTAGGTAGGTGCGCGACCCATGGATGACCCCGGGCGAGCCGGCAACCAACGAGGCGCCGTGTTGGCCGGTGTCGAGGCCGTAGCCGGCCGCTTCGACCCCCACCAATTCGACGTCGCTACCCGCGTAGGGAGCGAAGATCCCCATCGCGTTCGACCCGCCACCGACACACGCCACGATGACATCGGCTTCGGCGGTCGCCGGCGAGGTGCCATCGAGTTGCTCGAGGAGTTCTTCACCGATCACACGTTGAAACTCACGCACCATCAGGGGAAAGGGATGGGGGCCGACCACCGAACCGATGATGTAGTGCGTCGTCTCGACACTGGCGACCCATTCTCGCATCGCCTCAGAAACCGCGTCCTTGAGCGTGCCCGGACCCTTGGTCACCGGAACCACCTCGGCGCCGAGCAGCTTCATCCGGTAGACGTTGAGGGATTGGCGCTCGATATCGACCGCACCCATGTAGACGACACAGTCCAGGCCCAACAGGGCACAGGCCGTGGCCGTCGCCACCCCGTGTTGTCCGGCCCCGGTCTCGGCAATGACGCGTGGCTTGCCGATGCGCTTGGCCAGCAGCGCCTGACCGATGGTGTTGTTGATCTTGTGCGCCCCGGTATGGGCGAGATCCTCGCGCTTGAGCAGCAGATTGATCCCGAGGTCGGTGGAGAGGCGGGCGGCCCGGAAGACGGGCGTTGGGCGACCGACGTAGCGCGCCAACAGCTCCTCGAGTTCGCGATGGAATTCCGGATCTGCCCACGCGGTCGTGAAGGCGGCCTCGAGGTCGAGAAGAGCAGGCATGAGCGTCTCGGGCGCGTAGCGGCCGCCGTAGTCGCCAAAACGACCACGTCGATCAGGATTGGTGGTGCTCACGCCTGTTTGGCCTCCCGCACGAAGGCGGTCACCTTACTGTGGTCCTTGACCCCGATCGCGGCCTCGAGACGACTCGACGCATCAACTCCCCAGGGCTGCACGGACCGCACCGCGGCGGCAACATTGTCCGGCCCCAAGCCCCCAGCCATGACAAAGGGCCCGGGCACGCGCTCGGCCAGTTCCCAGTCGAACGTCGCACCGGTCCCGCCGTGACGGCCCGGACGGTAGGTATCGAGCAGCGGGATCACCTCGGAGGGCAAGGCAGGAAGATCCAGGTAGTCGCGCACGGCAACCGGACGCAGCACAAAAAGGCCGAGATCTCGCGCCGTGGTGGCGGCAATGTCACTGTGGAGACCGTGCGGCTGCACCCCGTCGACTCCGGCAATCGCAACGGCCTCGATCAGTTCGGCCGGTTCGAGGTCGACGGTAACCAGGACCGCGATGGCATCAATCCCTGCAGCCAGCTCGGCAACGGTGACCGGGTCGGTGCGCCGCGGCGATTCTGGGGCAATGACGAAGCCGACGGCATCGGTACCGGCCGCCACGGCAGCTTCGACGTCCTCACGACGGGTCAAACCGCAGACCTTGACCCACGTCATCGGCCGGCCGCCCGCAGCTCGGCGATGAACGCCGTAGGGTCAGCGCTGCGAACCGCAGCCTCGCCGACCAGGATGGCATCGTAGCCGGCCGCGGCCATTCGCGCCGCTCCGGCTGTGGAGCTGACCCCGCTCTCACCGACCGTCACCACGCCATCGGGTATCGATGGAGCGATGGACTCAGCCACGGCGAGATCGGTGGTGAAGGTGGCGAGGTCGCGGTTGTTGACCCCGACGATCTCAGCACCGACGGCGACGGCCGTCTCGACTTCTCGAGCGGTGTGTGCTTCCACCATCGCTTCCATCCCCGTCGCAGCGACGCCGGCCAACAACGCTTCGAGCTGCGAAGCGTCGAGGGCCGCGACGATGAGCAACACGGCATCGGCGCCGGCGGCACGTCCCTCCCACAACTGGACCGGGTCGACAATGAAGTCTTTGCGTAGGACGGGAACCGGTACCGCATCTCGCACCGCCGTCAGATCGGCCAAAGAGCCGCCGAAGTAGATGGGCTCGGTGAGCACCGAAATCGCCACCGCACCACCTTGCACGTAGCGGTCCGCCTGGCGCGGGGCGTCGAGCCCTGGAGCGATCTCCCCCGCCGACGGCGACCGCCGTTTGATCTCGGCGACCACGCCAAGCCCCGGGGCGCTCAAGGCCGCCGCCAGCGAACGTGGTGGTGGCACCTGCGTCGCGGCTGTTCGTAACGCGTCGCCGTGGGCACGCAGCTCTGCCACCCGGGTTCGGGTCGACGCGAGGATCTCGTCCAGCATGGAGGTGATTATTGCTTGCCGGCGTTGTTGCGGAGGTGATCGATGACGGAGAGGGTCAGAAGTCGCATACCGGCTCTTCTTCCACACAGGGTTCCTCGCCCTTTTGGAGCAGGCGCAGGTGGGCGACGAGGCTGTCGACTTGGTCGTCGTCGAGTTGGGGCCACGCAGGCATCCGGCCGGGCCCGACCCGGATCACCCCGCGGATCTGGTCGTCGGTAAGGGCCGTGGCAGCGTTGGAATCTGGTGTTCCGATCGCGGGGCCACGGCCACCTTGTCCCTCACCGCCGTGGCATCGGGCGCACGCCGCACGGTACAGATCGGCATCGTATTTGCCCTCAGTCGACTCGCCGCACGCCGTGGCGAGGAGAGCAAGACCCAACACTCCGACCAGCAAGAGGCGCCGCATCGCGGGGAGACTAGGAGACTGAACCCGGTACGCCATATCGGGCCGCGGCCCACCCTCAGTCCGCGATGACAAACTCTCCAAGGGGCAGCTCGTGCACCACGGCCGGCGCAGTTCCCTGCTCCCATCGGATGGTCACTTTGTCGCCGGGCGAAGCCTCCCGGCGCACCATTGCCAGGGCCACAGGAGCACGGAGTTCCAGCGACTCGCCCAGCGAGGTGATGGTTCCAACTTCAGCACCGTCGGAAGCAACGAGCGTTGCGCCGAGCGGGGGCAGGACGTTGGCAGTCAAGGTCAGCCCGCGCAGGTGACGGTTGACACGGCCGCGCGAGTCGATCCGAGCTACCAACTCCTGGCCCAGGTAGCAGCCCTTGGCGAAGTCGACCGCACCTTCGACCACATCGGCTTCCTGCGGGATGGTTGCCTCGCCGAGGTCGATCCCCATGACGGGTTCTCCGGCTTCGATCCGGATCGCGTCATGAGCGAGGCCGCCGACGAGGCGAGCATCGAGGTCAGCGTCCCCGGCCGGCACCACGATGAAGCGCGGTAGCGAGACGCGAGCGAACGGCAGGGGCGCCACCACCGTGCCATCCGGACCGCGACTCCAGAGGTTTGGATCCGTCGTCGGCGCCCCGAGCCCGGCAACCGCGGCCGCGGCAGCAGGCCCGACAACGTCGAGTACCGCTGCGTCCTCTGCCTCGATCGTGGCGTCGACCCGTATCTTGAACCGGGTGAGGTCACCGACCACGATGCCGGCCCGGCCGGCATCAACGACGATCCCTACCTCGTCCTCACCCCGCAGCAGCCACGCGGTTGCCCGCAGTTTCCCTTGAGGCGACAGCAGCAGGGTGCGCTCGACCCCTCCGCGGGCTATCGGCGCGATCGCTTGACTGAGCAGCCCGTCGAGGAACTTCACGGTGTCGGGCCCCCGCACCCATACGACCTCGTGGGCACCGTCTACAACCCCGGCCGCAGAACGCAGGGCGAGGTACTCGCCGGTGACGTCGCCGTAGCTGGGGGGTCGAGCCGTCACGCTCCAGGTCCACTGTCCGACAACGCTGCGGCACCGGCAACGGCGGCCAAGGCAGCCGCAGCCTTGTTGAGACACTCCTGGTATTCCGTGGCAGGATCCGAATCGGCAACGATGCCGGCCCCGGCCTGAACCCAGGCCTTTTGGTCTGCGATGACAAGCGTCCGCAAGGCGATGGCTGTATCGACGTTTCCGCTGAAGTCGACATAGCCGACCGCACCCGCATACGGACCGCGCGCCGTCGGCTCCAGCTCATCGATGATCTCCATCGCCCTCACTTTGGGGGCGCCCGAAACCGTGCCGTGAGGAAAGGTCGCCCGCAACAGATCGACCGCACCCACCCCGGGCCGCAAGTCGCCGGAGACCCCGGACACGATGTGCATCACGTGTGAGTAACGCTCGATCACCATGAGTTCGTCGACCGTCACCGAGCCGAACTCGCACACCCGCCCCAGGTCGTTGCGAGCCAAGTCCACCAGCATGACGTGCTCGGCTCGCTCCTTGGGGTCGTCGAGCAGATCCTGAGCGAAGGCGGCGTCCTCCTGCGGCGTGGCGCCCCGCGGCCGGGTCCCGGCGATCGGCCGGCTGAAGGCCCGGCCATCGCGAGCGCGGGTCATCAACTCAGGCGAGGCGCCAACGATGGCGGCCCCGGCGTGACGAACGAAGAAAAGGAAGGGAGACGGGTTCACGAGGCGCAACGCCCGATACACCTCAAACGGATCACCGTCGAAGTCGACCTCGAGCCGCAGCGAGGGCAGAATCTGAAAGGCGTCCCCCGCTCTGATGTACTCGATGCACGTCTGCACTCTGGTCTCGAACTCGGCGCGGGTGAGGTTGGAACGGGTCTTGGGTCGGGCCGAGAATTCGGGGCGAGCTGCGGCCGAATACGCACCGTCTCGGCCCAGCGCGGTAACAGCCGCGGCGAGCTCGGCCACTGCTGCGTCGTATTGGGCAGCCGGATCGTCACCGATGAACACGTTGCGGACCAGCCGAATGGTCTGGCGAAACCGGTCGACTGCGGCCAGGAACCCGACAAACTGCCATACCATCTCGGGCAGTTCGCGGTCGTCGGCAGGGCGGTTGGGCAGGTCCTCGACGTGACGGACCGCGTCGTAGGCGAGGTAGCCGACCGCCCCGGCGTAGAGCGGCGGAAGATGCTCTGCCAGTCCAAGTTCCTCTGCCGTCGGCGTGTGGTAGCGGGCCACCATCGTCTCGAGTACCCGCAGCGGATCGCCGGGGGGCACGTCGTGCTCGGATCCCTCGATCCAGGAGATCCCGTCACGGGCCACCAGCGTGAACTCCGGCTGCCAGCCGACGAAGGACCAACGGGCCCACCGCTCGCCACCCTCAACCGATTCGAGTAGGAAGCCGTCCCCGGCGCCGACCAGCTTCTCGAACACCGACACCGCGGTCTCGCGATCACCGAGTACCTCGATGGAGACCGGCACGACGGGATGGCGGGCGGCAAGCTCGAGGAATTGGTCGCGGGAAGGGGTCGGCTGCATCACGGGGAGAGTAGACGGTGCGCCGCGCCTCGATGGCCGCCTAGATCTCGGTGAGGTTGTCGAGACCCATCTTGATCAGGAGATCGCTGAACCAGGCGTTGAGCACGGTGAGTTGGTTGGTGATCAACAACACGCCGAAGGCGGCGAGCATCAGCCCCGAGGCAACACTGATCGGGGTGAGGTACCGCTTGATCCGATCGAACGCGGAAAAGGCTTTGGCCAGCGCGAGGGCAGCGAGCATGAACGGGATGGCAAGCCCGAGTGAATAGAACGCAAGCAGCATCATCCCCCGGCCGACCGTCTCGCTCTGCGTCCCGAGCGTCAGGGTCGCCCCCAAGAATGGACCGAGACACGGGGTCCACCCGAAGGCAAACGCCGCGCCCATGATCGGCGGTGCAAAGTTGCCCAAGCGGCTGGGCCGAACCTCGACTCTGCGGTCCTTCATGAAAGGCATGAGCAACGTTGGGTTCCACACTGCGGTAACGGCGATGAAGATCCCCATGAAGACGACGAGCCACCCCGCGACGGTCTGGAAAACGCCGCGCTCCTGCAGCAGGAATCTGCCTACGGTGGTCGCTCCGGCCCCCAGAGCCACAAAAACGAACGTGAAGCCCGCCACAAACAGCAAGGTCTTGCCGGCAACACGCCTCATCGATACGTTGCCTTCCGTCAGTTCGTTGACGGAATAGCCGGTCATCAAGCTGAGGTAGGCCGGCAGCAGGGGTAAGACGCATGGCGAAACAAACGACGCCAATCCGGCAAAGACGGCGACGATGATCGTCACATCCGTGTCCATCTACCCACTCTTCTCACGTCTCCGACGGCTTGATCCAGCAGCCCGCCCGCATTCCACCCGGTCGGGGCGTTCTGTGCGCCAACAAGCACTGGGCGGTGATTGTTCCAGCGATCTTCCCGGAACGTTAGAACAGTGCCGCACAAACGACGATTGGGCGCCGCCATGCCCGCCATCTCCGACCTGCGGGTAGGCTCCCGGGCCTGATGAGTGAGGGGCGTTCACATTTGAGCGCGACAAGACGAACTGCCCTGCGAGGCAGACGATGAGACTGTTGGGCTGGCGATGACACTGTTGGGCTGGCAACGCGGCACCGGCTTCAGCGTCCGGGATCGGCGCGCCCTGGTTCTGATGGTGTTGATCGCCTTTGTGGCCGGCTACGGGGCCGGGCAGCTCAGCCACACCTTACCCTTTGCGCGCCGCGACCTCGGGCTCACCGAGGGGGCCATGTTCCTCGTGTTTGCCATCACCCGCGCCGCCTCACTGTTTGGGTTGGCCTTCGCCATCATCGCCGACCGCAGAGGACGCCGGGGACCGCTCCTGGTCGCGGTGGCCCTCCTGCCGATCGGCAACCTGCTGACTGCGTTTGCTCCCGGTCCGATCTGGTTCACGGTGTCGCAATCGGTCACTCGGATCGCGGTCATTGCGGTGGCCGGTCTGGCGATCGTGATCCTCGCTGAGGAGCTCACACCATCGCTGCGCGCCCTCGGCCTCGGCATCTATGCCCTTTTTGGCGCCATGGGTAACGGGTTCGGCCTCATCCTCCTGCCGATTGCAGAGAACTCGGCGGGATCGTGGCGAATCCTCTTTGCGCTGACCGGAATCGGCCTGCTGATCGTTCCGCTGGCGGCGAGATTCCTCAAGGAGAGCCGCGCCTACGTGCAGTTCGCCAAGCCCGTGAAGTTCCGCCAGGCGCTGCGGGCCGGGCTCGGGCGCCACTTCTGGCCCTTGGCAGCCATTGCCTTCCTGATCGCGGCCTACTCGTCCCCGGCCTTCGATTTTGTGCTGGAGCGAATGATCGATGATCTCCAGTGGGACACCGGAGCCGCCAGGTTCCTGCTGATCTTCTTCAGTGGAATTGGGGCCTTTGGTCTCCTCGTTGGTGGCCGGCTCGCCGACGCCATCGGACGAAAGCCGACCACGGCCGCCGCCATCATGCTCGGCTTGGTTGGCGGTGTTTCGTTCTACCTGGCATCGAGTGGATGGGTCCTCGCTCCCGCCGTCCTGGCGGCCAGCTTCGGCGCCGCCATGCTGACGCCGGCCTTTGCCGCCCATCGCTCCGAGCTGTTCCCCACCAGGGTGCGAGCCACGGCAGCAGGTTGGGTGACCAACGCCGCGATCATGGGCAGCATCACCGGCTTCCTGATTGGGGCACTCCTCGTCGACAGAATTGGTTTGTCGGCGACCATCACGACCCTGGCCGGTGGACTCGTCATTGCCCTGTTGCTCGTGATCAAGCTCCCGGAGACGAAGGGGATCGATCTGGTGCGACGGAAAGCGGACCCCGCAGCTGCCACACCAGAAGCGTCAGTGCCCGTGTCGCCATCAGAACCACCAGACCCCACCACACCCCCGCTAGCCCCCACCCTTGCGGTACCACCGCCAGAAGCACCGCCGACGAAATGACGGCTGCGGTGACCATGCTGACCGCTAGGTAGCTGAAATCGGCAGCACCGATCACGATGCCGTCCCACACGAAGACGATGGCATTGAGCGGCTGCATCACGACCACAAACGGGTACGCCGACCTGATCGCCGCCACCACCGCCGGGTCATCGGTGAAGAGCTGCGAAAGCCAAGGCGCCGCCAGCGCCATCACGGCTGCCAGCGCAAACCCGATGCCAAGCCCAAGTACGAGCAGCCGGTTGGCGATCGCACGGGCGTCCGCTGACTCCGCGCCAACGGATTTGCCGATCATCGCCTGGGCTGCGATGGCCAGTGCATCCACCACCAGCGCCAGGAACAGCCAGAGCTGGGCGAGGACCTGGTAGGCGGCTACCGCCACGGTTCCGATCCGCGCGGCCACGGCCGTCGCCAGGGTGAGTGTTCCCAGCAGCGCCAGCGTCCGAATGACGAGCGGGCGCCCAGCACCGAGCAGCGTCCGGAGTTCCTCACGGCCGGGACGGCCCACGGCGATGCCCAGCCGTTTGCGTCCCAGCCACAAGAGCGCCAGGAACGCCAATGCTCCCGCCCACTGGGCGACCACGGTCGCCCATGCCGCCCCCACCAACCCGGCGCCGAACCCGAAGATGAATATCGGGTCGAGCACCAGGTTCACCGCGTTCAAACCCAAAGTCACGTAGAGCGGGGTCCTGGTGTCCTGATAGCCGCGGAAGGCGCCGTGACCAACGGTGATGATCATGACGGCGGGAAGTGCCAGTGCCCGGACTACGAGGTAGTCCCTGGCGCCAGACAGCGTTTCGGCTGAGGCCCCCATCACCTCGAGCACCGGCGTTGCGGTCAGCGCCAACAGCAGTGCGCTACCAACGCCGAGGATCGCACCGACGATCAGCCCGTTCACGGTGAGCCTGCCTGCGGCCGACAGATCCCCGCGACCGATGGCAGCGGCGACCAGCGGCGTGGTCCCGTACGCCAAGAAGTTGAACATCGCAAAGGCCAGCGTGAAGACCGCGGTCGCCACGGCCAAAGATGCCAATGCCTCGGCGCCGAGCCGGCCTACATAGGCGGTGTCGACCAAGGAGACCAGCGGGTCGACCGCAAGCGCCCCCAACGCGGGAAGGGCGAGCCGTGCGATCTCCCGATCGTGTGGACTGCGACGCAACGCCCCCAACGGCTACCCGGGTGGTTCCAGGTTCTTGTCCGGGTATGGGCAGCGATCAACGAGCGGGCACTCCCAGCAGCGCGGCTTGCGAGCATCGCACACATCCCGTCCGAACTGGATGACACGCATGGAGATCCCCGCCCACTCCTTCTCGGGATACAACGCTTTCAGGTCTGCCTCCACCTTGGCCGGATCCGAGCTGGCAGTGAGTCCGAGGCGGCCCGTCACACGTTTGACATGGGTGTCGACCGCGATCGCCGGCATCCCCCACGCCTCCGCCAGCACGACGCTGGCGGTCTTCCTCCCGACGCCGCGCAACGTCGTCATCTCTTCGAGGTCCGCCGGAACCACGCCGTCGTAGCGGTCGACAACATCGCTCGCCAACGAGATGATCGACTTCGTCTTCTGGCGGTAGAACCCCGTGGAGAAGACCACTTGTTCGACGTCCTCGGGATCGGCCTCGGCGAGGTCTTCCGGGGTCGGCCAGCGCGCAAACAGCGCCGGCGTCACCCGGTTCACGTTCTCATCCGTCGTCTGGGCCGACAGCACGGTGGCAACGACCAACTGCCACGGGTCTTGGTAGGCCAACGCGGTGCCGGTGGCCGGATACCGTTTCTTGAGCCGGTTCAGAACGACTCGAGCATTGCGCCTCTCCTCGGTGGTGGGGGGCGGCGCGGGGTGTGAGGTGCCGGGCATGGAGCGCGATGGTACCCCGGCTCGCCCCCTCCCCTCCGAAGGTACGATGCCGCCATGGATCTGACAACCACCGTCGCCGCACGAGCGCGAATCGAAGGCGAGCTCCTCCTCGTCGACGAATTCCTCAACCATCGAGTCGAACCGGACATCATCCACGCGGTTGGGGTCCAGCTCGCAGAGCGTTTTGGTGCCGCTCGGCCCGACGTGGTGTTGACCTCGGAAGCGGGTGGCATCGCCCCGGCGTTGGCGTGTGCAGCCGAAATGGGCCTCCCCATGATCTACGCCAAGAAGTACGTAGGTCCGGGCAACCGATACACCTATGCCCGCGAGGTCGCGTCGCCGACGAAGGGAACGGAATACCGAGTCGAGGTGGCCCGCCGGGTGCTACTGCCCGGAACCAAGGTCCTCATCGTCGATGACTTCCTCTCTCGGGGGCGTACCGCCGAAGCGCTCGGCGACATCGCCGAGGAGGCCAGCTGCGATTTGGTCGGCTTTGGCTTTGTGATCGAGAAGACTTTCCAGGGTGGGCGCCGCCGACTCGAGGACCGCGGCTGGCAGGTTGAGTCACTCGTCATCGTTGAGTCGATGACCGATGGCGTCCCCCGTCTCAGGGGTCTCGACTCCGCAGCGGGTGGATCGCCGTCGTGACCGAGGCCATGCAGGCGGATGTCGCCCGGCTCCGTCGCGAGTATGCCCACTGCTTCGGCTGTGGACCCGACAATCCTATGGGCCTCCGCCTCGATGGCTTCGAGCGGGACGGCAACACGGTGCGAGCCGGCTTTGTCCCTCGTCCTGAGTACCGAGGGTTCTCGGACATTCTCCACGGAGGGATCGTGGCCACCGCGCTCGACGAGATCTTGGCGTGGACTGCGATCCTGGTGGCCGACACGATGGTGGTCACCGGAAAGCTCGAGCTCCGCTATCGCCAGCCTGCCCCAGCTGATGCCACCTACATTCTCGAGGGGACTCTGCTCGAGTCCCGCGGTAAGCGACTCGTGCTCCACGGCGATTGTCGCGTCGGTGACACCGTGATCGCTGAGGCCGACGGCCTCTTCATCGCGGCCGGTGTCGTCACCCCGACCGAGGGCAACGCGAGCTAGCCCGAGCCGAAGTTGGCTGCGATGACCAGCCCGATGATCACGTAGGCGATGCCACCCATCACGAGCCAAAACGCCGTCGGGTTCTTCTCGCTGCGAAGCCGCCGCTGCATTCTCTGCCGCACATCGGAGGGCGAGCCGACGTCATCGGAGCCGTCGGGGGAGGCACCGGAGGCACCGCCGGACGGAGCGTTGCCACTGCTGGTTTGCCCGGCTTGATCGGAGTTGCCGGTGAAGATGCTGCCAAAGCCGCCGGCGTACACCCCGGACCCGGGGATACCCCCGGCAATCATGAACCCGGCGCCCATCAGCAGCACCGTATAGCCGATTGCGGAACCAAAGCCAACACTCGAGAGCGCCCCAATGATCGCCCCGACGACAATCCCGACGGCGAGGCCGATGGCAAAGATGACGAGGTACTCGGGCATGCGTTCCCGCAGCGGAAGCTGGGCAAGCGTGCCAAACCCGTCGGGGACCTTGCGGGGATCGGTCACACCGGAACCGGCTTGCCCTTCCGCTCGGCTTGCCGCTTCTGCACCCAGCGCAGCAGCAGCACGAAGACGCGGATCAGGCCCAAGATAACGAACAGTGCCACGAACAGGGCGGCGACCATCTCGAAGCCCGAGAAGTACGAACTCCGGCACACTCCAACCCCGCTGAGGCACAGCCCCCAACCGGTTCCGCCGGACCCGAGGTCCATGAGAACGAGCAGAGGGATCAAGGCCACGCCGACCGCCGCCACGACCAAGATGCCAATGATGATGCGGATCACAAAGGTCACCGGCCGACAATACCGCCGATTCGGATTCTTGCGAGGCCTTCGCGCCCACTGCTACGGTGAAATCACACCGTCGTAATTAGTCGAGATGACCGCTACACCGACCCCGCTGCCGTATCACGTTGAGCCGTTCACGACCGAGGAACGCTCCGTCCTTTCGCGCTTCTTCACCAACGTGGACGGTCCCGTCTTCGCCATCGTGAACCTTCCCGAGGTCGTCAAGGGCGCCCTGTTCGCTCGCTACAGCCGTTCGCCGAAGTCGGTACGCCGGCTGTTCCTCGACGAGTTCTATGCTGCCCCCGAGGTCGGCATCGCCGCCATGGCTGCGGCGGGAAGTGAACCCGACCAGCACGACGCAGTGCGGCTCCAGCGCGCCGAGGACCTGTACCAGCGGGTGTTCAGCGAATACGGAGACGACTCGGTGGCTCAGCTCGGCGGCGCCCACCTCGCCTGTGAACAGGCCTCCAACATCCTGACCAAGGTGCTCGAGTGGGGACGGCTGGCCTCCTATCTCGAGCAAAGCACCCGGTACATCTTCTACGACCAACGGCTCGGCGACCACTACCGCTACATGGTCCCGCCGGAGATCGCGGCCTCGCCGCATGCCGGTGCCTACACCACAACGATCGAGTGGCTGTTCGACACCTACTCGAGCCTCATCAAACGGATGGTTCCCTACTACGAGACGCTCTACCCCCGCGCCGAGGGCGACTCCGGTTTTGTGTGGCGATCGACCATTCGCGCCAGAGCCTGTGATGACCTCCGCGGCCTGCTGCCTGCGGCCACAACATCGAACGTCGGCGTGTTCGGCAGCGGCCAGGCCTACGAGATGATGATGCTGCGGATGCGGGCTCACCCCTCAACGGAAGTTCGCCTCTATGCCGACCTCATGCTCACCGAGCTGCGCAAAGTCATCCCGGCATTCATGAAACGCGTCGACGTCCCCGAGCGCGGAGGACGGTGGACGGCCTACTTTGCGGACATTGCGGCCCGCATGGCCTCCAGCGCCGCCGCCCTCGACGTGGCTCCTCAGCCCCGGCCCGAGGTCACCCTGGTCGAGTGGGATGCTGACGCTGAGCTCAAGACCGCGGCGGCCGCGTTGTACGCCTATTCCGACCTTCCCGACGACCAGATTCTCGACATCGTGCGCGCGATGAGCCCCGAGCAGCAGACCGCGCTGATCCGCGACTACGTTGGCGATCGAACCAATCGACGCCACAAGCCGGGGAGAGGCATGGAGCGGGCGGACTATCGGTTCGACATCCTCTGCGACTACGGGATCTTCCGCGACTTGCAGCGTCATCGCATGTTGACGATCGAGTGGCAACAGCTCTCCCCCAGCCACGGCTTCGTCACCCCTGAGTCGATCGACGACATCGGTGCCGTGGCGTTGTGGGAGGAAGCGATGCAGCGGACGGCGGCGCTGTACGACACCGTCGCCGGCGACCTTGGTGGAGCGGTAGCCCAATACGCAGTGCCCTTTGCGTACAAAGTGCGCTTCATGATGCAGTTGAACGCCCGCGAAGCATTCCATCTGATCGAACTCCGCACCGCACCGGGCGGCCACCCCGACTACCGCAGGGTGTGTCAGCAGATGCACCAGCTCATCCGCAACGAAGCCGGTCACCGCACCATTGCGGATGCCATGTCGTTTGTCGACTACGACAGCTACGACCTGGCTCGGTTGGAGAGCGAACGGCGCGCCGCGGCAAAACGCGCTGCCCTCGGCATCGACGACCCGGAATGAAGCGGGCTCAGCCCTCGTTGCCCGCCAGGGCGATCCTCAGCACCAGGTAGTCGTCCTCGACTGCCCACGCCGCGTTGCCGACCAGTGAATAGTCGAGATAGTCCTTCTCGGCTTGGGCAACGAAGGCTCTACGCGCGTCCGCTTCGAGCGGTGGAATCCCGCGGGCTCGCACCGCTTCGGCTCGCTCCTGGAACCGGATCAAGAACTCGTCGACATCGAGTTGCGCCACCTCGTGCCCTCCAATCATCGTTGCGACGCCGAGTGGCAGGCCCGGCCATCGTGGGTTCAGTACGACCAGGCTAACCGTCGCGACGGCTACGCTCCCGCGTCAATGGACAATCGCAGGCTCATCTTTGTATCCGGCAAGGGCGGCGTCGGGAAATCTGCAGTCACCGCGGCACTCGCCCTCAGGGCGGCCCGCCGCGGCGAACGGGTGTTGGCCATCGGCATGGTCGAATCGCTCGGTCTCGCCGCCCACTTCGGTGTCGATGCCCTCGAGTATGAGCCTCACCAGGTCCATACCGGCGTCGACGCGGTTGCCATCAATCGCACCAAGGCCCTCGACGAGTACCTGAGGCTCCAATTGCGGTTGCCCAGGGCCGCCCCAATCGGTCAGGCTTCGAAGGTGTTCCAGGTGTTTGTCGATGTCGCCCCGGGGGTGCGCGAGATCATTTCGTTGGGCAAACCGATCTTCGAGACCTGGCAGGGGACATACGACAAGGTGATTGTGGACTCGCCGCCGCTCGGACAGCTCTTCTCCTACCTGCGGGCGCCGGCAACGATCGCACAGACCGTCCCGACGGGTGCCGTCCAAGATCAGGCGCTGCGCATGCGCGACACGCTCGGTGATCCGGCAACGGCGGCTCTCGTCATGGTCACCCTCGCAGAGGAACTCCCGGTGATGGAGACGGCGGAGGCGCTCGACGATCTCGCCACCGAGCCGGTGATCGACTTGGCGGCGCTGGCAGTCAACCGGGTTCTTCCGCCCCTGGGCGTCTCCCCGTCAATCATCGATGCCCTGCCTGCCGGCCGGCAACGAGAGGCGGCCACCCTCCATGACAACCTCTACACGGACCAACAACCCTGGCTCGACATGCTGCCTGCCGGCCCGCGCCTTCCGTACCTCTTCGGGTTCCTCACGCCCGGCGAGGTGGCAGCACGCCTCGTCGACCACTGGGACGCCGCATCATGAGCCGGCGATCGCGCTCGCGAAGTCTGCTCGTAACCGGCGCCGGAGGCGTCGGCAAAACCACGATCTCGGCGGCACTGGCGATCGCCGCCGCCCGGGCCGGGGTACGCACCCTGGTACTCACCGTCGACCCGGCGCGCCGTCTTGCCGATGCACTCGGCCTCGAACACCTGGGCAACGACCCAACACCGGTCAAGGGCGCCCCCCGTTTGTGGGCCGCCATGCTCGACGTGACGGCGTCGTGGGAGGCCATCATCCACCGCCATACCGATCCCGAGGTCGCCGCTCGTCTCGAGGACAATGCCTTCTTCCGCGCCATCGCAGACCGTTTTCCCGCGGCCCAGGCATACGCCGCAGGTGAGCAACTCGCCGAATACCTCGAGGCAGGCGCCTGGGAACTAGTCATTGTCGACACACCACCGGCCGGCGGCGGAATCGACTTCTATCAGGCGCCCGGCCAGATGCGGGAACTCGTCGGGGGCAGGATTCTGCGGGTGCTGACGGGCGCAGGCCTTCCCGGGCGGCGAGCGCTCTACCGAATCACGGCGCGCCCGGTGCTCAGAATCGCCGACAATGTGCTCGGCGGCGCTCTGCTCCAAGAGTTCACGGAGTTCCTGATGGACCTCAGGACCCTCTACGACGGTCTGGCCCGCCGCGCCACCAACATCGAGGAGTACCTCAGCGCCTCGACGACCCTGGTCGTGACCACCGCCAACCCGACCCCGTTGCGCGAGGCGCGGCGGTTCTTCGAGGAACTCGAAGCGGTTGACTCGGCGCCTGCTGCCGTGGTCTTCAACCGTGCGTTGCCCAACGATTGGACCCTCCGCGACGCCGACCTCGCCCAGGAGCTGGGACCCCACCATGCTTCGACCATCCTGCGCGACAACTTCAGGCGCTGGGCAGCCGAAGCACGCCGCCAGCGTGAGGCGCGAGAGGAGTTTGCGGCCCACTTCAAGGTACCACTGGCGATTGTGCCGTGGGCCGAACATCCACCGACCACCCTCGAGGCTCTCGCCGAGCTCATGGACGTCTCCGACGGTCTGCCCGATCACGCCAAGGTGATCCCACCAAAATAGGGGTCGCTCGGCCTATACGCCAAGGCTCATGCGGCTCTCCGTTTCCGCCGATGAACCTCCTTGGGGACGCCTTGTGGGAGCGGAGATCACAGCGTGGAGGCAGCGCCGACAATTCACAACGGAGAGGGCGCCGACGCATGACCAGCGTACGCGCCGTTGCGCGCGACCGGCTGCTGACCGGAGCGCTGATCGGACTTGTCCTGTTCTCCATGGCCTTCATCTGGTTCGTGCGCTATGCCCAGTCGGTTGAGGCACAAGACGCTCTGGTGCTCGCGGCCGTCTCACGGCAGATCGAACGGAGCAACCGGCTGAGCACATCCGCCGTTCTCCTCGACAGCGGCCTGGCGGCGGAAGCCTCCGAGATGCGATCCACCCTGGAAATCCTCGACCGGACCCACCACGCGCTGCGTTTCGGAGATCGCGAGCTCAACATGCCCGGTGCCGGCAATGCCGAGGCGATCATCAAGTTCACCGAACTGGACGCCACCTACCGGGAAATGGCGATCGCGGCCCGGGTGCTGCTCGATGGCGGCAACGACCTCGAGGCTCTGTCCACCCTCCTCGCCAACGCCGGCGACTTCGAGGCGGGCATGGCGGAAATCGGAGCCGTGCTCGAAGAAGAAGCTGTGGCCCGCACCAAGATGTTCAACCGCCTCGAGATTGGCGCCATTGCCCTCGGGTTCATCATCACGGTGGGTGTCGTCCTCGTGATTGGGCCGACCGGCCGCCGTCGCCAGGTGGCAGCCGCGGCAAGCCGTGCTTCCCGCAACGCCGACGATGTCGACCACCTCACAGGCCTGCCGCGACGCGCCGCGGTGCGCGATCACCTGGTCGGTGTGCTCGACCGGCGCCGCCGCGACGATGATCTGATCGGGCTCCTGATGGTCGGCATCGAAGAGCCGAACGAACGCGACGGCGACCGCCCTAGCGATCGGATCATCCAGGAAAGCGCCAGGGCCTTGCGCAGCACGCTGCGTTCGACGGACCTCGTCGGCCGGGTCGGGCGCGACCAGTTTGCCATCCTGCTCGGCGGCCTCCACCGCGCCGAGGACGCCGGCCGGGTCGCCGCCAAGGTGCTCGATGCCCTCCACGAGGTTGGGGACGAAGAGGCCAGGCTGATGGTCGTTGCCAGCGCCGGCATCGCGGTCGCCCCTATGGACGCCGATGCCGCGGACGAGCTCCTCCAGCGCGCCATGCTCGCCCTCCAAGGGGCTCGGTCGTCGGGGGGCGCCACCTACCGCTACTACTCCCCCGAGGTCAGGACGGCCGCCAACGGCACGCTGCAACTCGGGGAGCGGCTTCGCGTCGCCCTCGACCTCGGTAAGGGACTGCGCCTCGCCTACCAACCCAAGATCCGGCTCACCGATGGGGCCGTTGTCGGTGCCGAAGCGCTGGCACGGTGGTCCGACGGAGAGTTCGGCGAGGTTGAACCGCTCCGCTTCATCCCCGTCGCCGAGCAAAGCGACCTCATCCTTCATCTGGGTGCGTGGGTGATCGATGAAGCATGCCGCCAGATTGCGTTGTGGGAGGACGAGGGGATTTCGATTCCGGTGTCGGTCAATGTCTCGCCCCGTCAGCTCAGGCAGGGCGATCTCGATGAAGTCGTCGCCACCGCGCTCGCCAGACACGGAGTTGCCGCCTCGCAGCTCGAACTCGAGATTACGGAAGCCGTGCTGCTCGAGGAAAAGGAACGGCCGCTGTACAAGATCCGCTCGCTGCGTGGCCTGGGCGTCCGCATCTCGGTGGACGATTTCGGCACGGGCTACTCCGCGCTCAGCTATCTGAAACGGTTCCCGATCGACACCCTGAAGATCGACCAATCCTTCATCCGCGAGCTGTCAGAAGGATCGAACGACGCCGCCATCTCGACGGCCATCATTGCGCTCGCTCACAGCCTCGACCTCGACGTGGTTGCCGAAGGCATCGAGACCGACGAACAGCTGTGGATCCTGCAGGACCTCGGTTGCGACATCGGCCAGGGCTTCCTCTTCGCTCGCCCGATGCCGCCGGGACGGGTAGCCGCCTTCACGATTGCGATGGCTCAGCAACTCGACTCGTATGCCGATAGCTCACGGCACAACGAGTCGGATGAGGACGGGCCAGAACTCCACGGGGCCGCCGGAGTCGTCTCTGCCGAGTACCACCCGCCGGCGATCGTCGCGCCCGTCGAGGAAATCGAGTCCACGACGTCGACGTCAGATCACCGCTTTCGGCCCGAGAAGCTCGCGTAGTTCGGCAAACAGAGCGGACCGCGGCTCAACACGATGATCGTCGCCAAGCCGGATGACCTTCTCGCCCTCGTCCGCCGTCATGTGGAGGAAGACCGGTGCTGAGCCGGGATGGTTGCTCAGGGCCGCTCGAATTCGATCGACCATGTTGCGGGAGAGTCTGGTAGCCGGTACCCGCAGCCGCACCATGTCGTCGTCGCTCAGGTCCGGTTCCCTGATCTCCTGGCCAACGAACTTCACCTCATCGCCGCGGTGATCAACGCGGCCGGTGATGATGAGCACCGCGTCCTCGCGCACGAACGGTCCGTACTCGGCCACAACGCGAGGAAAACACACAACTTCAGTTGACCCTTGCAGGTCCTCGAAGGTGAAGAACAGCATCGGGTCACCGGCCTTGGTATAGCGGCGGGTAATCGATCCGACGATCCCGCCGATGGTGACTCGGCTCTTGTCCTCTTGCTCCCACAGCCCGGGAATCGTCGTGGTGCACATCGTCTGCAGCGCCCGTTCGACCCCCAACAGCGGGTGATCCGAAACGTAGAGCCCCAGCATCTCCTTCTCGAAGCCGAGCTGGACTCGCTTGTCCCACTCGTCGTCGGAGATTTCGACCGTGACCTCTTGAACCTCACCGTTGCCCTCGGCAAAGAGGGAGAACTGACCCATCTCTTCGGCGCGCCGCCGCGAGACGGTGGCGTCCAGCAGTTCGAGATAACGATCGAAGAGCCCGCGCCGGGTGTGACCCAGCGAATCAAACGCACCTGCCTTGACCAGCGAATCGATGGTCCGCTTGTTGAGCACGGCGACATCGACCCGATTGATGAAGTCCTGGAAGCCGGCAAACGGTCCGTTCTCGGTGCGTTCCGCCAGGATGAGCTCGACAACTCCCTCGCCAACGTTACGAACGGCCGACAACCCGAACGTGATCTCGCCATCGACGGCTGCGAAGTCGAGCTCGGAGCGATTGACATCGGGCACCAGGACCCGAATCCCCATCGTGCGGCAGTCGTGCAGGTACAGGGCGGTGCGGTCCTTGTCACGCTTGACCGCGGTGAGCAGCGCCGCCATGTACTCGGGCGGGTAATGCGCCTTGAGCCATGCGGTCTGGTAGGCCACAAACCCGTACGCCGCCGAGTGCGATCGGTTGAAGCCGTAGCCGGCGAAGTGTTCGATGAAGCCAAACAGCTCTTTGGCGAGGGTTTCGTCATGGCCGTTGGCGAGACAGCCGGCGACGAACTTCTCCTCCTGCTCACGCATGACGGCAGGGATCTTCTTACCCATCGCCTTGCGCAGCATGTCGGCTTCGACCATCGAGAACCCGGCCATTTGCTGAGCAACCTGCATCACCTGTTCCTGGTACACCATGATCCCGTAGGTGTCGCCCAGAATCCCCTCGAGTTCAGGGTGAGGGAACTCGACTTCTTCCTTTCCGTTCTTGCGGTCGGCGTACCTCGTGTGCATCCCGGCTCCCAACGGGCCCGGCCGATACAACGCGTTGAGGGCAATCAGGTGCTCGAACTCATCGGGCTGCAGGTTCCGCATCAAGGCCCGCATCGGCCCACCCTCGAACTGGAAGACACCCATCGACTCACCGGAGCGCAGCATTTCGAAGGTCTTCTCGTCGTCGAGCGGGATCGCATCGATGTCAATGCGCTGTCCGGTCGTATGTTCGATCAACTCGAGCGCTCGCTCGATCGTCGCCAGGTTGCGGAGACCGAGGAAGTCCATCTTGAGCAAGCCGAGCGCTTCGACGGCATGCATTTCAAATTGCGTCACCGTTTCGGCATCATCACCCTTGCGCTGCACCGGCACGATGTCGGTCAGCGGGTCGGGCGAGATCACCACCGCAGCGGCATGGATCGAATCCTGGCGGCGCAGACCTTCGAGGCCGCGGGCGGTATCGACTACCTCTTGGACCTCAGCCTCAGCCGCGTATGCCTCTCGCAGCCCGGCAGCCCCGGTGAACCAGTCACGCTCGGCTTGGTCGGCTTCGGGGCCCGGTTGATCCAGGCACATGTCGAGCGTCGCCTCTTTGCCAAGAATGGCCTGGGGCATCAGCTTCGAAACGCGGTCGCCCAAACTGTAGGGAAGTCCCAGAACGCGGGCAGCGTCACGAATCGCCTGACGCCCCTTGATCGTCGAGAACGTGATGACCTGAGCAACGTGGTCCGAGCCGTAGCGCTCGGCGCAATAGCGCATCACCTCACCGCGATAGCGCTCGTCGAAGTCCATGTCGATATCGGGCATCTGTCGCCGACCCGGATTGAGGAACCTCTCGAAGATCAACCCATAGGCAAGTGGATCGAGCTTTGTGATACCCAGCGTGTAGGCAACACTCGAACCGGCGGCGCTCCCCCGACCCGGGCCGGTGCGGATGCCGCGCTCGTTGGCGTAGCGGATGAGATCCCACACGATGAGGAAGTAAGCGGAGAAACCCATCTCCTGGATGACACGCAGCTCGTAGTCAATACGTTCCCGCACCTCATCGGCGGGCGAGGCGCCGTAGCGCTGCCGCGCCCCCTCCATCACCAACTCCCGCAGGTGGCTCTCCTCGTCGTGCCCCGGCGGCACGGGGAACTGCGGCAGCAGGATCTTGCCGAACTCCAGCGTGACGTCGGAACGCTCGGCGATCAAGAGCGTGTTGTCGCAGGCGCCCGGGTACCGATCGCCGGGGAACAGGCTGCGCATCTGGGCTGCGCTCTTGATGTAGAACTCCTGGGACTGGAACTGGAAACGGTCCTGATCGGATTTGTTGGCCCCGGTCTGGATACACAGCAACACGTCGTGAGAGTCGGCCTCGCCCGCGTAGGTGTAGTGACTGTCGTTGGCCGCCAGCAACGGGGCGCCGACGTCGTGCGAGATCTGGACCAAGTCGTCCATGATCTTGCGCTGTGCAGGGATGCCGTGATCCTGGATCTCGATGAAGAAATTGTCCTTGCCGAAGATGTCCTGATACATGCCGGCGGCAGCAACGGCAGCCTCGTAATCACGCACCTGTCCGACATTGCCCTCTTCACTGGAAGCATCGGGGGCAAGCAGCTGCGGCACATGTCCGCCGAGGCACCCGCTGGCGGCAATGATGCCCTCGGAGTACTCGGCAAGGAGCTCGGTGTCCATCCGCGGCTTGTAGTAGAACCCCTCGAGGTAGGCGCGCGACGCCAACGCCATCAGATTGCGATACCCGACATCGGAGACGGCCAGCAAGGTCATGTGATAGCGGATGTCGTCGCGTCGCGGTGGACGATCAAATCGTGATCCCGGGGTGACGTATGCCTCGATCCCGATGATCGGCTTGACCCCCGCGTCGCTCGCGGCGCGATAGAAGTCGACGACCCCGTAGAGGACTCCGTGGTCGGTGATCGCTACGGCAGGCTGGCCGTCGGCCGCAACCGCCTGCACCAGGTCTTTGACCCGCGCCGCACCATCGAGCATCGAGAATTCGGTGTGGACATGCAGATGGGCGAACCCCTCCGCCGTGCTCCCAGTACCCAGGGCGACCTCCGGTAACGAACTACACGTATGTAAGCAGGCGACCGGCAACGGATCCACACCGCGAAATTGAGCCTGAACGCCCCCGGCGTGCCAGAATCCAGCCCG
>CAYXMJ010000012.1:0-24976 GCA_964465915.1 uncultured Acidimicrobiaceae bacterium
TTGCCGCCGGCTGCGGGGACGACGACGACGCCACAACCACCACCGCGGCGGCGGCTGGTGATACCACAACCACGGCAGCTGCCGAAACTACAACCACGGCAGCCGCCGAGACCACGACCACGGCCGCGGCGGCGGCCTGCGCCGTCGAGAGCTTGGAGCTCATCACACCGGGGACGCTCACCGTGGCGACGGGCGAGCCGGCATTCCCGCCGTGGGTCGGCACCGGAGACGACGCGACCTTCGATGTTCCGGAATCAGGAACTGGGTTCGAGTCGGCCGTTGTCTACGAGATAGCCACGCGACTCGGCTTCGCTGAGGAGCAGGTGGTGTGGGTCCGGACCGGGTTCGACGAGGCCGTTGCTCCGGGGCCCAAGTCGTTCGATTTCAATATCCAGCAGTACTCGATCAACGACGAGCGTGACGAGGTCGTCGACTTCAGCGTTCCCTACTACGTCACCACGCAGGCACTCGTTACGTTCGAGGACTCGCCGTTTGCGAGCGCCCAGAGTTTGGCCGACCTGGCGGACGCCAAGCTTGGTGCCCAAATCGGGACGACCAGCCTCGACTTCATCGACAACGTGATCCAGCCGAACGAGAAGGCCGCGGTCTACGACACCAACGTCGACGCCAAGTCGGCAATGGATGCCGGCCAGTTGGACGGCATCGTCGTTGACCTGCCGACGGGCTTCTACATCACGGCAGTGGAGATCGAAGGCTCGATCATCGCCGCGGCGTTTGCTGCCGAGTCGCAGGATCCCGACCAGTACGGACTCCTCTTTGCCGAGGGCAACGCGCTCAAGGGCTGCATCGATTCGGTGCTCGAAGAGATGAAAGCCGACGGAACGCTTGCCGCTCTCGAAGAGCAGTGGCTGACGTCGGGCACCGGCATCTTCGTCATCACCGGCTGATCGGTAGCGAGCCGCTCTGACCGAACCACAACCGCCTTCGGCCGTAGGGCTGAGCCGGACCCCGGGGCCTGGACCCCCGGGGTCCCGGCGGACTTCGCTCCTCCAAGAGGAGGGTGCGCGCGGGGCTCTGATCGCGTTCGTCTCGACGATCGTGTTCTTTGGCCTTGCGCTGTACTTCATCCTGACTTCGGAGGCGTGGCCGGCGGTTCAGCAGCAGTTCTTCAACTGGGGCCACTTCAAGGCATCCTTCCCGGACGTCCTTTCCGGCTTCTGGCTGAACGTCCAGATGTTCATGGTCGCCGAAGTCCTCATCCTGGTCTTCGCCCTGATCATTGCGATGATCCGCTCACTGCGCGGCCCGGCCTTCTTCCCGCTGCGGGTGCTCGCCATCGCCTTCATCGACCTGATCCGCGGCATCCCGATCATCCTGCTGATCCTGCTGCTGGGGTTCGGCGTGCCGGCGCTGCAGCTGCCCGGGGTACCCACCAGTGCCCTGTTTTGGGGACTCACGGCGCTGGTGATCAGCTATAGCGCGTACACCGCGGAAGTGTACCGCGCCGGGATCGAATCCGTTCATGAGAGCCAGCGCATGTCGGCTCGGTCGCTTGGGCTCACCCAGGTTCAGTCGCTGCGGTATGTGCTCGTTCCCCAAGCCATTCGCAACGTCATCCCGGCGTTGCTGAATGGCTTCGTCAGCCTGCAGAAGGATGTCGCCCTGGTGTTCGTGCTTGGGGTGCGCGAGGCCGTCCGCGAGGCGCAGATCTACAACGCTCGGACGTTCAACTACACCGCCTACATCGTGGCCGCCCTCTTGTTCCTCCTGGTGAGCGTCCCAGTGGCGAGGTTCACCGACTGGTACACCGAGCGTGATCGCAAACGCAAGCAAGCGATGAGTGCCTGATGACGATGAAGCTCGAACTTCGCGACGTCCACAAGGCTTTCGACGACAAGCAGGTGTTGCGCGGCATCGATCTCGAGGTCGAGACCCACGATGTGGTCTGCCTCATCGGATCATCCGGGTCCGGCAAGTCGACCTTGCTCAAGTGTGTGAACCTGCTCGTCCCCATCGACCAGGGCGCGATCGTCTTGGACGGGACGACCATCACCGCCGGCGGCGTCAACCCGAACACCGTGCGCGAGAAGATGGGAATCGTGTTCCAAGCTTTCAACCTGTTTCCTCATATGAAGGTCGTCGACAACATCACCCTTTCCCCCCGCAAGGTGCATGGAATCGGCAGGGCTGCAGCCGAAGCGAAGGCGCAAGAACTGCTCGAGCAGTTCGGCCTTGCGGACAAGATGCAGGACTATCCCGACCGGCTCTCGGGTGGCCAGCAGCAGCGGGTAGCGGTCATCCGTGCGCTGGCAACCGAACCGGACTTGATGCTCTTCGACGAGGTCACTTCGGCACTCGATCCCGAGCTCGTCGCCGAGGTGCTCAACGTCATCCGAGGTCTCAAGGACACCGGCATGACCATGCTGATCGCGACCCATGAGATGGGCTTCGCTCGGGATGTTGCCGACAGCGTGTGTTTTCTCGATGAGGGCGTGATCCTCGAGCAGGGGTCCCCGAAGGACATCTTCACCAATCCGCAGCAGCCGCGGACCCGGCAATTCCTCCAGCGGATTGTCGAAGCCGGTCGTCTCTGAACACACTCACCTGGCGCACTCACCTGGCGTTTTCTGGTCCTTGACGTCGGGTCATCGTACCGCCACGATCACGTCTTCCGCTTAGTGAGGGTTGTGTGGTGGCACGTAGTGAGACGCCGATCGGCGAGATGTGGGTAGATGAGCACGGGGTGCGATGGCATCGCATCACCAAACAAGAGCGGATCACGGCCGAAGATGCCGCTGAGGTTGAACGAATCGCTGCGGAACTCACCCACGGCGAGCCGGCTCCCGCGGTGGTGGACATTCGTAACGTGTCGTACGCCGGCCCCGAGGCCCGTGACACCTTTGGCGATCCCTTCGGGAGTCGTCTCGAACCCGCCACAGCGTTGATCGTGAGTTCGAGTGCCAGTGTGGCCATGGCGACGGCGTTCATCCGGATCACCAAGCCAAATCGACCCGTCCAAGTGTTCACCTCGGAGGCGAAGGCTCTCGCCTGGGCGATGACCTTTCTTCCGGCTCCTCCCGCCCCAGGGGCCATCTGACCCGGCGCAAGTCCACCGGTCCCTTCCCCTTCTTGTCGACCCGGCGGCCACCATTGGCCGCGATGTGCCACGAACCGGAATATCGCCTTGATATTTGGGCTTCGTGTGCCGATGTATTCCCTGAGGTGCGCTCCGAAGGGGATCGCGCCGTTCCGAGCTCTGATCAGAAAGGCCGTGCATGAGAAGCATCGCCGAAGGGAATCGAAGGGTCCGTTGGCTCCTGATGGTGTGGGTTGTCGTACTCATCGCCGCCAGCCTCGTTGGCATCAGTTCGATTCAAGGTGACCTCACCGCCGAGGCGCAGGCCGCTCTCGACGAGGCCGGGATCACGATCGCTGCCGTGGAGTTTGAGGGACGAAACGCGGTCCTCAGCGGCTCCACTAGTCAACAAGCCGGGGCCGAGGAAGTGGTAGCGGGCATCGCCGGTGTTCGCACGGTGCGATGGGTCGCCGTCGACCAGGCATCGACGGTTGCAGCAGGCTCGGAGTCGACGACTGGGCCAACGCCAACCAGTACGACGACGATAACGACCACCCTGGCGCCCACCACCACCCTTCCGCCGACAACCGCTCCAGACGGTGTGAGCTGGTTCAATGCCAATCTGAGCGCGGGCACGCTGACGATGGCCGGCGCCATCCCTGACCCGGAGGCTGCCGGGCGACTCGCCTTCGTCACCGACCTTGTCTACGCGCCGTACCTCGACAACCAAGTTGAGGTCGACGACACCGTTGCGGCCGCCTCCTGGGTACCCAACATTGCCACTGTCTCGGCAATGCTTGCCATCGTCGGTGAGTCGAGTCTCGAGGTCGCCGGCGAGAAGGCGATCGTTCGCGGCTACCCACCGACCAAAGAACGTGCGGCGCAGCTGGCCGGAGCGTTGCAGCAGGCACTCGGACCCGACGTCGAGTTGACCACGGACTTCACCATCACCGGCCTCGAGCCACCCGTAGTCGCAGCGGATGCCCCCGGTGACGGCAAGCTCTACCTGACGGGCACGATGCCCAGCCAGGAAGTGGCCGACATGATTGCGGGAATCGGCGTTCAAGTCTTCGGGGTCGAGAATGTCGTGAACGATCTCGAGGTAGCCGAGGGGATCGACACGACGTTCTCCCTCTTCCGTCTGCCCCTCACCTTTCCGCTCTTCCAGCCGGTGCCGCAGTGGAATATCACGATCGTTGATGACCTGATCACCGGCAACCTGAGGGGCGGGGCCACTTTCGCTTCGGGAAGCGCCAAGCTCAGCCCCGAGCTCGAGCAGATCCTTCCCATCGCGGCCGGGATCCTATCCCGGAATCCGACGCTGGTGATCACCGTCGAAGGCCACACCGACAGCCTCGGGAGCGACGCAACCAACATGGCATTGAGCGTCGCTCGTGCCGAAGCCGCAGCCAATTGGCTGATCGCAGCGGGCATTCAACCGGAACGCATTTTCGCCGTCGGCCGTGGGGAAGGTAGCCCCATCGCAGACAACAAGACTGCCGCAGGCAGAGCGAAGAACCGGAGGGTGGAATTCATCCTCGGGCCCCCACAGGAACAAGGAGGGAACTGATGAGCGGGATTCTGTTCGTACTCGCGGAGATTCTGATCTTCATGGTGGCCGCGACCGCCATCGGGTTCTTTCTCGGTAAGTGGTTGAGCACCCCGGGCCCCACCGATGTGGAGTTGGTCGAAGAGGTCGAACGGCTCGAGCGGGAGCTGGTCGAAGAGGTTGATCGGCTCGAGGAGAAGCTGGCCGAGTCCCAAGGGACGGCAGACAGTCTGCAAAGCCGGTTGAACCTCGCCACCGAAGCGATTCGTGAGCTCGAGGGAGAAAAGGCCACCTTGGTTGCCTCCCACGACAACCTCGAGGTGGCGTTGTTGGAGGCGGAGCAGCCCGCGGTGGTACTCGACGCCGGAGACCACAACATCGCGTCCGACGAGACCGTTGCCGCTCGAGAAGCCGAGCTTGTCGACCTCCGTGCCGAGATCGAGCGCTATCGCGCCGAACTGGACGCGCAGCCCGATCGGGCTCACGCGGTCGCCCAGCTGGAAGCGGCGTTGGTGTCGCGCGATCAGCGGATCGAGCGGCTCGAGGCCCAGATCACGGCCGGTGGTTCGGAACTGCCGGCGCCGGCGATCTCGGTGTCCGAGCCGTCGGCCGACTACGGGTTCAGCACGGGAGTGGGCGATATCGCCGACTCGCAGATCGACTTCGAAATCACGGGCCAGTAAGCCGAACGCGGGCCCGGGCGGGTCTCCCTCCTCCGCTCGGGCACCGCGCGCCCCACCATCCGCCTTCGGATCCGCGCCGCGTAGGATCTATTCCGATCGGCGGTTGCCCGCAGCCGCCATGCGGTCAATGGCACATCCGACCGTGACCAAAGGCCTCTGCGCTGCGCTCCCACGCTGAATGATCATGGGAGTTGAGTTCGGCGGCCACGATCGTGGCGACAAGGAGGTTCTATGGCTGAGCCCGCCATCCGGGTTGACGGAGTTCGGTACGCCTACGGCGACATTGTTGCAGTCGACGACGTGTCCTTTGATGTCGCCGTGGGTGAGATTCTTGGCTTTCTCGGACCCAATGGTGCGGGGAAGTCCACAACCCTCAAGATGATGACGGGTTTGCTCGATCCGCAAGCCGGATCGATGACGGTCCTGGGTCGCGACATGCCCGGGGACAAGGAGGAGATTCAGCAGCAAATGGGGGTGTGCTTCGAGGAGAAGAATCTCTATCTCGACATGTCCGGTCGAGAGAACCTGATCTTCTTCGGGCAACTGTTCGGTTTGAAGAACTTCGAGCCCGATGATCTGCTGCGCCGGGTCAACCTCTTCGATCGCCGCGATGATCGCGCCGCCGACTACTCGAAGGGCATGCGTCAGCGTCTGATGGTGGCCCGCAGCCTCATCAATGCTCCCACCGTGTTGTTCCTCGACGAACCGACCGACGGCCTCGACCCGGTGTCGTCACAGGCCATACGCCGCATCATCAGCGAAGAAGCCGACCGGGGCGCCGCAGTCGTCCTCACCACCCACGACATGCTCGAGGCGGACAAGCTGTCCGATCGGGTTGCCTTCATCAACGAGGGCAGGATCCTGGCTCTCGACAGCCCCGAGAGTCTCAAGCTCGCCCACGGCCAGCGCGGAGTGCGCGTACGGGCTCGCAAAGGTGACGCGGTAGAGGAAACCGTGATATCTCTCGACGCCGCCGATGCCGGCGATCAGATCCGGGCAGCCGTTGCCGATGAGGGGCTGATGACCATCCACACCGAGGAGGCCACGCTCGAGGACATCTTCATCGAGTACGCGGGGAGGGGCCTCGAATAATGGCTGCGGTCAACCGCGTTGGGGCCATCGTCCGCAAAGACTTCAAGGCGTTCACTCGGGATCGTTTCTACTTCTTCATGACGATCTTGGGGCTTGTGTTCTACGTCGCCATCTACTGGTTTCTCCCCGACAGCGTGGATGAGACGATCGAGGTCGGGGTCCATGGATCGGTCTTCGCTGAAGCCCTCGGCGGCGTTACCGAAGCCGAGAGCCAGGGCATGCGGGTCGTCGTCTTTGACTCGCCTGAGGCCGTCGAGGCGGCCGTCGCCGGCGAGGGAGAAACGACCGTTGCAATGGGGTTCTCCTTCCCCGACAACTTTCTGGAGGCGGCTGCTGCGGGCGAGGTGACCACCGTCTCGGTGTACGTGACCGGCGATCTACCCCCACAGCTGCGTTCCACCATGACCGGCATGGTCCGTGAGATTGCATTTGCCGCGGCCGGGTCCGAGCTGCCGGTGACCTTGCTTGCCGAGGAAGAGATCATTCTGGGTGAGGATCGCGCCGGAAACCAGGTGTCGTTGCAGCAGAACATGGGGCCCTTGCTCATCTTCTTCATCCTCATGGTGGAGACCTTTGCCCTGGCCGGCTTGGTGGCCTCCGAAATCCAGAGTCGAACGGTTACTGCGGTACTGATCACCCCGGTGCGTATGTCCGAGTTTCTCACCGCCAAGTCGATCTTTGGAACCCTGCTCGCCTTTAGCCAGGCCGTGCTCCTTGCGATCCTGATCGGCATGCTGGGGACGAGCACCGTTGCCCTGCTGATCACACTTCTGCTCGGCTCTCTCCTTGTGACCGGACTCGGTTTGGTGGCCGGTTCCAGCGGCAAGGACTTCATGGGGATCCTGTTCTGGAGCATGCTGTTCATGGTCCCGTTGATGGTCCCGGCCATTGCCGCCTTGTTCCCTGGTACGGCGGCGGGTTGGGTGGCGATCCTTCCCAGCTTCGGGCTGATCGAGGCGATCGTCAGGACGACGGCCTACAACGAATCTTTGGTCGACATCCTGCCGTACTTGGCGATGCTGGGGGCGTGGTGCGTCGTGGCGTTTGGGGCCGGGTTGTTCGCCCTGCGTAGAAAGGTGGCAACGCTGTGAGGGCATCAAACGTGTGGAAGGTATTGCGCAAGGACCTCGCCCTCGGCCCGCGCTCACCGATCGTGCTGTGGGCGTTTGTCTTGCCGGTCGTGCTCACGCTGCTTATCCGCGGCGTGTTTGGTGGCTTGTTCGAAACTGAGCCTCGGCTCGGCATTGTCGACCAGGGCGAGTCACAAATCACGGCAGCAGCGCTCGAGATGGAGGGGTTGAAGGTCACGATCTACGACGAGGTCGACGCCCTGCTGGCGGACGTCGAGGACAACAACCTCGATGCTGGTCTCGTGCTACAAGACGGCTTCGACGCTGCGGTGCGCAGCGGTGATGCTCCCGAGCTCCAGCTCTACATTGGGGGCGAAAGCCTGGCGTCGGACCGAATCGTGATCCAAGTCACTGCTCTCGATCTGATTCGAGGGGTGTCCGACACGGACCCACCCGTTGCCGTCGAAGTCGTCACCATCGGTGAGGCCGGGCTCGATCTCAGTCTGCGCATGCTGCCGCTGGTGGTGATGTACGCCGTTGCGATAGCCGGAGCGTTTGTGCCGGCGATGAGTCT
Source organism: uncultured Acidimicrobiaceae bacterium (assembly GCA_964465915.1). Taxonomy (GTDB): domain Bacteria; phylum Actinomycetota; class Acidimicrobiia; order Spongiisociales; family UBA5794; genus CAVPHV01. Next base: position 8,006 of record CAYXMJ010000012.1, read on the forward strand.
GGTCGGGGAGAAGGAGTCTGGCACGGTCAGCGCCGTCTTGGTGACCCCAACCACGGTGCACCAGTTCATGGCGGCCAAGGTGTTGCTGGGGGTGGTGCTCGCCACGATGACGGGAGTGATGGCGCTGCTGTTGAACAGCGCCCTCGGCAATGAGCCTGTCGCGGTGCTCTGCGGCATCGTGGTCGGCGCGGTGATGATGGCCGAGATCGGCGTCATGCTTGGCGCTTGGGCGCGCGACGCCAACACCATGTTCACCATTTTCAAGGGTGGAGCGATCCTGTTGTTCTATCCGGTGATCTTCTACATCTGGCCGAGCCTGCCGAGCTGGATCGCCCAGTTCAGCCCGACCTACTACTTCCTCCAACCGATATTCGATCTATCGGTGAGCGGGGCGACCTTCTCCGCGGTGTGGGTCGAACTCGCCATCGGCGTTGCGATTTGTGTGGCTCTGGTTCCCTTTGTCTATCGCATGGGAACGTGGCTGCAGCGCCGGCTCGGCACCGGCATGGTTAAGCCGACCGAATCCGCTGAACCTGAGCCCGAACTCGTCGGCGTGTGACGCTTCGGCTCTAGAACGGAACCCCGACGGCTTCGCACAGGAACCGCATGAAGAGGGTGGCCCGTTTGCAGTTGCTGGTGAAGTCGGCCATGAAGTGGTCGGAAGTGATGTCCTTCTGGGAGACCCGGGTCGAGGCGATGAAGTCTTTGCGTTTGAGGTCCTCGATGTAGGGGTGGTCCGGGTCGTAGCCCTTGGGAGGTCGCTTCAGTGAGTCGCCGCCGATGGTGAATACGTCGGTGAAGCGCTTGCCTCGTGTCGCCTTCTTCCAGGCGGCCGGGTCCTCGTCGATCTTCTCGCGGATGGCGTAGGCGACCTTGGTCTCGGGTCGCCAGATGCCAACGCCCATGAAGCACTCTCCCGGCTGGATATGGAGGTAGTAGCCGGGGGAGTGCACGTCCTTGGCCATGATGTGGCGGAACTGCATCCCGGTGTTGGTCTTGTAGGGCGTCTTGTCCTTGCTGAAACGGGTGTCTCGCTGGATGCGGAACAAAGAACCGCCGACGGTTCGAGAATCCGTGACGAAGTACTCCGAGATGCCCTTGAGCGGTCCAGTGAAGTCGTTGATGAACTCCAAGGCAGGCTCACGGACGTAGTTCTCGTACGCGTCCTGGTTCGCCTTGAACCACTCACGATCGTTGTTCTCGGCCAGATCCTTGAGGAAGCCGAATAACTTGGGGGTGAAATATCTTGTGCCCATGTCGACAACCTACCTCGCCGGTGTGACGAATGGGAGGGGCCTGTGGGGGACAGCGCCGAAGCTCGTGGTCAAGGCCGCACCGGGGCCCGCCGATACTCTCTGATGATCCCCGAAAGCTCGGCCGCTCCGAGCCAGCGCCCGGCGCTTGGGCTCCCCGGCGTGATGTGGCGCGTACGCGCTGTGGTGTACGGCGTCGTCTACCTGCTTGCCCTCGGCGCTGCGGGCTTGATCGGTGGAGGCCGCCTCGGCCTGACCCTCTTCATGCTCGGGGCCGGCCTGGCTCCGTTCCTCGTCGGCTTGGCTCGCCACGAATGGACGCTCGAGACTTCGGCCGGTGTCGACCTCATCGTCGGGTTTGTGTTGTGGTGGCAGCTCCCGGCCATGCCGGGCGCCGGCCTGGCAATGACCATGTGGGCGGTCGTCCTGATCGCCGTTGCCACCCGCCACTATGTCGAGGACCTGTTGTTGCGAGTTGCCATCGCGCTCGAGGTTGTGAAGCTGTTGATCGTGGTCTTCGGCCCCGACCGTCCGGTTGGGGCCGGGCTGAGCGAGATGTTTCGGGCTCCATTCGACGAGATCGTCTTCGCCCTCGCCCAGACCGGTCTCGTGCTCGGGGTCTACTTCGCCGCCCGCGCCCTGGTCCGATCTGAACGGCGGCGGCGCAGCGCCGCAGCCCACGATGAGCGACGCCTTATTGAGCTGGTTTCCGCCACGCCGGTGGCGATGGTGGTCGTGGTTTCCGGGTCGGTGGCCTTCGCTAATTCCGCCGCCGAGCGCATGCTGGGAGCGCCACAATCCGAACTCGTCGGCAGTGACTTCTTCACCTTGGTGCCCGACGCCGCGGTCCCGGGGGCCCGGGCTGCGATCCAGCAGGCCGTGGCCGCGGACCATCCGGTTGCCATTGTCGGCGAAAGGCTTGTGGCCGCGGATGGCTCCAGCCTGCGGATCGGGCTTCAAATCGCACCGATGACCTACGCCGGCCAGCCCGCCGTCCAGGTCGCACTTGTCGATCACTCCGTGGAACAATCCGATGCCATCGCGTTGCAGGCAAGCGAGGAGCGCTTCCGCACGGCGTTTTTCGATTCGCCCGCCCCGATCGTGCTCCTCGACCTCGACGGGTCTGTGGAGTCCATCAACCCGGCCGGGCTCGAATTGCTCGGCTATGCCTCCGATGAGGTAATCGGAACGAACTGGCAACGCATGGTGGCGGTAGAGGAGACCCGGGCATTGGCTGGGTTTGCAGAGCGGGCCCTGCGTGGCCAGGGGGACCGCCTCTCAGAGGAGATTCGGTTCGCCACCAAGGACGGACGGGTCATTCCTGCTCTGGTCAACGTTGCTCTCGTGAAGGATGCCGACGAACGAGCTCTCGGTTTCGTCGGTCAACTCCACGACCTCACTGAGCGATATGCCGTGGAGCACGCCTTGCGGGAGAGTGAAGAGCGATATCGCAATCTGTTCGAGCGGATCCCAGTGGCGCTGTATCGGACGACAACCGACGGCGTCATTGTCGACGTGAACCCGGCATTGCTCGAGCTGATGGGGTACGAGGACATCGACGTGCTACGCAGGCGCGCCGCGACCGAGGTCTACGTCGATCCTGAGGATCGAACCCGCATGGCAAAGCTGATGAGCGACAACGGACGAGTCGTCTCGATGGAGGCAGAGTTGGTTCGGTCCGACGGTTCGACGTTCTGGGCCCGGGATACCGCCCGCGTGGTCGGCGACAAGGGAAGCCGCTACTTCGAGGGCGCCATTGTCGACGTGACCGAGCGGCGCCGGGGTGAGGCGCGGCTGCGGGAACAGGCCTGTCTCCAGGAGGCGCTTGCTCTCCTTGGTCAGATTGCCCTCGACACCACCGACCTCGGCAAACTGTTTGCGGAATCGGTCGGGATCGTGGCCAAGGAGCTGAGTCTCGAACTGGCCGGAGTCGTGTTGCGTACCGACGACGGGTCCTATGAGCCTGCGGCCACGGCAGGGTGGCCGTCGGAAGGGAAAGACAGTGCCGTCTCGCGACTCGAGGCTCTCGCCAGGTATGCGGCTGATCAGGAGAGCCCCGTCATGGTCAACGCCGTCCGCGACGAGGCCGACGGCGACGAGTCCTTGCCCGGCAACGGCGTGGCCATCGCCCTGAGCGGTTCGGCCGGTCCCGTTGGTGCGCTGATCGCGCTCGGACCTCGCAGCGGTGAGTTTCGTCCCGAACATGTCCACTTTCTCCAGTCGATGCGCACGATCTTGGCGGCCGCCATCGGGAGGGCCGCGGCAGCCGCCCGTCTCGAGGAGTTGGTCCGGTCCAAGGACGAGTTCGTTGCCTCAATCTCTCACGAACTCCGCACTCCATTGACGGTGGTTGCCGGGATGGTCGATGAACTCAACGACCACTGGCAGGAGTTCACCGCCGACGAGGTAGATGACCTCCTCGGCCACGTCGTCGAGGAGAGCAGGGATATGCAGGACCTGATCGAAGACCTTCTCGTCGCCGCCCGCGCCGACATCGGCACGGTGTCAATCGCTCTCGAATCCATTGCCGTACGCGAGACGATCGACAGCGTCGTGGCCGGGCTGACTCGACGGCCCGCCCAGCAACTCACGATCGGAGGCGAAGGTGGGGTTGCTGAGGCCGATCCGGTACGGCTGCGCCAGATCATGCGAAACCTCGTATCGAACGCGATCCGCTACGGCGGCGACCATATCGACGTTGGGATCGCCCGCGAGAACGGCCACATTCATGTCACAGTGAAGGATGACGGAGCCGGCGTTCCGGAAGGCCAGTGGGATAGCGTCTTCGAGCCGTACGCCCGAGCGCACGACACGGCCGAGCACCCCAACTCTGTGGGCCTCGGGCTCAGCGTCTCTCGCAAGCTGGCCCGGCTGATGGGAGGAGACCTCCGGTACCGCCACGAGGATGGCAGTGTGTTCGATCTGTCGCTGCCCGCCGCTAGCTCGGACGGCGAACCGACGCACCACTAGCCCTCGCTAGCCAAGGACCCCAGCGTCGGTCAATCGCCGCCGCAGCTGGTCTGCACTGGTGAACTGGATGCCGTTGAGTCCCTCATCGCGGGCACATTCGAGGTTGAGGCTGCGATCGTCGATGAACAGGCACTCGTCGGGTCGACGTTGGGTGATCTGAAATGCCAAGCGGTAGATCTCCGGCTCGGGCTTCTTCACTCCCAGATAGCAGGAGCTGAGGAACCCAGAGAAGTAGTCGCGCAGCCCGAAGGCCGAGATGCGGTGTTCGTTGAGTTCGAGCGACTCGTTGTTGAGCGTCAGCATCAGATGGCCAGCGGCGGCCAGTTCGGCCAGCAGGTCGAGTGTGCCCGGTAGCGGCTGGGACTCGGCCTTCATCGCCGCGGCAAATTCGCCGGGCTGGAACGGTCGGTCCCGGTAGAAGATCGTGCGCAGCAGGTACTGGTCGAGGTTGATGCGGCCGACCTCGAAGTCGTGGGCTACAAACTCGTGACGGTCGGCGAATTCTTCCCAGTCGAGGCCGAAGCTATCGACACAGTTGCGTCGGGCATGACGGTCCCACCCATTCGTGAGCACGACGCCACCGATGTCCCAGAAGAGGGTGGTGATCTCAGCCACGGGCGGCGGCGACGACTGCATCGCGCAATGCGGTCAAGCCGGTGGCGCCGCTATCGCCGAGACACACCAAGAGCACAGACCGATCGCGACCCCGCAGCGCCTGGTGGTCGCCGAGCGCTTGGGCGCCGACGAGTTTGCCGAAGTCGTAGTTGGTCTCGGGGACCGGGACCATGGGCGCGGGGTGGTCGATCACCTGCAGGAACCGACCGGTGTTGGGGCCACCCTTGTGGAGCTGGCCGGTCGAATGCAGGAACCGGGGTCCAAAGTCCAACGTCGTCGCCACGTGCCGGGCGTCCCTGATGGCCAGGCGGGCCTCTTGAAGGGTCGCAGCCGTTTCCGGGGTCGGCGCCAGGTAGGCGTGGATGCCGACGTATTCACCGGGTCCGATGCCGGCGAGCCATGCTCGAATTGTGTCCTCGAGGTCAGGTTCGAGAGCGTCGTGCTCGATCACGTCTGCCGTGTCGAGGTCGCCGTCCATGGCGCGACGAGCCAGTTCCTTGGCGAGTTGGACATCGGGCTGGTTGAAGGGGTGGATGCCGAGGACGGCGCCGGCGGCTGCCACGGCGACCTCGAACAAGAACATGGCGCCCACGAGATCGGCGGTGGAGTCGAGGCGCACACGAATCACGGGATGATCTGCGGCACTGAGTGCTGCCGCAGTGTCGTCGAGCGGATCAGCGGCGAACTCGAGGATCACGAAGGTCCGGTCGGAACCGTAGGCCGACGCGGCCGCGACGGGTTCGCCGCCCACCGGAATGATGCCCGTCTGGTCCTTGCCGGTGGATTCGGCGATGAGTTGCTCGATCCAGGCCGGGAAGGCGGCAAGACCGTCTGCGGTGACGAAGGTGACCTTGTCTCGGCCGGCCAAGGTGAGTTCGCCCAGCGTGGCACCGAGCCGCAACCCTGCGCTCTCGGAGGCAGTGACGCCCGGGGCACTCTGCGACGTTGCTTCGGCGGCTGCGGTCTGGAGTGCGGCGAGGTCGGTGCCGATGGCCGCGGCGGGTACAACTCCGAACTCGGTCAACGCCGAGTAGCGACCCCCCACATCCGGAGGGGCCAGGAAGGTATGACGGAAGCCGCGCTCGGCGGCCAGCTCTGCCAGTGTGCTGCCGGGGTCCGTGACGGCGACAAAATGGTCCCCGGGTGTGTCGGTGACGGCGCCGACACGGTCCCAGAAGCACCGGAAGAACGACAGGGTTTCGAGGGTGGTTCCCGACTTGGAGGATACGATGAACAGCGTCGTGTCGAGATCGATGGAATCGGCGACGGCTGCCACGGAACTCGGATGAGTCGAGTCCAGCACGAGCAGCTCGGGATGGCCCGGCGCATTGCCGAAGGTGGCCTGGTACACCTCGGGGGCGAGGCTGGAGCCCCCCATGCCGAGCACCACGACGTGGCGGAAGCCGGCGGCGACGACCTCAGCCCCGAACGCTTCCAGCTGCTCGAGATGGTCGGTCAGGCGGGCCGCAAGCCCAAGCCAGCCGAGGCGATCGATCAGTTCCGGTTGCGGTTCGGCAGACCACAAGGTGGGGTCCTTGGCCCACAAGCGGGCGGCAAACTCGGCGTCGTCCCATCCCTGGAGGCGGCCTGCTACCTCACCGGACGAACCGATGCCTTCATACGAGATGTGCACGCTCATGAGCGGAGTGCAGCGGCCTTGTCGGCGAGTGTCGCGAGCAGATCGTCGAATGAGTCGGCGAACGAAACGACGCCTTCGGTTTGCAGCGTGGCGGTGATCTCGTCGAAGTCGATTCCGAGGTCACCGAGGGCATCGATCTGTTCGATGGCGTCGTCGATGTCCTCCGTCAATGCGTTCGGATCGATGATGCCGTGGTCGATGAAGTCGTCCACAGTCTGCGGAGGCATGGTGTTGACGGTGTTGGGGCCGATCAGATTGTCGACGTACAGCACATCGAGATACTCGGGGTTCTTGGTCGAGGTCGAGGCCCACAGCGCCCGCTGCGGTCGCCCGCCCTTGGCAGCCAGCGCGGCGAATGCGTCACTCTCGACGAGTTGCCGGTAGCGGTGGTAGGCGAGCTTGGCGTTGGCCACCGCGGTACGGCCGCGACGCGCCATGGCATCGGGCGTACCTACCTTTTCGAGAGCGGCGTCGGCTTTGGTGTCGACCCGACTGACGAAGAACGAGGCCACGGAGGCCACACGATTGGGATTCTGCGCCCTCGCCAGACCCCGCAGGTAGGCCTGGGCAACGTTCTCGTAGTCCTCGAGCGAGAACATCAACGTCGCATTCACGTTGATGTTGGCGGCGATCAACTCCTCGATCGCGGGGATCCCCGCAGGCGTGGCCGGAACCTTGATCATGAGGTTGGGCCGGTTGACCTTGTCCCAGAGACGGTGGGCGTCCGCGATCGTACCGGCCGTGTCGTTGGCGAGGTGGGGCGACACCTCGAGGCTGACAAAGCCGTCCTGCGCATCGGAGCCGGCGTACACGTCAGCAAGTGCATCGGCCGCCCCCTGGATGTCACGGATGGCGAGTTCCTCGAAGAGGTGAGCGGCGTCAACCTCCGGATCCGCGTTGACCATGGCGCCGATCTGCGCGTCGTATTGGGTTGAACCCGCGATGGCCTTCTGAAAGATGGTCGGGTTGCTGGTGAGGCCCCGAACGCCGTTGGCGACGAGGGCGGCGAGTTCGCCGTTCTCCAGCATGTCCCTTCGGATGAAGTCGTACCAAACGGACTGTCCGGCTTCAAACAGATCGTGCAGCTTGCTCATTGGCGGCGGTTCCTTTCGAAGGTCGGCGAGTTGGTGTCGCGCGGCGAGTAGGAGCTGTAACCGCGTCTAGAACTCAGGTGTTCCGCAATGTAGCAAGGACAACGAGCACCAAGATCGCTCACCGCCGATCACGGCCTGTCAGCTCGCGGGATCGAGCAGCCTCATGAGGCGCCGGCGCAACTCGTCGCGCATGTCCTCGCGTTCCAGGGCATAGGCGATGTTGGCCTCGAGGTAACCGAGTTTGGTGCCGCAGTCGAAACGCCGGCCGGTGATTCTCATTCCGTGGAAGGCGTCTCCGTTGATCAACTTCACCATGGAGTCGGTGAGTTGGATTTCGCCACCTGCGCCGCGGCTGCCGAGCGCCAGATAGTCCATGACCTGCGGCTGCAGGATGTAGCGGCCAACGATGGCCAGGTTGGATGGGGCATCCTCGGGCGCAGGCTTTTCAACCAGGTCCAGGATCTCGACCAGTCGGCCGTCTTCTTCGCCCGGGGCGACAACGCCGTACTGGGACGTTTCCTCGGGGGCAACTTCCATCAGGGCAACGATGTTCCCGCCGGTTTCGTTGAAGATCTCCACCATTTCGGCGAGGCATGGGCCATTCCCCAGGATGAGGTCGTCGGCAAGAAGGACGGCGAACGGTTTGCCCCCGATCAGATTCCGAGCACACCAGACCGCATGACCGAGCCCCAGCGGCTCCATTTGGCGGACGTAGGCGATCTGGCCCGGCTCGAGCTTCGAGCCGTTGATCATCGCCAGAGACCTGTCGTGTCCGCGCGACGAGAGGGTGGCTTCGAGCTCGTAGTGACCGTCGAAGTGGTTCTGGATGGCGGTCTTGCCGCGGCCGGTGACGAAGATGAACTCTTCGATGCCCGCCGCTCGTGCCTCGTCCACCGCGTATTCGATCAGCGGCTTGTCGACAACCGGAAGCATCTCTTTCGGAAGTGCCTTGGTCGCGGGAAGAAACCGCGTGCCCAGTCCACCGACCGGGAAGATTGCTGTCTTGACTCTTTTCACGAATGCCCCCGATTCGTCTGAGGATCCAATACCTCTATCGGCACCTCGCCCCACCAAGGTAAGCCCTCACCTGCGCAATGGTAAGGACGGACCGGGCGACAGGGAAGGCCCTTCGCCCGAAATAGGTCGGGCGACTCATACGGCAGCTGTGATCCTCAGGATCTGGCGATCCGACTGGCGATCCGTTCGACGTGGCCGGCGGCTCGCACGTTGTAGAGCGCGTGGTCGACTACACCGTCGGCATCTATCACGATCGTCGAGCGGATGAGGCCCTCGTACTCTGTGCCGTAGTTCTTCTTGATACCCCACGCCCCAAAGGCTTCCGCCATTGCATGGTCCTCGTCGGACAGCAACGAGAACGGCAGTTCGTACTCGGTGCGGAACTCGTGCAGCTTGGCCACGGGGTCGGGGCTGACTCCGAGGATCTCGTAGCCGGCCGCGTAGAACGCGTCGTGTCGATCGCGAAAGTCGCACGACTCTGTGGTGCAGCCGGGGGTGAACGCTTTGGGATAGAAGTAGATGACAAGACGATGTCCGGCGTAGTCATCCAGAGTGACCTCGGTTCCGGCTTGGTCGAGGCGAGAAAAGAATGGGGCAGCATCCCCGGGTTCGAGCTTCATCCGGTCTCCTGATTCGGCGGTGCAGCAGCGTACCGCGGCAACAAGGAGGGTGTTGAACAAGGGCCGTAACTGGCGTTATGCAACAGTTTCCTAGGTCAACTCGGTCGCCGCCCGCAGCCGGAGCTGGCCGCAGGCGGCGTCGATGTCCTGGCCCCGCGTGTCTCGGAGCGTGACGTTGGCGCCCCGCCGCTGCAGTTCGTCGATGAACGTCTCGACGGCTTCGCGATTTGGGGGGCGGTCGGGGCTCAGCGGCGTCGGGTTCAGCGAGATGAGATTGATGTGGGCGCCGAGACGAGCAGCGATGTTGGCCAGCTTGCGGGCCTGCTCGGGCGTGTCGTTGGTGCCGGCGATCATTGTCCACTCGATGCTGACGCGGCGTCCCTTGCGCTTGAAGTAGTAGGCGGCCGCCGCAATGAGGTCATCGAGGGGGTAACGCTGGTTGAGCGGAACCAGACTCGACCTGAGTTCGTCGTCGGCGGCATGCAGGCTGACGGCGAGGTTGACTTGCCACGGCTCATCGGCGAGGCGCCGGATGCCGGGAACCACGCCGACGGTCGACACCGTGATCGATCGGGCCCCCATTCCCATCACGTCGATCATGCGGCGCAAGGACTCGCGCACCCGTGCATAGTTGGCGAGGGGCTCGCCCATGCCCATGAACACGACGTTGGTCACGCGTTCTGGCGCATTCGGCATTGGACGCTGGCGTAGGGACGCGGCGGCATAGGCAACCTGAGCGAAGATCTCGCCCGCCTCGAGGTGACGCTCGAACCCAAACTGGCCGGTGGCACAGAAGGTGCACGCCATCGCGCACCCCGCCTGAGACGAGATGCACAGGGTCGTGCGTTTGGGGTACCCCATGAGGACGGCCTCAATCGAGTTGCCCTGCGGAGTGCGAAACAGCCACTTGCGGGTCGTGCCCCCGTCGGCCGACTGCTCGATCTCGACGGTGAACGGCCACAACCTGGCGCCCAGGCGCTCCCTGACTTCACCCGGCAGGTTGGTCATCTCGGACGCGTCGAGAACCGGGGCTTCGTACAGCCAGCGTCGCAACTGGTCCGCGCGAAACCGAGGCTCGTCGGTCAGTAACGAGGCAAGGTCGTCGGGATCGGTCAGATACGGCACGGAGCCATCGTACGCCGGCGAGGTGTCGTCAGTCTCGCAGTGACGCCGCCTCGGAGACCCAGTCGGCTGCCGCGGTCACGGCAACGTCGAATTGCTCGGCGAGGGACTTGGGGTCCGCGGCTGCCAGGTCGGCGAAGGTGGTGATGCCTTCCTCAGACAGGTGGCCAGACCGAACCGGGCCGATTCCTTTGATGACCGTCAGGTCGTCTGGTGCCGCCGCGGGTTCCGGTGCGGCGGGCGTCGACGTCTCTTCGACCGGAGACGCCGGTTCATGATGGCGGAACGGAGGCGGTTGCTCCGAACTCACCTTTGGGGTGGGGAGCAGACGATCCCGGGTCAACCAGACCACGGCGGCGACTCCGGCAATGACTCCGAGTACACGAATGAGCTTCTTCATGATCGGGAGTGTAGAACGACGGCGGCCGACATCGGCAGCCGGTATCGATCAGGGGCGGCAAGTCCAGTGGTACCAGCGGTACTGACCGTTGTTGATGCTGTAGTCGACCAGCCAGGCGGCCGATGCGACGTTCGCCTCAGGGTCGAAGGGACTGGCGCCGCCCCAGCCTGCTTTTGGCGATACGTTGGCCCAGGTTCCGGGGATGAACTGGAACAGGCCGGAAGCGCCGGAGCGCGAGTTGTAGGCCGACGGGTCACCCTTGCTTTCACATTGGATGATCGACAACGCCTCGTTGACAAGATCGCTCGGGAAGTACTGCGAGACGAGTCCGCGCCAGTTTTCGGCGGGCCGCGGGCCACCACCGTCGTTGGGTGGCGCCGTCGTCGTTGTGGTCGGCGGCGGCGGAGCCTGGGTCGTAGTCGTGGTCGGGGTGGGGGCTCGGGTCGTGGTCGTGGTGCGGGGCGCTGCGGTGGTGGTGGTATCGGCTGCGTCGGTCTGGTCACTTGATTGCGTGGCCGCAGCTACCTCGGGGGTCTCCGCTTGTGGCGCGGGGGCTTGGGTCGTTGTTGTCGTCGTCGTGCTGGCAGTCGATGTCGGAGGCAACCCGAAGGTAGTCGGGGGCTCCTCGGCCAACTCGCTGGCGAACACGGCCGCAGCAACCCGCCCGGATGCCGTCAAGGGCATCTCGGTGGGGCCGTACCGGTCGATGGCTCGCGCCTCACCGCCGGGGGTGAATGCCGCAAAACCGAGCACCGCAGCCAGGGCCACGATGAGTAGGCCGGCGAACGCCAAAGGGGTTCTACCTCGCAAGGTTGGGGGACTCCGCCTAGTTGAAGGGACTTCCGGGAACTGCCCGGGGGGCGTGCCACGCGCATGACGCGCCCTCTTGTCCGCTGGAGGCTAGGTCTGGTTGCGCGCTTATGGCAAGCCGCAACCTGCCAGATAATGGATCAATGGGTAGATGGTGACCGTGATCAGGGTGCAGTGGCCGCTGCTGTCGACACCCGAGGGTCGGCAAATCCGGCGGCAGTCGAGCTATCGGTCTCAATCATCGAAACCGGACCCCACCCCGGCATCCAATCGTCGGCTTGATGGACGTCGAGACCGCGCCGGGAGAGCCCACCCGTCACCTCGGCAGGCATGCGGGATTCGACATGCAGACGCGGCTCTTGGCCCGGTCCCCAGCCGTCGACGATCCAGCGCGGCAGCGCTTGGGCCTGCGGCCCGGAGGCTCCCGCCCACAGCAGCTTGGTGGCGACCTGCACCAGAAGCTGTGGCTGGTACTGACCTCCTCGGGTCCCCAGCAAGAGACGGAGCTGGTCGCCCTCGGTCCACAACGACGGCGCCAGCGTGTGGAGCGGACGACGTCCTGGGCTCATTTCGTTGGGGTGGCCGGCCGTCAGATTGAAGCCCGCTCCCCGATTGTGGAGGAAGACCCCGGTGTCTCCCGCCGACAAACCCGATCCGATTCCGTGGAAGTTCGATTGGATGAACGACACACCCATACCGGCGCCGTCGCGCACGCAGAAGTATGCCGTGCCTCCAGGTGCCGGTTCTGGAGCCGGCCAAGTCGCCGTGGAGTCAAGGAACAACCGGTCCAGGCGGGAGCGCAGGCGGTCCGGATCCGCCAGATGAGCGGCGGGAATCGGGGCGGTCTCGGGGTCTGACACCAGTTCGTCGCGCTCCCAGGCGACGGAACGATAGGCCTCGATGGCCGCTTGATGGAAAGCAGGATGCTCGGGGTCGCGGGGTGGGTCCATTTGCTCGAACAGCCAACAGGCGGCCAGGGTCAGCCAGCCCTGGCTGTTGGGGGGGATGGTCCAGGCGCGCTGTCCGAAGACATCGATGGAGATGGGCTCCACCCACTGTGCGCTGCGGCGCTCGAGGTCCGCCGCAGTGATGACCCCGTCCGTGGCCACCGTGATTTCCTCACCGACTTTGCCGCCGTAGAACGCCTCGCGGCCCGCCGCTCCCAGCAGGCGTAATGTCTCGGCGAGGTGAGGGCGGGTGAGTCGCGTCCCGGCGGCCGGCGCGGCGCCGCTGGGATAGAGCGCAGGGGAAGAGCCTTGGCCACCGATGAGTGGGTGGATACGGCGTAGCGAATCGGCGAGTTCACTGGACACCGCAAACCCTGTGACGGCGAGATCGATGGCGGGGACCAGTAGTTCGCTCAGCGGTTTGGTGCCGTACCGCTCGAGGAGGACTTCCCAGCCGTCGGCGCAGCCGGGCACCGTCACGCTCCAGGCGCTTCGTAGCGGCACTTCGTCGAGTCCGCGGTCGCGTAGTTCGGCCGCTATTGCTCCGGAGCCCGCCGGGCCGGAAGCATTGAGGGCCATCGGGGCCGGCCGGCCGGGCGTGTGGACCAAGGCGAATAGGTCGCCGCCGAGACCACAGGTATCAGGAGCAACCACGCCGAGCACCGCGTTGGCGGCGATTGCGGCATCGACCGCGTTGCCGCCCGCACTCATGACTTGCTCGGCCGCTCGGCTCGCCAGGTGGTGTGGCGTGACTGCGATGGGTGTTGTGGCCGGGCGCGGTTCGGTGGTAAGTGGAGCGCTGGGATCCCGGAGGGGGATCTGTGTCACTGGCTCAGCGTGGCGAGTCGACGGTTGAGGGCGTCGAGTACAGCTCGCACTGCGGTCTCGCTGGTATCGCCCTGCGAGAGCGCAGCGCCAACGACGATCTCCTCCTCGGAGCTGCGCACGGAACTGACCACGACCGCTATGACGGCGGTGCGCATTCCAACGGCCGCCGTGCCGACTGAGTCAAGAGCTAGGGGCGGCATGTCGGCATAGAGCGATTCGAGTGCGCCGATGGTGGCCTCGCCGACAAGCCGGAGTCGAGCCGAGGTTGCCGCCGGCCCAACGGCGATGCCGACGTGATCGTTCTGCTGCCAACCGAGCGTCACCCGCACGGTGAGTCGGGAGCCGTCGGGCTCTTCCTTGATGCCAACGATGACAGGACGTTCCGGAGTGTGGCGTCCGATGTCTTTGCCGGCGAGTTGGACGACAGAAATGACCCTTCGGTCGATATTGGTCCCGTAGCGGGCCATCGCCAGCGATTGGACGTCTCGTACCACCTGCTTGGCCGGTTTGGTGAGTGATGCCACCACGTGGACTTCGGCCACTTTGGTGCCATCGCCGACGACGCGCACGGCATCGACCGAGTCGAGGCGGGTCAACGTTTCTTCGAGTTCTTCAAAGTTGAGCAAACTTATCTACCCCTTTGACGCGGCGTAGCGTAGTGGCGTGCTGCACCGCGTAGCAGTTTCTCGCGAATTTGTGGCTTGCTTCCTCCGGTAATTACCCGTATGTTGCGGGCACGGCCACAAGGGGACTGTGCCCGTGCCTCAGGCGGAAACCCGTCCGTTGTGGCCTTCCACCGGCCGCGGCTTGGGTCTTGGGGGCAGGCGTGCACGTGGACAACCGAAGGTATCCCCGGTGGTCACCGATCATGTGGGGAAAGAGGTGTGGCCCCCGAGCTGCCAACGACTCAAATCCTGATTCAAACCCTGCGGAGCGGAATCATTCCTGAGCCGGCGAACCTGATGCCGGCGAAGAGACCATCGTCATTGGGGTTGAAAACCTTGCGAGAGCGGCTCTTGAAGCTTGCTTTGACAATGGGAAGCCTCGCCGCAGCGCTTGTTGCTGGTGCGGCTTCTTTCCGGATTACGTGACTCGAACCACGGTTCGGGTGCCACCACCTCAATGCCCTTTATGGAGTTGCGATGTACGGCATCGACCCCCGTAGACAAACGAGATTGCGTCTCGCTTTCGCCATTGGCGTTGGCGGTATAGGTGTTGGCATATTGGCCGTGCTGATCGCACTCCCCCAGGTCCCCTTCCCAAGCGAGGTGTGGCTGTGGGTGTTGTTTGCCGCGGCGGTCGTGTACTTCGAGTGGAACTCGGTCGAGGTCAACGACCGGTTGGCGGCAAGCCCCAGTGTCATGGTGGTCATGACGGCCGCGGTCGTGTTCGGAGACGAAGCCCTGCTGGGCGTCACGTCGATGGTGGCCCTGGGGTTCCTCACTCCCGACGACATCAAGAACCGTCAATGGTTCCAGCCGGCCGTCAACCTGGGTCAGCTGACGCTTGCCGCTTTCCTGGCGATGCTCACCCTCGGCTGGCTGCTACCCGACCAGCCGTACCGAGCCGAAGATCTACCAACCATCGCCCTCGCCTCTGGTGTCGCCGCCGTCGTATACGGATTCGTGAACTTCCAGGTGGTGGCGATCGTCGTGCGCAGCGTGTTCGGGCAGCGGCAGACTCGGCCGTGGTCCAACACTGCGGCATTGATCCTGCCGTTCCTCGGCATGGGCTTCCTCGGCGGACTGCTCGGCGCCACCTACGACCTCGTCGGCCCGGTGACCCTCCCGCTGATCTTTATCGTGTTCTTCGTCGGTCACATGACCTTTGCGTCATACGCCCAGTTGCGCGAGGCGCAGGAATCGACGCTGCGTGGGTTCATCAAGGCGCTCGAGGCCAAGGACCTCTACACGCGGGGTCACACCGAGCGGGTTGCCGTCTTCTCAGAACTGATTGGTCGTGAGATGGGGTTCAACGGTACTCAGCTCGAGCGTTTGCGCTGGGCGGCACTGATCCACGACGTCGGGAAACTGGCTGTGCCTCGGGATTTGATTCGCAAGAAGGCGCGCTTGAGCGACGAGGAATACGCCCAGATGCAGTCGCATGTGCACTTGGTTGAAGACTTGCTCGCCGAGGTTGACTTCCTCCAGCCGATGGTGGCGATTGCCGCCAACCACCACGCCCACTACGACGGCAACGGCTACAAGGGGAAGAAGCACGATCACGCCGACAACCCGCCACTGGAAGCGAGCATACTCGCCGTTGCCGATTCATTCGACGCCATGACGTCGACCCGGTCATATCGGGTTGCCCTCAGCCAGGAATACGCCATCAAGGAACTGCGGCGTTTCTCTGGATCGCAGTTCGATCCAGAAGTCGTTGAGGCCTTTGTCGACGTGTTGGCGCGACGTGCGGAGCGCTACGGGTCACCCGAGGTCAACAGTGAGGGCGATGCGCGTCGCCGTGCCGAGGGGGTGAAGATCGATGGCTGACCATCGGGTCAATTGGCTGTCGTTCACCGTCTGGATTGCCACGCTCGGTCTGGGCGTTGTAGCCCTGATGCAGAGTTCCGAGCCGATGGTCGTCATCGTGGTCGGAGCCATCGCCATCAGCGTCGCCCAGATCGCCACCGTCCCGGCCCCGAGCGGTGAGCGACTGCCACTCGGCGTTGGTGTTGCCGTGGCAGTTCCGCTGATCATCGATGACGTTGGAGCGGTGATTGCCATCTACGCACTCGGGATGGCGGGGTCGTGGGTGGTTTTTGCGTTCCGGAAGCAGGAGAGGGTCATGCTGTCGTCTCGCTTCGTTGCCGAGACGCTGGCGCTGGCTGCGTTTGGTGGCGTCTTCTACGCCGTCGAGGCAGTCTTCCAGGCCAACGGACGGGCGAACGAGTGGACGCAACTGCTGGCGGTCGCCGCGGCCGGGATTGCCTGGTACGTGGTGCGGGCCTTCCTGCGTTCGCTAGTCGGTTTCGAGCGTGACGACATCTCGGCTCGCTACCTCTGGCTGCTGGCTCTCGAGGACTGGACGGCGGTTGTGAGCCTGTTTGTTGCCGGTGCCCTCTTCGGGTTTGCGTGGCCGGTAATGGGAATTTGGGCGGTACCGGTGGCCGTCTTGCCGTACGCGTTCAGCCACCTCGCCTTGGTGAGGTATAGCAGCACCAAGGTCACCTACGGCCAGACCATTCGCGCCTTGGCCCAGATCCCCGAAGTCGCCGGTCTTGCTCCTTCGGGGCATTCGGAGCGGACCGCCGACCTCTCATTGGCCGTGGCCCGCGAGTTGGGGATGCACCCGCACGAGGTTGCCGAGCTCGAATACGCCTCACTTGTTCACGACATTGGACGGATCACGCTCAACGAGCCTGCGATCCTTCGAGCCGGGTATACCGATGAAGACATCGCCCGTTGGGGAGCGCAGATCGTCGCCGAGGCTCCTCACCTCGATCGAGTCGCTGAGCTCGTCCGGGAGCAGCATCGGCCGTACCGCCGGGCCGGGCAGGAACGTGATCCGCGCCTGCCGCTGGCCACCAAGATCATCAAGGTCGCGAGTGCGTACGACCAGGGACGGCACGAACTAGGTCTGCCGCCGGTCGACGCCCTGGAACAGATCCATCGTGGGTCGGCCTACGACTTCGACCCCGAAGTGGCCGCTTCGCT
>CAYXMJ010000012.1:25076-32986 GCA_964465915.1 uncultured Acidimicrobiaceae bacterium
CGGTCGGCGGCGCTTCCGGGGATGCCTTGGACCCGGTGGCGAAAGAGCTTCACCGGCTGCTGCATCTGATCTTCGACGAACACACCGAGACCGATGGCGAAGAAGACATCGCCGAGCGATATGACGCTGCCCGGAAGCGGGATGATGTCGGCCAAGAACGGCAGTCTGGTTGTGGTATCTAGCACCACATGTTTGGCGCCGAGAACCAACTCGCCGGTGTTGCCGGCCAGGGCGGCTGCCTCGGGGAGGACCGGCATGCCCTGGTTGAGGGCAATCACGGTGAAGTTCATCAGAACGCCGATGCCGGCGATCCACATCCCGGCCTCCTTCCGGTTGAGCCACACGACGACGAGGAGCGGCAGGTAGGAGAACAGAACGAGTGAGACGGCGAGGTCGGGATTCGAATCGGGCACGTAGTTGGCTGCGATCTGCATCCCGAATCCGATGACAAGAAGCCACCACCCCTTGGCGTAGATCTCGGTGAGGTTCGACAGTTTGCCGCCTCGAAACAGCGAGACGATCACAGAGAACACGAGGACGACGAGCAACCACGCCATGCTCCGACGTTAGTGGCCCTTTTGGTGCTGCGAGCCCAATTTGGGCGGGTTTGTTGGCTCCTTAACCTCTCGGAAACACGAGGGATGCCGGTCTCGGTATGCTCGCCGCTGAACAAGAAGGAGAGCGCTGATGCTGCGGTATGAGTCTGAAGGGCCACGCGCCGTGGTCACCATTGATGACCCGGAGCGCCACAATCCGCTGTCAAACGAGGCCATGGCGGGTCTCGCAGATGCGGTGGCCCGGGCTGCCGCAGATGAGGGCGTGCGAGTTGTGGTCATCACGGGCGCCGGCGACAAGGCCTTTTCAGCGGGCGGTGATCTCTCCGGCGGCTTCATGGACACGCCGATCGGCCAGCACGGCCCACGCGGCGCACTGGCCGACTTATTTCGCAACCTGCGGCGCTGCCCGAAGCCGACGATTGCCCGCGTCAACGGTCACGCTCTCGGTGGTGGGTTTGGGCTGGCGGCGGCGTGCGACATCGTGATCGCAGCTGACAATGCCCTGCTGGGAACCCCGGAGATACGGGTCGGCTTGTGGCCAATGATGATCAGCGCGGTGCTCAAGCCGCTGGTTCCCCAGAAGGCGCTGTTTGAGATGATGGCGACCGGCCGCCGCATCTCCGCCGAGGAGGCGATGCGGCTTGGGGTGGTCTCGCGGGTAGTGCCGACGGCCGAACTCGATCGTGCGGTCGACGAGACGGTGGATGCACTGTTGCGGCACAGCTCGGCGACGCTGGCCTTGGGCAAGAGCGCCTTCTACGCCATCGAGGACATGGACCTCGATACGGCGCTCGACCATCTCCATATCGGTTTGACTGCAACCGGGACCACGGAAGACGCCGCCGAGGGCATTGCCGCCTTCATCGGCAAACGTGACCCGAATTGGAAGGGACGCTGACGGGGATTCTGGCGGACAATGGCGCAGCATGATGCGCATATGTCCGCCAAAACCCTGGGCGCCTAGCCGAGATTCTCCTCGAGGAACCTGGTGATCTCGTCTGCGGTGATGGCGCCGATGATGACATCCAGGATGACGCCGTCCGATGAGATCAGGTAGGTCGACGGCATGCCGAGAGCCGGGTAGCCGTCCTCGACCATGTCGTCTTCATCAAATCCGATGAGGTACTTCACGTCGATCTCGCGGGCGAACTCGGTGGCATCGGCGGTTGAGTCCTGCACCGCCACACCGATGAACTCCACGTCCGGGTGTGCTTGTGCGGCGACGTCGATGTCCGGCATCTCGGCCCGGCAGGGGAAACACCACGATGCCCACAGGTTCAAGAACACCGGCCGACCGTCCTCGGCGAGGTGGGTCGAGAGGGTGAAGGTCCTGCCGTCGAGCGTCGGTACCGTGAAGTCGGGCGCCTGGTCTGCGGCGGCCGGTGCGTCACCGGCCAGTGATGACAGATCGGCGAAGGTGGTCGAGGGGGTGGCGTCGTCGCTGCCGAACAAGACGACCCCGATACCGACGAGGGCCCCAACCATGATCACGCCGGCGATCCACATCACCCAGGGGGGGAGACGGCGCGGCTGGGGGACATCCGATCCTTCGGGGGCGGGGGACAGGTCGGTCATGGTGAGGCGACGTTAGTGGTGCGAGCGGATCGTGTGTGCGCTGCGCTCGAGCCGACCGCCTATGGCGCGCAGCCGCCCCAGGGGCTCCAGTTGTCGTAGTAGTCGTAGAGCCAGTATGTGGCCGCGATGTTCGCTTCGGGGTGGAACGCGGTCGTTCCCGTCCAGCCGGCATTGGCGGCCCGTCCCGGCCAATACGACTTGAGGTGTTGGAAGAGGCCGAGCGGCGGATTGCTGCCCGGACCAACCGAAAATGGGTCGCCACGGCTCTCGCAATGCATGACCGCAAGCGCGTTGTTGGTTTGACCGACATCCCCGAAGTACTCATCAACGAGGTCGCGCCACTCCTCAACGTCACGGATTCCCCGGTAGTCCATTTCGCAGGTCTTTTCCGTTTCTGCGACGCAGACGTCCGACCCGGACATGCCGTAGATCAAATCGGTGGATCCGTTGCCGTAGGCCTTGTCGTTGCCGTTCCCGGCCTTGATGGTGTCGGCGCCCTTTCCGCCCTTCAGCAAGTCGTGGCCGCCGCCACCGAAGATACGGTCGGCCCCTGCACCGCCTTCGATCCGGTCTCTGCCCGAACCACCGCATATGACGTCGTCGCCCCCTAGACCGTAGATCACGTCTTTGCCGCCGAGGCCGGCGATGACGTCGGGTCCGTTGGTGCCTGTGATGGTGTCATCTCCGGCGGTGCCCGGATGGGTCGCCGCCAACCCACGGCAGGTGATGTCCCCTGCCGCGTCCGCCTTCGGGGCGGCGATCAAGGCCATGACGAGGGCTGCCAACCCTACGAGAAGGGCGACGATGAGACGTGAGGTACGAGTCGTTGTGGTATTCACGGCGAGTGAGCGTAGTAGTGGTTTGGATTCATACAACGTGAGCCATCCGTATGTTGGGGGGTCCGACTAGTTGTCGATGGTGTTGCGCAGGGGTGCGGTGATGCGCCAGGCGCCCCAGAGAGCGGCAGCGATCACCGCGGCGCTGATGACGACGAAGACCCAGGTTGGGGCGCCGCCGCGGGATGCGTAATCCATCGCCAGCGCTGCCGCTGCTCCCGTCGCGAAGAGACTCGCGAATCCGGCCAGCGTGACTCCCACAGCTGCTCCGGTCGATCGTGTCGCCCGAGCCGTGCCATAGAGGATCCACCCGAGCATCCCGGCAAGACCGACGAGGAACGCCACCCAGGCCAAGAGGCTCGAGACCTGGGTCCACACCAGGATGGTGCCCGCAAACGCCCCGAGGATGAACCACCGCCGTTCCGAAATGGACTGGAGTGGGCCTTGGAGTGATGCGGTGCGAGCGAATGTGGGGTTCGTATCGATCTTGGTAGTCACGGTGTTGTTCCTTCTGCAGGCCTCCCCTCAGCATCGGCCGGAAACGCAAGATTCTTGAACTCGTCCGCGATCGAGTGGATTCGCCGACCGGCCCTTTGACGTGGGCAGGAAGGCCGTGGTGCCCGCACGGCCCACCTTCTAGCGTGATGTTGTTGCTCACGACGGAGAAAAGGAGTGGGATGGACCGCACGTTTCTCGTGCTTGGTGGCGCCGGCCTGGTCGGCTATCAAGTCGCCCGCCAGATCGCAACCGAGTTCCGGCCGGAGCGGATCGTGATTGCCTCGCGCACCGAAGCCAGCGTCGAATCTGCCGTCGCCCGCTTGCGAGATGACGTGCCCGGCGTCGACTTCGTTGGTGAGTGGGGTGACGTGTTCGTGCGAGAGGAGTACGCCCGCAGGGGCCGTACCGAGCTGCTGGCCGACCCGGAGGCTCGGGAGGGGATCTTCGCCGACCTGTTGGGGCCGATCGACCTTGCCTATGCGGCCAGCAGGCTGGCCCATCTCTTTGAGCGGTACCACCCGGAAGTTGTCGTTGATGCGGTGAATACCGCAACGGCGATCAGCTATCAGGATGTTTATACGGCTTCGGTGGTGGCGAAACAGAGCATTGAAGCCGGTCCGTCAGCCACAAACGCGTCCGACCGCTGGCCGGAGATCGAGGGCGACGTCGAGTCTCTGATTCTGTCACAGTCCGTTCCGCAGCTGATTCGACACATTCTGATTCTGCATCGTGCCGCCCGGGAGGCGGGAACCCGGCTCTACCTGAAGGTGGGGACGACCGGCACTGGGGGCATGGGGCTCAACATCCCTTACACCCACAGTGAGGATCGGCCCTCGGCCAAGTTGATGACGAAGACGGCCGTTGCCTTTGCCCACACCGGTTTGCTGTTCCTGATGGCGCGCACCGACCGCGGTCCCACGGTGAAGGAGGTCAAGCCGGCGGCCCTCATCGGGTATGCCGCGGTGGCGCACCGGACCATCAGCGAGCACGGCCGACCCGTGATCCGGTACCGGGCGCGCCGGATTCCACTCGACCAACAACTCGAGCTGACGATCGATGCAGAGGGGTTTGAGCCGCTCGGCAAGGTGGAGATCCCCGTCGTCGACACGGGTGAGAACGGCGTGTTCACCAAGGGCGAGTTCGAAGCGATCACCTCGATTGGGCAGATGGAGTTCGTCACCCCCGAGGAGATCGCCGGCCTGGTGGTCGCCGAGATCCGCGGGGCGAACACGGGGCGGGACGTGATCGGAGCGCTCGACGGCGCGGTGCTCGGGCCTTCGTATCGGGGCGGGGTGCTGCGACATCGAGCCCTCGAAGTCCTGCGTCGCCTGGAGCAGGAGACGGGTACGCACTCGGTCGCGCTCGGTCAACTCGGACCACCTGAACTCTCGAAGCTGCTGTGGGAGGCGGAGCTGCTGCGGTTGGAGTTCGGCACCCTCGGCGCAGTTGGGGCGGTCTCGTCCGACGAGGCCAGCGCCCGCGTGACCAACCGACTCGAGGCGATGCCCGACCTGTGCGACACCATCACGTCGCTGGGGCTCGGCATCCTCGATGCCGACGGTGCATCGTTGCTGCGTGGTCCGCGCCTGAGGATCCCGGAGGTGGCAGGCACCAACGTCGTTGTGGTCTCGGCCCAGGAGCGGGATCTCTGGGCCGGCAAAGGCTGGGTCGACCTGCGTCCCGCCAACTTCGCGCACTGGCAGCGGCGCTTCGCCGCGATGCACGCCGCCGGTCCGCCCGACCCGGCGGCCGGTACCGACGATGTACGTCTCGAGCGCTATGCCCTCGAGACCATCGAGATCGGCGCCGTCGTCGCCTGGGTGCTGGCCAACGAACACGACGGCTACCGCAGCAAGTAAACCCGTTCTGGCGTGGCCGAGGTACCAAAAAGCGCGCCGCAGCCACGCAAGAACGGGAGTTCTTTCTCCCAGCGCGCTCTCCGGCATGGTTTACCTCGGAAAGGGGGTGCTCGGACCGTCGGTAGCATGGTTGAACTGATTCCAGGTTCTTGGTTGACGGAAGCGAGGCGACCCCATGTCCGGCGTGCACGACCCCTTCGAAGCTCGAACGACGATTGACACCCCACTCGGGCAACGGACCGTCTACCGACTGGACGCTCTCAAGGATCTCGGCGACATCGACGCCCTGCCCTACACGATCAAGGTCCTGCTCGAGTCGGTGTTGCGCAATCACGACGGCATGGTGGTCACCGACGACGACGTCACCGCCCTCGCCCACTACGACGCCTCCAAGGTCGAAGAAACCGAGATTGCATTCACCCCGGGCCGCGTGGTGCTCCAGGACTTCACCGGTGTCCCCGCCGTCGTCGACCTCGCCGCGATGCGCGCCGCCATAGTGCGGATGACGGGCAACCCCGACGATGCGCAGAAGGTGAACCCGCTCGTGCCCGCCGACCTGGTGATCGACCACTCCGTCCAGGTTGACGCCTTCAACAGCGGCATGGCCCTGCAGATCAACAGCGAGCGCGAGTTCGAACGCAACAACGAGCGCTACGAGTTCCTGAAGTGGGGCCAAAGCGCCTTCGACAACTTCCGAGTCGTGCCGCCTGCCACGGGCATCGTCCACCAAGTGAACCTCGAGTACCTTGCAAATGTTGTCTGGGACAACGGGACCACCCTGTATCCCGATAGCTTGGTCGGCACCGACTCGCACACCACCATGATCAACGGTCTCGGCGTCGTCGGCTGGGGTGTTGGCGGAATCGAGGCCGAGGCGGCGATGGTCGGCCAACCCATCTACATGCTGTTGCCCGAAGTGGTCGGGTTCAAGCTCACCGGCAAGCTGCCGGAGGGAACCACCGCCACCGATCTGGTGCTCCGCGTGACCCAGATGCTGCGCGAGCACGGGGTCGTCGGCAAGTTCGTCGAGTTCTACGGTCCGGGGTTCGCCGACATGCCCTTGGCGAACCGCGCCACCATCGCCAACATGGCGCCCGAGTACGGCGCCACCGTCGGCTTCTTCCCGGTCGATGAGCAGACCCTCAAGTACCTTCGGCTCACGGGACGATCCGAGGCCCTAGTCGAGACGGTCGAGCAGTACCACAAGCTGCAGGGCATGTGGCGCAACGATTCGCGTGAGATCGTATACAGCGCCAACCTCGAGCTCGATATGTCGACCGTTGAGGCTGCGCTTGCCGGGCCGAAGCGTCCCCAGGACCGCATCGACCTCTCTGGGATGAAAGACCAATGGCATTACGACCTCGCCGAGACCTTCCACAAGTCGGCGCCTGCTGGGCCGGGAACTGTCGAGGAGATGGTCGACGAGGGTGGCCCGGTCCTTGGGGAGCCGTACCCGGACGCCGTCGACGACGCCCTCGTCGAATACGACGGGGAGACGTTCCGGCTGAAGCACGGCGCGGTGACCATTGCGGCCATCACGTCGTGCACCAACACGTCGAACCCCGACGTGATGGTGGGGGCCGGTCTCGTTGCCCGCAAGGCTCGGCAGCGGGGTTTGACCCGCAAGCCATGGGTGAAGACTTCGCTGGCGCCCGGCTCCAAGGTCGTCACCGACTACCTCGACGACTCGGGCCTCACCGACGACCTCGAGGCTGCAGGCTTCTACCTGGTCGGCTACGGATGCACCACCTGCATCGGCAATTCGGGTCCGCTCCCGGTCGAGATCAGCGCCGCCATCAATGAACACGACCTCGTGGTTGCCTCCGTGCTATCAGGCAACCGCAACTTCGAAGGCCGCATCTCGCCGGACATCCGAGCCAACTACCTGGCATCTCCACCGCTCGTGGTTGCCTATGCGCTGGCCGGAACTGTTGACATCGACCTGACGACCGAGCCGATCGGCACCGACGCCGCCGGCAACGATGTCTACCTTCGCGAGATCTGGCCGACCCAGGCAGAGATCGATGACATCGTCGGGCGCTCGGTGAAGACGGAGCAGTTCACCACCGAGTACGGAGCCGTCTTTGAGGGGTCCGAGGAGTGGCGGGCGATTCCGTCTACGGACGATGCGTTGTATGCGTGGAACCCCGACTCCACCTACGTCCAGGAGCCACCGTTCTTCCTGAACCTCGGACTCGAGGTGAAGCCCATTGGGCGCGTCGATGGGGCCAGGGTCCTGCTCAAGCTCGGCGATTCCGTGACCACCGACCACATCAGCCCGGCTGGTGCCATCGCCCAATCCTCGCCGGCAGGTCGCTATCTGACCGATCACGGAGTCGAGCCGCGCATGTTCAACAGCTACGGTTCGCGCCGCGGCAACGATCGAGTCATGACCCGCGGCACCTTTGCCAACATTCGCATCCGCAACCAGCTCGCTCCCGGCACCGAGGGCGGCTACACCACCGACTTCACCGATGGGGAGATCAAGACCGTGTACGACGCGGCGCTGAGCTACCGGAAGGCCGGGGTTCCGCTGGTCGTTCTGGCCGGCGACGACTACGGCATGGGTTCCTCGCGGGACTGGG
>CAYXMJ010000013.1:0-10095 GCA_964465915.1 uncultured Acidimicrobiaceae bacterium
CCGCCTGCTCCTGCCAAGCGTGGGGCTCTATCGCGTTTTCGGCGAGGAAGTTAGGCGCCCGTGAACGCTGCCTCAAGTAGGGAACTCAGGGATGGTGTCGCCGTACAACCATTCGTCAAAGAGGTCGCCGAGGCTCTGTCCCGACACCTCCTCGGCGACGGCAATGAAGTCGGCGGTGGTGGCGGTCGACTCGTTGTGGCGAGCGAAGTAGGTCTGGAGCGTCGCAAAGAAGGCCTCGTCGCCGATGGTGAGGCGCAGCGCGTGAAGGGTCATGGCACCGATTCGATAGACCGAGACGTTGAAGAGGTCATCGTGGGGCGGCGAACCCGGAGGTGTGAACGCCACCGAGCCGGATGCCTCCGCGTCGGCGAATCGGTTGCGCTCGTCCGAGATCCCCACCGCCAGGAACTCGGGGCCTTCCTGTTCCTCCAGCCAGAGCCACTCGGCGTAGGAGGCAAAGCCCTCGTTGAGCCAGATGTCCTCCCAGGTGTTGGTGCTGACGCCGTCGCCGAACCACTGGTGAGCCAACTCGTGGATGATGACTCCTTCGTTGCTTTCGAGGCCGGCACCGAACACGGACAGCGTCTGGTTTTCAAGTGCGGCGGGGAAGTTGTCGACGACCGCGATCCCGTAGGTCGCAAAAGGGTACGGGCCGAACAGGTCGGCGAGGAACACAATCATCTCACCCTGGCGCTGCACGGCCACCGGGGGAGCGGCGGCGAGGTGCGCCGGGAGCACGTTGCGCACCGGTACCCCGGCGACCTCAGTCGACCCCTTGTCCTCCACGATCTCGAAGTCGCCGACGACGATGGTGGCGAGATACGGGGCCATCGGGTCGTTCATCTCCCACACCCATGTTGCACCTTCCGCAGTGGGTACCGTCTCCACCAAGGTGCCGTTTGCGGCAGCGATGACGGCCTCCGGGACCGTGATGCGGAACGTGTAGGTGGCCTTGTCGCGGGGATGATCGTTGGTGGGAAACCACGAATGGGCAGCGTCCGGTTCGGCCACGACGTAGTG
Organism: uncultured Acidimicrobiaceae bacterium; assembly: GCA_964465915.1. GTDB lineage: Bacteria > Actinomycetota > Acidimicrobiia > Spongiisociales > UBA5794 > CAVPHV01. The sequence goes on from CAYXMJ010000013.1 coordinate 1,021, forward strand.
GTGGCCCGAAGGTGTTGATTGCCATCCGACCCCGAAGGCAATCGCCTGTGAGGCAATCGCCTGTGAGGCAACGGGCTGGGGGCGGCCGGCATATGAGACCGTCGTAGTGAACACGGTCCCGGTAGGGATCGCTGCGGGCGGGTCGACCACCAATTCGGACCCCTGTCGTTCGTAGTCGGCGGGCGTGCCGTCGACGAGCAGAGAGGTGATCTCGAACCCGGTGAAGTCCAGGTTGAATCGGGAAAGGTCCATCGTGGCGACGGACTTGATCGTCGTTGTGGCGATGAGGTCGCTCGTCACCGGGTCGAGATCGAGTTCGAGGCTGTAATGGTCAACGTCGTAGCCCCCGTTGCCCAGGTTTGGGTAGAAGGGGTCGCCGATGCCGACGGACCCCGCCGCAGCAACCGGGGCCACACTGGTGGCGGCTGGGGGGGAGGTCGTGGTGGGCGCCGTTGTGCTCGTAGTCGAGGTTGTGGCGAGTGTCGTGGTGGCAGCCGGGCCCGTCGTCGTGGTCGGGTCACCCGCGTCGGAGCCCGAGCAGGCTCCGCTCAGGGTGGCAATGACGACGACGGCGATGACCCAACGCATGACCTGCAGAGTACGGCCCGGCCGGGACAACCTGTGCGATGGGCCGCAGCGACTCAGACGCCGGTGGCCGGTGGGGCGCCCCGGGCGATCCAGAAGCTGTTGATGTCGCCCTGGATCTTCACATACCAGACTATGTTGCCGATGAGTGGCAGCAAGAACCACAAACCCCACAGGGCATTGATCGGTGGGTGCTCGCCGGCTTCCTCGTACATCTTGCCGACCTCGTCCGCCATCAGGAACATGGTGACCGGGGCGATGAACAGCGTCATCAGCAGATAGAAGATGCCGCCCAGGCCCTGGTTGCGGTAGCGCTTGAGATCTTCACCGTTCCAGAAGGACCAGAGGAGTGTCCAAATCCCGAAGGTGACGATCGTCACCACGATGGTCCATCCGATTGAACGCGGCTTGCCGATGGGACCCGTCGGCTGGCGTGGTTGGGTAGTCATGTCATCAAGTGTATCTCGCAATGTGCCTTTGGGGGAGGCACTCGAAGGAGGGCGAGCCGCGGTTCTTGTGCCCTCCCTCACACGAAGTGCGGGGAAGCCGGGCAGGACGCCGCTTTGGGCGCCGGGTCCGGCGGGGGCAGCGCAGGCGTGTTGCTTCGGCCTACCCCTTGGGGAACCCGGGCAGGGTGTCGCCGTGGAACCACGCGTCGAAGTAGAAGTCGAGACTCTGACCGGCAGAACGTTCGGCGATCTCGACCAGATCTGCGGTTGTGCCGAAGCCTCCGGCAAAGGTGTCGTGGAAGGTGCTGAGCGTCTCGAAGAAGGCCTCGTCGCCGATCTTGAGCCGGAGGGCGTGGAGGAACGTGGCGCCGTAGACGAAGACGCCATCAACGTAGAGGTCTCCCTCCGGCGGGTCGTCGGGAGCGGGCCAACTCGAGTTCTTCACCTTGGCGCGGGCGCCCTTGGCGGCGACCTCGAGGGCGTTCTTTCCGATGGTGCGCTGCAGCCACATCCACTCGGCGTAGGCAGGGAGTCCCGTGGACAGCCACACGTTCGACCAGGTGGCGAAGCCGGCGTCGTCGCCGAACCAGTGGCGAGTCAGGTCACGAACGATCCGTCCGCTGAAAGCATCGCTGCTCAGTTCCTCGGGGGAGACGATCGACCACGTGTGGCCGGGCAGCATGGTGGACACACCGTCGACCACGATGACCCCGTAGGCATCGGCGGGGAAGCGGCCGAAGCGGCGCTCGAGGAAGGCCATGGTGTCGTCGACCACGGCCATTTCCTTCGGGATGGATTCGGTGCCTGCGGGTAGCACGTGGCGCACTTCGACGCCGGTCGCTGCCGAGGTAGACGCATCGTCGACGAGGGCGACCTCGCCGATCACCATCACCAGCGTGTGGGGTGCGATCTCCCCGCCGGTCTCCCACTCGAAGAGACGGCTGGTCTCACGGTCGAGGTGGCGTTCCAGGGAGCCCGAGGCGATGACAGCGAGGGGCGGCGGCACGGTGATGGTCACCGTGAACCGGGCCCGATCACTGGGATGGTCGTTGACCGGAAACCAGGTGTGGGCGCCATCAGGGTCGTTGCGAACCAGGATCTCGCCGCCCGGCAGGGTGATCCAACCGACCTGGCCGCGAGCGAGCTCGGAGCGGACCGGCTCAGGGGTGCCCCGGTAGGCGACGGCAACCACAAACTCTTCGCCGGTACGAATCGGGGTGGTCGGAGTCACGATCAGCTCGTGGCCTTGACGACCGAGAGCGGCAGGTTCGTCATTCACCGTCAGCCGGTCGATGACAAATCCGGTGAAGTCGAGATTGAATACGTCGAGATCGGTGGTTGCGGTGGCAGTGATCACGACCTCGGCCTCGAGGGTGGTCGTGGTGGAGTTCCAGTCGAGCGTGAGGTCGTAGTGCGCGACGTCGTATCCACCGTTGCCGAGGGTCGGAGCCAGCGGATCGCCCATCCCGTCTTGGGTCGCGTCGAGGTCAAGGGCTGCCTGGGAAGCAAAGGCAACAGTTGACGTGGTGGCCTGGGTGTTCGAAGGCGCCGGGGAACTCTCCGCGCAGCCCGCGGCAACCAACGCTCCCATCAGGGCACCAACGATGAGCGCTCGCGGCGCATGTGCTCCGGTCACCAGACATCCTCCGGGTTCCCTCACTCATCGGCCACAGCGGCGAGGGTCTGGAGTCCCGTGTGCGCCCGGTGCGGGACCGCAGGTCAGCTGACGGCAGCCGCCACGGCGTCGCCCATCTGCGTCGTGGTCACCCAAGCACGGCCCGTTGCGATGTCCGGGGTACGTAGCCCGTCGTCGAGGACGGCATCAACGGCGGCCTCAACTGCGGCCGCTTCGTCGTTGAGATGGAGCGAGTGCCGTAGAGCCATGGCCGCAGCCAGGATGGTGGCAAGCGGGTTGGCTACGCCGGTGCCGGCAATGTCGGGCGCCGACCCGTGGATCGGTTCGTAGAGGCCCGGGCCGGAGTCGCCGATGGAAGCCGACGGCAGCATCCCCATCGAGCCGGGCAGCATCGAGGCTTCATCGGTCAAGATGTCGCCGAACATGTTCCCGGTGACAACCACGTCGAAGGTGGCCGGTCTGCTGATCAGGTGCATCGCCATCGCATCCACCAGCACGACCTCGTAGGTGATGTCCGGGAACTCCTCCGCAACAACTGCGGCCGCCACCCTCCGCCAGAGTCGCGACACCTCGAGCACGTTTGCCTTGTCGACGGACGTGAGCCGGCCGCGCCGATCGCGAGCGGCTGCCGCTGCCAGGCGCACGATCCGCTCGATCTCCTCGACGTGGTATTCCATCACAGAGCTGGCGGTGCGGCCGTCGGCACTGATGGAATGCTCGCCGAAATAGATCCCGCCGGTGAGTTCCCGGAAGAACAGGATGTCGACGCCGTCGATGAGATCCTGGCGCAGCGGCGACGCTGCGATGAGTTGGTGGTGGGCGGTGACCGGACGCAGATTGGCGTAGAGGCCCAGCTCGCGCCGCAAGGCAAGCAACCCGGCTTCGGGTCGGGTCTTGGCGGTCGGGTCGTCCCACTTGGGCCCGCCAACAGCTCCAAGCAACACCGCATCGGACGCTCGACAGGCCTCGAGGGTCCCGGCCGGGAGCGGATCGCCGTACTGGTCGATGGCGATGCCCCCGACCGCCTTGGTGTCGAAGCTGAAACGATGGTCGAACCGAACCGCCACTGCCTCGAGCACCTTGCGGGCTTCCGCGATGACCTCCGGCCCGATCCCATCGCCGGGGAGGAGGACGAAGGAACTGTTCACCGTGAACTGCCGTCACCGACGACACGGTCGGACTGATCGACCAGCGCCTTGTTGAGCGCCGAGACGAACGCACGAGCCGAGCCTTCGACCACATCGGTCGAAACCCCACGCCCCGAGTAGGTATCAGGGCCCACCTGGATGATGACGTTGACCTCGGCCATGGCGTCGGCCCCCGAAGTCAGCGGACTCACCCGGTAGTCGAGCAGCGTCGCCGGAATGTCGAAGACCTGTTGGAGAGCGACGAACGTGGCGTTCACCATGCCGTCTCCCTCGGCTTCGACGGTGTGTTCGACGCCGCCCTGGTCAACCCTGACGGTGGCGACGGGGACGGTCTCATTGCCACCCGAAACATGGATGGCGACGAGGTGAATCAGCTCCGTCGCGACGGCGGTCTCTTCGTAGACGATGGCCCGCAGGCCCTCCTCAGAGATCTCGCCCTTGCGGTCCGCCAACTCCTTGAATCGGTCGAAAGCCCGGGCGAAGTCGTCGTCTTCGAGCACGATCCCCAGCTTGGTGAGAGCGTCACCAAATGCAGCGCGACCCGAGTGCTTGCCCAACACAAGCATGCTCTCGTGGCCGATGGCCGCAGGGTCCATGATCTCGTACGTCTCGCGATGGCGCAGCACGCCGTGCTGGTGGATACCCGACTCGTGGGAAAAGGCGTTTCGTCCCACAACCGCCTTGTTGTACTGGATCGGGTAGCCCGTCAGTCGGGATACCAGCCGCGAGGTTTCGAAGATCTCGGTCGTGTCGGCCCCAATCTCGACTCCGAAGCGATCTTGGCGGGTGGTGATCGCCATGATGATCTCCTCGGTCGAGGTGTTGCCGGCCCGCTCGCCGATGCCGTTGATGGCACCTTCGATCTGGCGGGCGCCGGCGCTGATGGCCGACAGCGAGTTGGCGACGGCCAGCCCGAGATCGTTGTGGCAGTGGGTGGAGACGATGACGTCCTCGTTGTCGCCCCGCACCTCCCTATAGACCCGGCTCAGCATGTCGACGAACTCGTTTGGGGTGGCATAGCCGACGGTGTCGGGGATGTTGATCGTCGTTGCCCCCGCCTCGACTGCGGCCCGGCAGATCTCGATGATGAAGTCGGGGTCTGAACGAGTGGCGTCCTGTGGTGAGAACTCGACATCGTCGACGTAGCCTCGGGCGCGCTTCACGCTTTCGACCGCCGCCGTCATCACCTCAGCAGGCGTCATCCGCAGCATCTCTTCCATGTGGATGGGTGAGGTGGAGATGAACACGTGGATCCGCTGGCGTTGGGCCGCTTGGATCGCCTCCGCCGCGGCGTCGATGTCACCGGGCAGGGTGCGAGCCAGGCTGGCGATCACCGGGCCATGCACCTCGGCGGCGATCCTGGAAACCGATTCGAAGTCGCCGGGTGACGATGCCGCAAACCCCGCTTCGATGACATCGACCTTGAGCCGGGCCAACTGGGCGGCGATGGCTACCTTGTCGTCGGGTGACAGCGCAATGCCGGGGGCCTGTTCCCCGTCGCGCAGCGTCGTATCGAGAATGATCAGTTGGTCGGACATAGGGGTGAATCTCCTTGGAGAGGCGGTGGAAGCTACCAGAACGAGGCCGGGTCGGTGGCCTTCCGGCGACCGCCCGGCTACGTAAGGAGCAGACGTCCCTGATTCACGCCGACCTCAGCCTGGACCGGCCGGTCTTGCTGCTCTTGGCGTCCTTGGCCATGGCGATTCGGCCGGACTTGACCAGATCAACGATCCCGTAGGGCCGCATCAGTTCCAAGAAGTCGCCAAGCCGATCGGGCGGGCCCGATAGCTCGAACGTGATCGTGGATGATCCAACGTCGACGGCTCGGGCGTTGAAGATTCCAGCGGCTTCGAGCATTTCCGCCCGGCGTTGGTCGGCGTTCACTCGCAGCAGCATGATCTCGCGTTCCACGCCTTCCCCCGGCATCATCTCCGTGACCTTGACCGTGTGGACCAGCTTGTAGAGCTGTTTGATGATCTGCTCCATCTCGGGTCCGTCAACCACCAGGGTGACACGGGACATCTCCGGCTCCGAGGTCGGACCGACCGCGAGGGAGTGAATGTTGAACCCGCGCCTGGCGAACATCGACGCGATGCGAGCGAGCACACCCGGTTTGTTCTCAACCAGCACGCTTATGACATGGTTGTTCATGCGGGCTCCTCGGGGCTCTCGAGATCAGCGACGGACATCACCACTTCATCGTTCGAACGCCCGGCCGGGATCATCGGGAACACCATGGCGTCGGGGTCGCACTTGAACTCGACGACCACCGGACGATCGGTGATGGCGAGCGCCTTCTCGAGCGTCGGCGTCACCTCAGACGGGCGCTCGGCTCGCATCCCGACGCACCCCATTGCCTCTGCCAGCATCACATAGTCGGGGGTGTGGTCGGTCAGGTCGGTGGCGCTGTAGCGCTCGTTGTAGAAGAGGCGCTGCCACTGTCTCACCATGCCGAGGTTGTGGTTGTTCATGACGGCGATCTTGACCGGAATCCCCTCGACCGCGGCGGTGATGAGTTCCTGGAACGTCATCTGGAAACAGCCATCCCCATCGATGGCGAAGACGGTGTCGTCGGGCTTGGCGACCTGGGCGCCTACCGCGGCGGGCACCGCGTAGCCCATCGTGCCAAGGCCTCCGGAGTTGATCCAGGTGTTGGGCCGCTCGAATCCCCAGAACTGCGACGCCCACATCTGGTGCTGGCCAACACCGGCGACAACGATGGCGTTGCCGGCGGTGAGGCGGTGGAGTTCCTCGATGACGTACTGCTGCTGGATCGGGCCCTCGGGGTCCTGTTCGTACTGCAGCGGGAATTGTTCCTGCCACGCGGCAAGGGTCTCCATCCACGGACGTCGTGCCGGAGGTGGTCCTCCTTCGAGCGTCTTCTCCTCGGCGTCGATGAGTTGAGTCAGGATTGCTTTGGCGTCGCCGACGATTGGCACGTCGGCGTGCCGGACCTTGCTGATCTCGGCAGGATCGACGTCGGCGTGGATGATCTTGGCGTGCGGAGCGAACGCCGAAACCTGTCCCGTGACCCGATCGTCGAACCGGGCACCGACGGCGACCAGTAGGTCGGCCTGCTGCATCGCCGTGATCGCGGTGTACGTCCCGTGCATCCCCGGCATCCCGAGGCAAAGGCGGTGCGAATCAGGGATCACGCCGCGTGCCATCAGTGTGGTGACGACGGGCAAGTTGGCGGCTTCGACGAAAGAGACGAGCTCTTCTGAGGCGCCGGCGCGGATGATGCCGCCGCCGGCGCAGAGCACGGGGCGTTCCGCGGCGTTGATCATCTCAACCGCCGCCTTGATCTGGCGGGGGTGACCCTTGACCGATGGTTTGTAGCCGGGGAGCTTGATCTCGCCGGGGCGGTGCCAGGTCATAGTCGCCGACAGCACATCCTTGGGGATATCGACCAGGACGGGTCCAGGACGGCCGGTGGCGGCAAGGTGGAAAGCCTCGCGGATGACGTCGGGAATCTCATCGGCGCTGATCACCAGGTAGTTGTGCTTGGTGCACGGCATGGAAATACCCCACGTATGGGCTTCCTGGAAGGCGTCCATGCCGATGGACGTCGTGGCTACCTGACCGGTGATCGCCACCACCGGAATCGAGTCCATTTGAGCATCCTGGAGCGGGGTGATCAGGTTGGTGGCTCCCGGCCCCGAGGTGGCAACCATCACGCCGACCTTCCCGCTGGCGTGGGCGTAACCCGACGCCATGTGTCCGGCCCCTTGCTCGTGGCGGGCGAGGATATGGCGGATCGGGCTGTCGAGGATGGGGTCGTACGCAGGCAAGATGGCACCGCCGGGTACCCCGAACATGACTTCGACGCCTTCATGTTCGAGGGCTCTGATGAGAGCCTGGGCTCCGGTGAGGGTCTCGCTCATCTCGGTTCTCCTGCGGTGGGTTGGCTCGGATCGTTTCGGATACAAAAGAGCCCTCCGGGTGGAGGGCGGTGGGCACATACGCGTCTGGGACGACGTATGCGCCTAAGTGATAAGTACGAGGATGGGGGTGTTGGCGGTCATGTGCTCAATCAGTTGTCGGACAGCGAGTATGCCACTGTGCCGTCCTGTGTCAAGCTCCAGTGGTAGCCGTGACTGTGTGTTGGGCTATCGGCCCGCGAAGATGGCCGCATGAGGCGTTTTCCCGGTCCACTGCAATCGGTGCTCGCCGGCGCCATCGAAGCCGGCCGGGCCGCGCTGCGCGACCTGGATGGTGATGAGATCCCAGCCGGACTCAAGCGAGTCGCCGCCCACAGCGGGGGCCGACTTCCTCCACCGCTGGCGGGTTCCTTGCTCGAAGCGCTCGACGACGATGAGTGGCTGCGGGACAAGGCTGCCGAGAAGCTCGCGGACACGATGGACGCAAAGGATCCCGCCGCGCTGTTCCTGAATCGCCCGCCGGGTTGGTGGACGGAACTGGCTGTTGCCGCAGGCGCCGCTGCCGTAGCCGGCGAGGAACGAAGAGCCGACAAGGCGCAGCACCAGATCGAGCTGCTGCGCAGCCGACTCGAGGAGTCGAAACGCAAAGTCAAGGATGCTCGCCTTGAGGCGCGGACCGCCGTTGGCGAGCTGAGGGCCCAGCTCGTTGCCACCCGCACGCAGCTCAAGACGGCACAAGCGGCGACTGGTGGCGACACTGCCGCACTCGAACAGGCGCTGGCAAAGATGGAACGTCGTCTCGACGACGCCGAAGCGGCCCGCGCCGAGGTGCAGGACGTGCTCGCCGGCCAGCGGGTCCAGTTCCGCAAGCTGCGCCGAGAACGGGCGGCAGCAGAACGTGAAGCTCGCCGTGGAGGAGCGGCCTCGTTCGGCGGCGACCCCATCGACATGGCCCGCACGCTCGACCAGATGGCCGCAGGAGTTCGTGCGGTCCGCCGCACGAAGGAGCTGCAGAGCGCCGACGCCTCAGGGTCGGGCAGGGACCGCTTCGCGCTCCCGGCGGGACTTGCTCCCGATTCTCTCGACGCGGTGACGTGGCTGGTCGCATCCGCCGGGCCGTTTTCATTGGTCGTCGATGGTTACAACGTCCTGTTTCACCTTGATCGCGGCGACTTCTCGACCGGTCGTGCTCGACAACGTCTGGCGCATGAGTTGGGTCGGCTGAAACGAGAAGCGGGGACCGCTCGGGTCATCGTCGTGTACGACTCGACCTTGCCGGGCGGGAGGCGGGCTCGTCCCACCGCCGCTGGTGTCGAAATCCGTTTCGCAGAGGAGGACCGCCTGGCCGACGAGGAGGTCATCGTGCTGGCCGGTGA
>CAYXMJ010000013.1:10195-31444 GCA_964465915.1 uncultured Acidimicrobiaceae bacterium
GTGAGGGAGGAATCATGCGCAGAGGTAAGCGCTTGGCCATCATCGGCGGGATCGTCGCCGGCTTGTTGGCGCTGTCGGCGGTTGCGATCGCAACGTCGAACACATTCAACAGCAAAGGGGTCAACAGCATCAAGGTCAAGACGCAGACCAGCTCCTACACCACCAGTTCGACCGCCTGGGTGGCGTTGCCTGGTGCGACGCTCACCGTGAAGGTTCCGAATGGAAAGCAGAAGATCTTCATCGCCGAGTTCGACGCCGAGAGCTACTGCCAATCCGGCACCGGGTGGTGTTCGATTCGGATTCTCATGGACGGGACGGAGATGCACCCTGCGTCGGGCACCAACTTCGCCTTCGACTCGGTCGATACCGATCGCTGGGAGAGTCACGCCATGTCGAGGACGTACGGTCCCGTGGGCGCCGGTCAGCATAAGTTCCAGGTCCAAATGCGGGTGGGCAACGCCTCGACCGTGTTCGGTCTCGACGACTGGACGTTCAAGGTGATCAAGGCCGGCGCCTAGGACTTCGCACCGACTCGCCACATGCCCAGAGCCGCGGCGTGAGCCGCGGCTCTGCCGCGTCAGAGGACGAGTTCGGCCAGCGTCCTCAGCGTCGCAATGTCGGTGCTCGAGACATTGAGCGTGGTGACTCCCGACTCACGCCAGGCGGCGAGGCGGTCGCGCACCATCTCCCTGGTGCCGACCAAGCTGACCTCGTCGACGAGCCCATCGGGAATGGCGTTGGCGGCCGCAAACGGTTTGCCGGTGAGGTAGTGGTCCTGGATCTCGGCGGCCGCCTGTTCAAAGCCGTAGCGGCAGGCGAGGTCGTTATAGAAGTTGCGGCCTTTGGATCCCATCCCGCCGATGTAGAGCGCCAGGCCGGGTCGCACCGAGTTGCGGGCCGCCTCGACGTCGTCGCTGATCAGAGCGGCTACCGAAGGTGCGATATCGAACCCAGCGGCCTTGGTCGGGTCGCCGGAGGCAGCGAAGCCCGCCGCGAGTTCGGGACCGAAGACCTCGCCGGCACGTTCGGGCGAGTAGAAGACGGGGAGCCATCCGTCGGCGATCTCTGCGGTGAGTCGCACGTTCCTGGGGCCGATCGACGCCAGGTAGATCGGCACCGGATGCTTCGGGTGGGTGATCATTCGCAGTGGCTTGCCCAACCCGGTGGCGTCGTCACCACGGTATGGGATCTGATAGTGGTCGCCGTCGTGCTCGAGCGGCTCGCTTCGAGCGATGGCGTTCCGCACGATCGAAACGTACTCGCGGGTCTTGCCGAGCGGCTTGCCGTAGGCCACCCCGTGCCAGCCTTCGACCACCTGGGGCCCGGACAGGCCGAGCCCGAGCAGGAATCTCCCGCCGGACATCTCGTTGAGAGTGACCGCCGTCATGGCCGTCATCGCCGGGGTGCGGGCCGGCATCTGCAGGATGGCCGAGCCGACCTTGATTCGCTCGGTGCGAGCTGCGATCCAGCTGAGCACGGTCACGGCGTCCGAGCCCCAGGCCTCGGCGGCCCACACCGAGTCGTAGCCGAGCCGCTCGGCTTCCGTCACCAGATCCATGTCGAGCCCGGCGTTGGCTCCCCAGTAGGCAATGTTGAGTCCAAGTCGCATCCCGAGACCCTACCTCGCGCCCTTTCCTGTTCTGGCGTGGCTGGGGTACCAGAAATCGCCCCCTGGCCACGCACGAACAGGAACGGCCGCGTTTTTTTGTCACACCCCTCCCGTACGTTGTGCTGACAGGTGGTAGGACCCAGGAGGGCAACTGTGATCATCGACTGCAATCAGTGCGCCATGCAACACACCAGCGCCTGCGACGACTGTGTTGTCGCCGTGGTGCTCGGTATGCAGCCGGGGCCACTCGAACTGAACGGCGACGAGGCTGCGGCGTTGGATCATCTGGCCGACGCCGGGTTGGTTGCGCCGCTTCGCCTCGTCTCGAGGTTTGATGGGCGGGAGACGGCGGCCGGGTAGGCGGGTAGGGCGGTGTCGACCACCACGCTCCTGAGTCGACGACCGGGGGAGCGGCGTGCGGAGTCGCCGCGGTGGGTGGATCGGCGGGCCGGGCACGAGGCGGGCAAGGGTGGCCTCGTGCTCGGCTCGCTGCGTACCCTGCGGCCATGGAATCACTCGAACGCATCCGCCGCAAAGCTCTCGACGCCGGAGCAGCCGGCGTAGGTGTCTGCGATGCGGAGCCGTTTGTGGCCACCGCCGCAGCCATCGAGGCGCGGGTTGCCGCAGGGATGAACGCCGGGATGCGGTTCACGTTCGCCGACCCCGCCCGGGCGACCGACATTCGCGCATCGTTGCCGTGGGCCCAACGACTGGTGGTGGTCGCCTGGGGTTACCTGCCGGACGCAGGCAGCCCCGGCCCGGCCGAGCCGGGCACGGCCCGCATCGCCCGCTTCGCCACGGAGAACCACTACGACGGGCTGCGCCGGGTGCTGGCCGGCATCGCCACGGCGCTGCGGGCGGACGGCCATCAGGCAGAACCGATTTCCGACGACAACCGTCTGGTCGACCGGGCTGCCGCAGTGCGCGCCGGGGTCGGATGGTGGGGCAAGAACACAATGGTGCTGGCCCCCGGAGCCGGACCGTGGCTGCTGCTCGGCAGCGTGGTCACCGACGCCGAACTGCCCGTCTCCGAGCCCATGGGGCGCGACTGTGGCACCTGCGACGCATGCTTGCCCGCCTGCCCCACCGGGGCCCTGGTAACACCGGGGTTACTCGACGCGCGGCGCTGTCTCGCCTACTGGCTCCAGGCCCCGGGCGTCATCCCCTACGAGCTGCGACGCGCCATCGACGACCGCATCTATGGCTGCGACGACTGTCTCGAGGCGTGCCCTCCCGGCGGGCGTCTCCTCGCGGGCTCCACCGCGGCGCGGGGACGCACCGACCTGCTCGAACTGCTCGGCGCCGACGACGCCACCCTGCTGGATCGCTACGGCCATTGGTACATCCCGCGTCGCCAACCCCGCTACCTGCGACGCAATGCCCTCATCGCGCTCGGCAACACCGGTGGCCCCCGGGCCGCTGCGGTTGCCGCCGGCTTTCTCTCCAATCCCGACTGGCTGTTGCGGGCCCATGCCGCATGGGCGGTTGGCGAAGTCGGTGACGAGCTGGCCGCGGCGGTGCTCGACGCCGCCGCCGCAGGTGAGAACCACCGCGAGGTGCAGACTGAGATCGTCCTGGCTCGGGAGGTGGCGACGGCGGGTCTACGCTGACGCCGTATGACGAATGCGACAAACACTGGGGCCCGCTGATGGTGCCGGTCTACGCCTTAGTCACGGCCGTCGGCTTTGTAGCGCTGCTCGCCTGGATCGGCCTGACGGTGTTCGCCAATACGGTAGAGGGCAGCGAAGCCCGCGACCCTGAGCGACGTTTTGGCCCGACCGGGCGTCTCGCCGTGGCGGCAGTGTTTGGGTTCGGGATGGCGGGTATGTCCGCATCGTTCGCCGGCTGGCCGTGGTTGGCTGCCCTGGCTGCGGCGTTGGCCGGTGCCGTTGGCGCTGGGCTCGTGGCGCGCTACCTGGGACCCGAGTCGGTGGGGAGCGCCGCCCACTGATGCTGCTCGTCGCCGACGTGCACGGGGCCGTCGCCGCACTGCGGCGGGTGGCCGGCCGCGGCGAGCCGCTGCTGGTCCTCGGTGATCTGATCAACTTCATCGACTATCGCACCAATGAGGGGATCCTGACCGATGTTGCCGGCCGCCCTTTCGTCGAAGAGATGGTGCGGCTCCGCGCCGGCGGCCAAATGGGGGACGCCGCCGAACTGTGGGCCGAGATGTCACGGGGGCGAGAGGCGGAATTGCGGGGTCGGTTCGATGAACTCATCCAACTGGCCTACGAGGAGGTGTGTGCGGCTCTGCATGGCGCTGAGTCATACGTCACCTACGGCAATGTCGACCAGCCGGCGGTACTAGCGGAGACCCTGCCCACCGGATCGCGGTTTGTCGACGCCGAGGTGGTCGAGATCGGCGGGCTCCGGGTCGGGTTTGCCGGTGGCGGCGTGCCGCGGCTGAGCACACCCGGTGAGGTGTCCGACGAGGCCATGGCGGCCAAGCTGGCCTCGCTGGGGCCGGTCGACATCCTGTGTACCCACGTCGCTCCGGCCGTTCCGGCGTTGGCACGCGACGTTGTCGGCGGCAAGGAGAAAGGGTCGGCGGCGGTGCTGGACTATCTGCTCCAGGCGCAACCGGCGTTCCACTATTTCGGCGACATCCACCAGCCACAGGCGGTTTCGTGGCGGGTGGGCGACACCCAATGCCGCAATGTCGGCTACTTCCGTGCGACGGGCAAGGCGGTGCGTCACGAGCGATGATGGTTCGGCCGACGCCCCACTCGACCCGGAGGTAGACCTCGAGATCTTGGCGGAGGGCTATCGCCACCGGCCGCCATCGGCCGGTGCGCTGACCCATGCCGCACGAGCGGGACTGTCGGTCGGGCTGGGACCGGGCGATTGGGCGCTCGATGCCGGTGGCGGACCCGGCGCCCACGCGGCAGTGTGGGGCGCCGCCGGCGCCGCCGCGGTCGTTCTCGACGCAAGCTCGGCAATGGTGCGCGCCGCAGCGTCGCGCCCCGACGTCGTGGCGACCGCCGGGCGGACCCAACAGATGCCGTTTCGAAACGGCCGGTTCGCCCTCGTGTACTTCCACCTCTCGATCCACTACGGCGACTGGCGGGCCGCGCTCAATGAGGCCCACCGGGTGCTGCGCCCGGGTGGCGAGTGCTGGGTATGGACGCTCGGCGCCGTCCACCACCGCGCCTCTTTCCTGGCCCGCTGGTTCCCGTCGGTCGGCGAGATCGATGCAGCTCGGTTCCCGGACCCTGCCGAGATCGCCGACGTGCTGGCAGATCGATTTGGGGAGGTGAGCCGCGGGACCACGCTCGAGGTGGTGGAGCGGTCGGCCGGCTCGTGGGTCAAGGCGGTGCGCGCCGGCTTCGTTTCGACCCTCCAGATGGTGCCACGTCAGGAACTGGAGTCCGGTCTTGCCGCGTTTGCCCGTGAGTACCCCGACCCTGATGCCGTTGTTGCGTACCAAATGAGGTGGGACTGGCTCTCAGCGCGGCGGCGAACGCTACGCTAACTCCCTCAGCTCAGGTCTGACTAGGAGTGGGGACACCAATGGCGATGGAAGGCACCGTTCAGAGCATCGAGGTTTCGGCCGCGCCCCAGTTCGTGTTTGAGGTTGCCCTCCATCTCGAGGCGTATCCGGAGTGGGTGACCGGCGTGAAATCCGTCGACATTCTCGAGGAGGACGACTTCGGTCGTCCGGTCAGAGTGGCGTTCGTTGCAGACGCCATGATCAAGGAGATCTCATACACGCTGCGCTACGAGTACGACCTCGACAACGGTTTCTCGTGGCACGCTGAGCCCGGTCGCGACATCAAGGCGATGGACGGTAGCTACGAGTTCAACGAGATGGCCGATGGCGGCACCGAGGTGCTGTACGCCCTGCGTGTCGATCCCGCGTTCACGGTCCCCGGGTTCCTACGCCGCCAGGCCGAGAAGCAGATCGTGTCGAGCGCATTGCGCGGGTTGAAGAAGCGCTCCGAAGCCGACTGATGCGAGTCATCCTCGTCACCGGGAAAGGCGGCGTCGGTAAGACCACGGTGTCCGCGGCAACCGCCTTGCGTGCGGCGGATTCAGGCGCCCGGACTCTGGTGATGTCGACCGACCCGGCGCACTCCCTGGCCGATGCTTTCGGGCTCACGTTTGGCGACTCGCCTTCTCAGGTCACGACGCAACTTGCGGCACAGCAGATCAATTCGCAGGAGCGGCTCGAGGACTCCTGGGGCGAGGTCCGCGACCACCTGACCGAGCTCTTCGACTGGTCGGGGCTGAAGGGTGTTGAAGCCGAGGAGCTGACGGTGTTCCCCGGGATGGACGAAATCTTCTCGCTGGCCACCGTGCGTGACCACGTGCGGTCCGGGAACTACGACGTGATCGTGGTCGACTGTGCCCCGACCGCTGAGACGCTGCGGCTGCTCAGTCTCCCCGAAGTGCTCTCGTGGTACATGGAGAAGATGTTCCCCATCGGGCGTCGGGTTGCGAAGGTGGTGCGGCCCGTCCTGAGTCGGGTGACCAACATGCCGGTCGCCGACGACAAGGTCTTCGAGGCGGTCGTCAACTTCTACTCCAGGCTCGACGGCATCCGAGAGATCCTGGCCGACCCGGAAATCACGAGCGCCCGCCTTGTGATGAATCCCGAAAGGATGGTCATCTCCGAAGCTCGGCGCACCTACACCTACCTCGGGCTATTTGGGTATGCGGTCGACTCCGCCATCGTGAACCGGGTGCTTCCCGATTCGGTGTCGGATCCCTACTTCAAGCGATGGCGTGAGATCCAGCAGCACCACCTCGAGTCCGTGTCCGAGGGATTCGCCGACGTCGACGTCCGCAGGCTGCGGTTGTTCGACGAGGAGATGGTGGGTGTCGACAAGCTTCGGTTGGTCGGTGAGGAGCTCTACGAAGACGTCGATCCCGTTGCGCGGCTCTCCGAAGGGCGTCCCTTCCGGGTGGAAGACGACCCCGACAGTGACGATCAGATCATTCTGGTGCTCACCATTCCGTTCGCCGAGAAGGGTGACGTCGATGTGCTGCGCCACGGCGATGAGTTGTACATCACCGTTGGGCCGTATCGGCGTTCATTCATCCTTCCCGATTCACTGAAGCGCCGCCACGTCCGCCGCGCCCGGCTGGTCGAGGGCGAGCTGCGGGTCACGTTTGGACTCGACCCGTGAGCCGCGGACGAGACCACCAGCGTCAGGGCCGGGTCAAGGTCGGTCTGCAGCGAGCCGGATTGCACATGCTTCGGGCCAGCTACGAGGTTGTCGCCGGAGTCGCCGCGTTCCTCGATGAAGTTGTGCGGGTGCGGCGCGACGCCCCACCCGCTGAAGACGAAGGTCCCACCAAGATCGAACTGGAGTAGCGATGGCCACAACCATTGGCGTCGACATGGGCGGGACCAAAATGCTGGTCGTCCGCGTCGAGAACAACGAAGTGATCGCCGAGACCCGACACTCGGTACCTGAGGCGCCTGAGGAACTCAGCACCGCGGCCATCGAGGCCGTTCGCACGCTGATGGGCGACGACGTTGAGGGCATCGGGGTCGGTGTCGCCGGGCTGGTCCAATGGCCCGATGGAGTTTTTGTGTGGGGTCCCCACGTCGCGGGAACCAGTGTCCCCATGCGAGACGAGATCCAGGCTGAGCTCGGCGTCCCCGTGGTGGTCGACAACGACGCCAACGCCGGTGCCTGGGGTGAGCTTCACCTTGGCGCGGGCCGGGGCTATCGCGACCTGCTGTTCGTCACCCTCGGCACTGGGATCGGAGGTGCCATCGTCCTCGACGGCACGATCCACCGCGGGTTGTCGTTCGCGGGGGAGTGGGGCCACGCCCTCTACGAACCGGGAGGCGCACGCTGTGGCTGCGGCAAGCGGGGTTGCTGGGAAACCGCGGCCAGCGGCCCGGCCCTCACCATGCTGGCCCGCGCCATGCTGGCCCAGAACCCCGACGGCCCGCTGGCCCACCGGCTGCGCGACCAGGAGATCACCGGCGAACTCATCACGGCAGCCGCCGATAGCGGCGACGAAACCGCCCGCGGGCTGGTCTCGCAGGTCGGCGCCGACCTCGGGCGCGGACTGTGCAACCTGATCGCCATCTTCGACCCGGAGATCGTGATCGTCGGAGGCGGTCTTGGTTCGGTGGGGGAATCGTTGCTTGGTCCGGCTCGGCGGGTAGCGGCCGACGCACTACACGGCGGGTCCCACCGCATGCTGCCACCGATTCTGGTGGCCGGACTGGGTCCGGCGGCGGGAGCCATCGGCGCCGCCATGCTGGCGGAGGACCTCGTCACCGGCCGGCTCATTCTGAGCTGACGGCAAGCAGATGGCTGAGTTCCCCAACTACGAGATGCCCGAATGGGGCCCGGACCTGGATGCGCCGCGCCCGCGACGTTCCAAACGAGCTGTGTTCACTGAGGTGCTGCTGGCGGGTCCCCACCTGGCCGCGCTGGTCTATCGGCTGTTGCGCGATCCGCGAGTGTCGCGGCGTCGCAAACTGGTTCTCGCCGGCGCTCTTGCCTACGTGGCCTCGCCGGTGGATCTGATCCCCGGCAAGTTCTTTCCGATCGTTGGGCAATTCGACGATGCCCTCGTCGCCGCGTTCTCTGTCGACTATCTCATGCGCGGCGTCGATCCTGCCGTGCTGGCCGAGATGTGGGGCGGGAGTGAGGACGGTCTTGAAATGGTGATGGCGGTCTTGGAATGGGGGAGCGAGTTCGTTCCGGGTTCGCTCAAGCGTCTCGTCGAGTCGACCGGCTGATCCGCATCGATGTTGCCTCCCGCCAGTACGCTGGCGGCATGGAATTTCGGCGCATCAACAATCTGCCCCCGTACGTGTTTGCCCAAGTGAACGATCTGAAGATCGAGGCTCGCCGGGCCGGCGAAGACGTGATCGATCTCGGATTCGGGAACCCCGACATCGCATCACCTCCCGTGGTGGTCGAGAAGCTGGTAGAGGCCGCCCGCAACGAACGCAACCACGGCTATTCGGCTTCGCGCGGCCTGCCCAACCTCCGCAAGGCGGTTGCAGATCGATACCGCCGCCGATTTGGTGTCGAACTGGACCCCGATCGCGATGTGATCAGCACCATCGGGGCCAAAGAGGGTCTCTCCCACCTGATGTGGACATTGGTTCAACCGGGTGACGTCGCCCTGGTTCCCGAGCCCTCGTACCCCATCCACATCTATGCCCCCGTGCTGGCAGGCGCTGAGGTGCGTCGGGTTCACCTCTCGCTCGAGGCCGACTTCTTCGCAGATATGCACCAGGTGTTCCTCGATACCTGGCCGAAGCCGCGGGTCATCCTGACCTCGTTCCCCCACAACCCGACCACGGCATGTGTCGACCTCGAGTTTTTCGAACGCCTGGTTCGCTTCGCCCAAGAGCACGAGGTCATGCTGGTGCACGACTTTGCGTACGCCGACATCCATTTTGACGGCTATCGGCCCCCCAGCCTTCTGCAGGTGCCGGGGGCCAAGGATGTCGGCGTTGAGCTGTATACCCTGTCCAAGAGCCACTCGATGGCGGGCTGGCGGGTCGGTTTTGTCGTCGGCAACCCGGAGATGGTCGCCGCGCTCGCCAAGCTCAAGTCGTATCTCGACTACGGCACGTTCCAGCCGATCCAGATTGCATCGATCATCGCGCTCAACGAAGGCGACGACTACATCGAGGAAGTCAACGCCGTCTACGAGCGGCGCCGCGACATCCTGGTGGACGGGCTGGCCCGGGCAGGCTGGAAGGTCCCCAAACCACTCGGCACGATGTTCGTGTGGGCCGAGATCCCTGAGCCCTACGCCGAGATGAGCTCGATCGACTTCTCGATCCACCTGATGCGAGAAGCCAAGGTCGCCGTCAGTCCCGGGATCGGATTTGGCCCCTCGGGCGACCGCCACGTCCGGTTCGCCCTCGTCGAGAACGAGCACAGGGTGGGCCAAGCCGTGCGCGGAATCCGCCAGGCGCTCACCCGGCTCTAGTGGCCTGTCGCTCTGATCGGGACGTGCAGAGCGACTTGCGGGTAGGCGACGGTGGGGCGGGCCGGGGCTTTCGCGCCAGCGGCAGATAGGCCGCTTCGCTGTAGTCGACCAGCATCCGCTGAGTCGAGAAATCGGGGAGTGCCGACACGATGGACTCCTTCATCATCTCTACCCAGGCTTGCGGGATGCCGTCCTCGTCCCGGTCGTAGAACTTGGGGACAACCTCGCTCTCGAGCAGGTGATAGAGGATTCCGGCGTCCTCGGCGTCGGAGTTGGAGTTCTCAGAGAAGCCCCACCCATTCTTGCCGTTGAAGCCTTCGACCCACCAGCCGTCGAGCACCGAGAGGTTGAGGCCGCCGTTAGCCGCTGCCTTCATCCCCGATGTCCCGCTTGCTTCGTTCGGCGGACGAGGATTGTTCAGCCAGACGTCGGCGCCGGCAACCAGCGAGGCACCGAGCTCCATGTCGTAGTTCTCGACGAAGAAGATGTGGCCGGCGAGCTCGTGGCTGTTGGACATCTCCACCACCCAGCGAATCAGACCCTGGCCCTCGCGGTCGGCAGGGTGAGCCTTGCCGGCGAAGAGCACCTGGACGGGGCGCTCCGGATTGGTCAGGATGGCGCGGGTCCGTCCCGGATCGCTGAAGATCAGCCCGGCTCGTTTGTAGGTCGCAAACCGCCTGGCGAACACCAATGTCAACCGATCGGCGGGCAACTGGTTGTCGAGCCAGCGCAGCCGCTCCGGGCTGTGGCCGTGACGGGCGTACTGCTGGCGCAAGCGGGAGCGCAGCGCTCGCAGCATGATTGCCTTCTGCGTTTCGTGAGCCCGCCAGAGGTCGGCGGCCGGTATGTCACGCACGCTCTCCCAAGAATCGTGATCGATGACCTCTTGGTCCCAGACTTCGCCAACGGTCTTGTGATACAGCCTGGCCATGTTGCGGCCTACCCAGGTTTGTGGGTGCATCCCGTTGGTGATCCCGACGGCGGGCCCACCGATGAGGTGACTCCAATCGCGGGTGGCGACTTCGCCGTGACGCTGGGACACGCCGTTGGCGATCGAGGAGAGTCGAATCGCCAACGCCCCCATGTCGAAGCGACCTTCGTCGTGATCGTGGGCGCGGGAGGACTCGCCGAGGATCTTGTCGTCGATCCCTGGCAAGGTGCCGTGGAGGTAGTGCTTGGCCATGGCGAGGTCGAAGACCTCATTGCCGGCAGGCACCGGAGTGTGCAGCGTGAAGAGTGTGTTCACAACGACGGCGGCGGCAGCCTCTTCGTAGCTCTCGCCGGCCTGGATGCGACGGCTGACGCGCTCCAGGAGGCTCAACGCGGCGTGGCCTTCGTTGACATGCCAGACCGAAGGGTCGATGTCGAGGGCCCGCAGCATTCGGACCCCGCCGATGCCGAGCACGATTTCCTGGCAGAACCGCATCTCGCGGCCGCGCACGTAGAGGATATGGGTGATCGGGCGGTCGGCCGGATCGTTCTCCGGTAGGTCGGTGTCGAGCAGCAACACCGGGATTCGACCCACATCGACCCGCCAGGCGCCGACCGAAACGTCGCGGCCGGGCAGCTGCACCGTCACCCGCAGCGGGCGACCGGTGTGGCGGTCGAGCACCTCGCGGACCGGTCGGCGCGCCGTCTCGAATGGCAGGTACGTTGCTTGCTGATTGCCGTCGGGATCGACGGCCTGCTGGAAGTAGCCTCGCCGGTACAGCAGGCCGACGGCAACCATCGGCAAGCCAAGATCGGAAGCGGCCTTGACATGGTCTCCGGCCAGCACGCCCAGTCCACCCGAGTACAGGCGGAGTTTCTGGTTGATCCCGAATTCGGCGCAGAGATAGGCGATTGGGTCCTCGAATGCGCCGTCGTGGTTCTTCGTGTACCAGGTGTCCTCTCCGGCGAGGTACTCATCGAACAGTTCGGTGACCTCTTCGTAGAGTTGGTTGAAGCTGACGTTGGCTACGAGCGCTTCCCAGGTCTGGCGTTCGACGACGGGGAGTATCGAGAGCGGGTTGCGGTTCGCCGCCCAGCGCAAGGGGTCGATCCGGCCCCACAGCTCACCGGCAAGCGGATTCCACGACCACCACAGGTTGTAGGCGAGGTCGTGGATACGGTGAAACTCGGGAGGCACGTAGAACGGGGCTTTTGGCCCAGCCCAAATCTCGTTGAACATTTCAGGGATCTTCTTCATGATGCCTTCACGTGAAAGGGACGGGGCCGACCGCAGCGTGCAGTCGCACGGGCCATCCCGGCGATGTGTGAGTCAGTAGCCGGGCCATTGTCGACCCGTTGCCGATGGTGTGCAAGCACACGCCTACGCGGCGCACAGTACGGCGACGGTCTCTTCGGTCGCTTGACGAGCGTATTTGATGTGATTTGTGATGTAGCCGCTGTTGACGTAGCTGTGGTAGGTGTTGTGGGCTCGATCGCCCACGGCCTGCAACTCCGAGATGATCGTCGCCTCGAGGTGTTTGCCACGCAGCCCGTTGGTAGCCGCCTCCCGCACGATGTTCCCACCGCAACGGCGGGCGATCTCCTCGTTGATGAAGGCGTGTCCGTTTTCGTGATCTGCCGAGTACCCGACGGAACCGTATTGCGGAACGAGTTCGGCCGTCACTGAGGTCAGGATGACCGGGTCTTCTGTGATGTCGACGCTGTAGAGGGCGTGGGCGAGGGCGACTGCCTTGCCCGATTGGAAGTAGTCGACCCCGGTATCGGCCAGCCAAGCCAGGTATTCCGTGTCGGCGGCGATTCGCTCGAGTTCCTTGGCGAGGTTGGGGTTCGGCTCGGCATCGGCGGCCGCCCGCAACTCGCCCGAGATGCCGGCGATGATCATGTTGCGGTCGGGGTTGATCGGTAGCACGAGACGGACCGGATCACCGGCCAATACGCGAACACCAACGTCGGGGTCGACGGACGGCCCGGCGGCGCGATTCAGCCCGATGAGGCCGGCGACAACGACCAGTGCGAGGACCAGCGTGGCTTTCACTTTCTCTCCATCGGAAGCGGGATGCGATGGATTGAGCCCCCATCACTCCGGTCGCAGGCCATACTCAGCAGTCGTAACCGTTCTCGCATGGACCAGGTCGTACCCCAGATGTCATACGCAGTTCTCTTTCCCGGTCAAGGTAGCCAGTTCGTCGGTATGGGCGCCGATGTGTTCGCCGACCGTCCCGACCTGTTGGGAAGCACGGCTGATGCCACACTCGGTTGGTCGTTGCAGGATCTCTGCGCGTCGGGGCCGGAAGAGGACCTGACCAGGACCGACCGTGCCCAACCCGCGCTTTACGCCACGGCGTATGCGCTGTGGGAAGCCTTTCGAGCTGCGGTTGGGTTCGACCCGGTGGCCGGCGCCGGACACTCCCTCGGCGAATACACGGCCTTGGCGGCGGCAGGTGCGTTCGACTTCTCCACGGGTCTCCGCCTCGTGGCCGCCCGTGGCGCCGCCATGGATGGCGCCGCGCAACTCGAAGACTCCGGCATGGTCGCGCTCATTGGTGTTGATGAAGCCGCGGCCGAGGCTGTTGCCGCAACGAGGAGGGACGCCGGAGGGCGGCTCTGGGTGGCGAATCTCAATGCCCCCGGTCAGATCGTGGTCGCCGGTGGTGCGGAGGACATCGAGTGGGTCGTCGCCAACGGGCGCGACTTTGGTGTGCGCCGCGCCGTACCGCTCAAGGTGGCCGGCGCGTTCCATTCGCCGTATATGGCAACCGCAGCAGATCGGCTCGCCGCCGCGTTGACGGCAACGGACTTTGGCCGGCCGCGGTTTCCCGTCTACGCCAACGCCACCGGAGCGCCCATCACCGACGTGGCCGCAAACTTGGGTGAGCAGTTGGTGAGCCCGGTGCGGTTCGCCGCCGGCTTGGAGGCGATTGCCGCCGCCGGGGTCGACACCTTCGTTCATGTTGGCCCCGGCAACGTCACCGCCGGAATGGTGAAGCGCACATTGCCAGTTGCCACCGTGCACGTTGTGTCGGAACTCGACGACATACCCACGGTTGCCGAAGCGCTCCACGTACAATGAGGTCCGATCGGAGGGAGGGACGCCCGTGAGAAGGGCAACGATCACTGGATGGGGCAAATGTGTCCCGCCGGCTGTGCTGAGCAACGCCGACCTCGAGACGGTCATGGACACCACCGACGAGTGGATCACGACCCGGACCGGTATCAAGGAGCGGCGAATTAGTCATATGGAGACCTCGGACATGGCCGCGGTCGCCGGCAAGCATGCCCTGGCTGCCGCCGGTCTCGATCCGGAAGACATCGATCTCCTCATCCTGGCGACGTGCACTCCCGACCGGATCATTCCCTCTGCTGCCTCGTTCGTGCAGGCCAAGGTCGGTGCCCGTAATGCTCCAGCCGTCGACGTGAACGCCGCGTGCAGCGGCTTTGTCTACGGGCTCAACCTGGCCAACGCCATGGTGGCATCCGGTAGTGCCAGTCGCGTGCTGCTCATCGGTGCCGAGAAGTTCTCCCCGCTGCTCGACGTCGACGACCGTTCGACCGCCGTTCTGTTCGGCGACGGCGCCGGTGCGGTTGTGCTCGAAGCCACCGAAGGCCCCGAAGGGGTGTTGTCGGCGATGCTGGGAACCGATGGCCGGCTCGCCAAGATCCTGACGGTGCCCGGGTCCGGTACCGAGGACCCCGATCCCGAGGAAATCAACGGCCGCATCTACATGGACGGGCGCGAGGTGTTCCGCAACGCGGTCGTCCAGATGGGCGAAGCGGCCGGCAAGGTGATTGCCGATGCGGGCCTCGAACTCAGCGACGTCGACGTCTTGATCCCACACCAGGCGAACGAGCGCATCATCGATGCGATCGCCCGGCGGATGAAGCTCTCTCCCGGCAAGGTATTCATCAACATCGCCTCATACGGCAACACGTCGGCCGCAAGCATTCCGATCGCCTTGACCGAGGCACTCGCCGAAGGACGGATTGCACCGGGAGCCGTCGTCGCCTTTGTCGCCTTCGGTGGTGGATTGACCTGGGGCGCCGCTGCGTTGCGGTGGGGCGACCGGATCGACCCGATCGCCGAAGGTGACGCGGCGCTACCGCCGACCGACAAGACCGGGCTCGACCTATTGCTCGAACGCCAGAAGATGCACCGGGGTCTGCTGTGAGCGACCGGGTGGCCTTGGTGACCGGGGGCTCGCGCGGAATCGGGCGGGCGATCGCTCTGCAATTGGCTGTGGACGGCCACGCGGTGGCGGTGAACTATGCATCGAACGCCGCGGCCGCAGCCGAGGTTGTGTCCGCCATCGTCTCGGCGGGGGGCCGTGCCATCGCCGTTGGTGCCGACGTCGGTGACGAAGCGGCGGTCGCCGCCATGTTCGAGACAGTTGCCGAAGAACTCGGTCCGGTTGCCGTGCTGGTGAACAACGCCGGCATCACCCGCGACGACCTCATGTTGCGGATGAAGGTGGAGGCGTGGGATGAGGTCATCACGACCAACCTGCGGTCCGTCTACCTGTGCTCGAAGGCCGCCCTGCGGGGCATGTTGCGGGCAAAATGGGGGAGAGTGATCTCGGTCAGTTCGGTGTCCGGGATCGCCGGGAACCCCGGGCAAGCCAACTATGCCGCCGCCAAAGCTGGCATCATCGGGCTTACGAAGTCGTTAGCGAAGGAGATCGGATCGCGCGGCATCACGGCCAACGTCGTGGCGCCCGGGTTTGTTGCCACGGATATGACCGCCGACCTCGGTGAAGCGGTCCAGGAAGCGGCGACAGAGAGAATCAGCCTTGGTCGGCTCGGCCGACCTGAGGAAGTGGCGTCGGCGGTTGGCTATCTTGCTTCCGACGGCGCCGGCTACATCACCGGGCAGACCCTCTTGGTCGACGGTGGTTTGGCGTTGTAAAGGGACGGAGCCAAGGAGGGCTACACGATGGATCAGGATGAGATCCAAGCGAAACTCGTTGACCTGCTCGTTGATGAGCTGGGCATCGACCGCGACAAGATCACAATGGACGCGACGTTTGAGGAAGACCTCGAGGTCGACTCGCTCGGCGTCGTGGAGCTCCTGATGGCGTTGGAGGACAACTTCGACGTGAAGATTCCCGACGAAGAGGCCGAGAAGATCACCACGGTCGGTGAAGCCGTCAACGTGGTCGCCGTCAAGCTGCAATAGCGCGGAGCGGAAACGTGACGAGAAGGCGAGTCGTTGTCACCGGGTTGGGAACCGTCAACCCGCTCGGTAGATCGATCGACGAATTCTGGAAGAACGCTCAGGCCGGGGTGTCCGGTATTGGGCCGATCACCTTGTTTGATCCTGCCCGATTCACCAGCCGCATCGCGGGCGAGGTGAATGACTGGGATCCCGAGGTCTACATGCCGCGGCGCGAGTCGCGCCGGCTCGATCGTTCGGCGCAGTTCTTCGTTGTTGCGGTCGACCAAGCCCTTACACATGCTGGGATCTCCTACGAGGAGGACGATCCCGCCGCGGTCCGGGCCGGCGTCGTCGTCGGCACCGGGATCGGCGGGATCATCACGACCCAGAACGAGGTCGACACGCTGCGCGATCGTGGTCCCGACAGGATTTCGCCTCTGTCGATCACCAAGATCATCTCGAACATGGCGGGCGGCGTCGTGTCGATCCGGCACCATCTCTACGGCCCGAACACCTGCACCGTCACGGCGTGCGCCGCGTCGGCGAACGCGATTGGCGATGCTGCGGAGATCATCCGGCGCGATGCAGCCGACGTCATGGTCGCCGGTGGCAACGAGGCAGGCATCGTGGAGTTCGCCCTCGCCGGGTTCTGCGCGTCACGGGCTGTGAGCACTCGCAACGACGACCCGCAGGGGGCCAGCCGTCCGTTCGACCTCGACCGTGATGGGTTCGTGATGGCCGAAGGAGCCGCCGCGCTGATCCTGGAGGAACGGGAACACGCCATCGCCCGCGGTGCCACCATCCACGGCGAGATTCTCGGCTACGGCATGTCGGCCGACGGCTACCACATCACCCTTCCCCGGCCCGGCGGCGCAGGTGCGGCTCGCGCCATGCAGGCCGCCCTCGACGACGCCGGTATGGCGCCGGCGGACATCGACTACATCAACGCCCACGGAACGTCGACGTCGGCCAACGACGCCACTGAGACGGCGGCGATCAAGACCGTCTTCGGTGATCAGGCGTACCGGGTGCCGATTTCGTCGACGAAGTCGATGACCGGCCACCTCCTCGGCGGCGCCGGAGCACTCGAAGCGCTGGCCTGCATCCTGGCGATTCGGGACGGAGTCGTGGCGCCCACCATCAACTACACGACGCCGGATCCCGAGTGTGATCTCGACTACGTACCGAACGAGGCCCGCGAGGTCACCGTCCGCACCACGATGACGAACTCTTTTGGCTTCGGCGGCCACAACGTCGCCCTGGTGATCGGCGCTCCCTAGTCGGGGAGATCACGACTTCCGGCCGGCGCCGGTCTCAGCGCGCGACGCTGGTTCCGTGCGGGTGGTTTGCGCCGGTGACCTTGGTGTCCCCGCAGGCCCTATTGGCGGCTACGGGCCCGCAACCCATTCGTCGATAACGGCTTCCTGGGCGGCGATGGACTCGGGGGTGAACAGCATCCCGTCGGGGGTCCCCGAACAGCAGGGATCACGAAATGCCCGGGCATAGACCTGGGGGTGGTGGGTCGCAAGCCACTGCTCATAGTCGGCGAACTGCTCGACCCAGGCTTCCTCTTGACCGGATTGTGGGTCTTGGCTTGCTTGCTCGCCGAGCTCCACGATCAGGCCCGCAGCGATTCGGAAGGACTGATCGATCTCAACGGGCGGGATCCCGGCCCGGTCGCCGAACAAGTCGGTCTGAACGAGGGTGCAGAGCACCTGATCGCCTGCGGCGAGGCACTCGGAATCAAAGCTGGTCAGGATCATCGCGCCAAAGGCGTTTTGGGCGACGATGATGTCGCGCAGCGTCACCACACCGTCTTGGTCCCAGTCCCACGTTTCGTCAAGACCCGCCTCGAGGGGAAGTGGCTGGCTGAGAGGCACGGATGACCCATCCTCGAACGTCATGACCGCATCGCTCGAGAAGAGGCTGAATGCGGCCTCGAGGTCACCGGCGGTGAAGCGCCGATAGAGCTCGTCGGCTACCGCAACGTCCGCGTCGGTGGCGGGAATGGTTGTCGTCGTGACGGCCGTCGTTGTCGTGGTCACTGGAGGCGGTGGCGACGGCTCCGCTGTGAAGCGCAGGACTAGGAAGCCATGAGGCTCAATCGACTCGACGGGTGCGTAGTCAACAAACCCGCCGGCAGCCGCGATTTGTGGTGCGGTCGCCTCCGGTCCTACCACGGGGACGACACCTTGCATCCCGGCGAGCGGTCCGGAAGGGAGCTGCAGCGAGAGGTCTGTGGCATAGCCATCTGCTGCGTTCAGAACGACGAGGACATGGTCCGTGCCCTCCGTTCGCAGATAGGCGGCCACGCTGGGCGCGTTGGTCTCCACGCCGAGCAAGGCTCCCCGGCGCAGCGCCACGCTGGTCGCACGGTCCTGGATCAGGGCGCGGTAGTGGGAGAGCAACGACGCCGGGTCGTCAGTTTGGTCGGCGACGTTGGCGGTCCCGAAGCCGTCATCGGCGGGCTGCCACGGCACCCCGGTCGTGAAGCCGACGTCGGGTCCGGCACCGTTCCAGGGCATCGGGGTGCGGATCGTCTCGTCGGGCTTGACGCCTTCGAGGCCCACCTCTTCGCCGTAGTACACGAAGGGGACACCGGGCGAGGTGAGCAGCCAGGTGGCAGCGAGCTTGGCGATGGCGACGTCGCCGCGGACTTCGCTCATGATCCGGTTCATGTCGTGGTTCGTCAGGAACGTGGCGTACTGCAATGGGGGATAGGAAACCAGCGCTGTCTGAGTGGCGACCTCCAGGTTCGTGAAGTCCTGTTCTTGTATGACGGTGCCGCCCGCTGCAGCCAGATCGAACTCGAACGCGAGATCGAGTGCCTCGGGGATGTAGCCCGCCACCGTCTCCGTCGGGCTCCACACTTCTCCCAGGACCAAGGCGTCTGGGGCGATCGAGTGGATGTACTCGTTGAGTTCTTCGAGCCACGCCACCGTTGCCGGGGTGTCGCTGACGACCTCACCGTCCTCGATCAGGTGCCGGGCCCCGTCGAGGCGGAACCCGTCGACACCGACGTCCTCGAGCCAGAATCGGGCGATGTCGTACACCTCGGCCTTGGTTGCAGGGTTGTCCAGATTGAGGTCGGGCATGCCCTCCCAGAACAACCCGTAGTAGTAGCGATCATCCGAGGGATGCCACAGCGGGCCTCCGCTCCACGGGCTGGTCGTCCCCGGATCGGCGTCCGACCACAGATACCAGTCGGCGTAGTCGGGGTCCTCCGCGGCGGACGCGACAAACCACGGGTGGTCGCGGGATGAGTGGTTGATGACCAGGTCCATGAGTACGGCGATACCTCTCTCGTGAGCCGCATCGAGGAAGGCGACGAACTCCTCCATCGTGCCGTAGTCCGGATTCACGGTGCGATAGTCGGTCACGTCGTAGCCGTGGTACGACGGCGAAGGAGAGATCGGCATCAGCCAGATCCCGGTCACGCCAAGATCGTCGGTGGTGGTGGCGTCGCCGTCGTTGAGGTAGTCGAGCGAAGCCGTCAGCCCGGCGAAGTCGCCGATGCCATCGCCGTCTGAGTCCTTGAAGGACCGCACGAAGATCTCGTAGAAGACTCGATCGTTCCACCACGGCAGTGAGCTGACGGGTTCGGGGGCTGCGGTCGTGGTGGGCTCAATCGTGGTCGTGGTGGCACTGCTGGGCGGGGGAGTCGTCGTGCCGTCGTCGGTCGTGCCCGAGCAGGCCGCCACTGCGGTGGCGACCAGCATGAGCCAAGTGATGCGCCGCATCGTTCCAGTCTCGGCCTTCGCCCACCAATCGGGTAGGGCAGGTAGACCCGAGCGGGTCAGGACTCGGTGGTGCGCTCGCCGGTCTCGCAGCCGGGTGTCGGCGGGGGGCGCCCGGCGGCGATGGCCTCGCGGTGCTCGTCGAACGATCGGGTTGCCAGCGCAACTACGAGCCCGACGCCGATGAAGGCGCCGATGGCGGTGATGATGGCGGCTCCGCTCTCGGCAGCAGGGCATTCGCTGGGGAGGCAGAGGGCATGCACGATGCTCTTACCGAGAAGAGCTCCGATCACGGTGCCGAAGGCCACCGAGAGTGCGACGACGGCCCGGATCTTGAGGGCGACAACGGCGATCCCAAGAGCGAGGCCGGCAACGGCACCAACGATGATCCAGAATCCTTCAGCTCCGAACAACAGCGTGCTCACGACGCCGAGGGCAGCTGCTGCGACCACGGTGAGGACGTCTTGCACCCTCACAATGACGGGTCCTCGTTGGAGGGCGGCACGGCAACACGAGGGCCGGGGAGGTGTGACATGAGTGGGGCGACGGCGATGAAGGCCTCGCGAGTCCACGACAGACCAACGGTGATCCCGACGACGACGGCGAGCAAGACCTTGCCCGGCCATGGCGATACGTAGAGCGCCGGCAGAGCCAGGATCGGGAGCACCAAGCGGATCCCCCACAGCGCCCAGAGTTGGGCACGGGCATATCCCCAGGCCAGCAACAACCCGGCGCCACCCAGGATGCCGTGGGCGGGTTCGAGGCCGCTCGGGGAGGAGAGGGCGACGGCGGGGACCAGTGCCAGGGCGCCGAAGGCGACCCCCATGGCCCTGGGCCCCGGGCCTTGAGCGGAGGGCCGTTCCCGAATCCACCCCTTGAGCCAGGGTCCGGCCAGACCGACCAAGGTGAGGACGCCCGCCACGAGACCGACGATGGCCCAGGCGGTGAAGTCTTCGATCACGATGGCCAGCGCCATGGCGGCCAGAGTGACGACAAGGGCGAGCCAAGGCGCCCAGCGGCCCCGCGACAGGAGAAGTCCGGCGGCGGCAACAACGACAAAGATGACCAAACCGAGGGCGAGCACGGCTGCGGCGCCTGGAGCAAACGGCTCTGGGGCGACTCCGAGTTGGATCGCCCACGCCGTGCCGCTGAGCACAAAGAGGGCAGTGATGACGTAGGGGGCGCGGCTCATCAGATGATTATGACCTGTCCCGCGTGGCTCGGTTTGTCCGCACCGTGGCGGCTACTGCTCCGGTCGGGTGTCGATAGTCCCGGGGACCCGGGTCAGCCCGATGGTGGCGCCGTAGCGGTAGATGTCGAGCTCGAGTTCGCTGAAGTCGACCTGGAACGTGTCCCCCTGTTTCAGGGTTTCGCTGATGAAGGGGACTTCACCGTCGCGGGCGCGAGCCTCGATGACGTACTCACGTTCTACGGAGTCTTCATGCCGCCACTCGACGACGGGTGTCACCGTAACGTCGATCTTGACGTTCGAGGGGCGGAAGGCGCCATCAACGATCGACACGATGACAACTCCCTCGGGGGGAGGCTCGGTCGTCGTCGTCACTCTGGCGCGCCTATCTGCGGCCAGCACCTCGTCGCTGGGGCCGCTGCCGCAGGCAACGGCCGTCAGGGCAAGCGCCACGGCTAGAACCATGATCCAGATAGCTCGTCGCATCGGACTCCTCAACTGCGGTCGCCGCAGTCTATCCCGGCCTGTCGTTAATCGCTCGAATCGCCCAGTGGCGGAAATGCTGGGCCCTGATCCGGCTCCCACCAATCGGACCGGCGCCAACGTGACTCCGGATCAACCGGCGGTGTCAGAGTAATGACCGCGGCGTGGCCCGGCTTGTGCTGATGAAAGTTGTCAAAGCTCCGGCCGGTCA
>CAYXMJ010000014.1:0-30653 GCA_964465915.1 uncultured Acidimicrobiaceae bacterium
TCCGAACCATCCTCTACTCGAACACCATGGGAGCCGACGTGCAGCTCCGTGAGCAGCTCAGCGCTGCTATCGATGAGACCATGGGCTTGTCCGATGGAACTCGGGGATAGGGAGCCACAGCTTCAGTGCATCAGTCGGACTTCGCTCTCAGCCACGTCGCGATTTCGGCCGCCAGCTGTGGGTTCCCGGCTGCCACGAAGGGGTAGCTCTTCCTGGTACCGGCCAGGGCAGCAGCGGCCGCCGCAACAACATCGATCGAAGACCCATCGAGGTCGACGACCGTGCAGCCGCTGCGCATGGCGATATGGCCGCCCGGCATCCAGTCCCACAACTCTTGGGCATCGCCGATGCTGGACGCATCAGGCTGAAAAACGGCGTCATACCGGCCTAGTGCCAGCTCGACGAGGATCGGGTTGCCGCCGAACGTGTACAGGCCGTTGAACGGCGAACCTTCGCCAAGAAGCGGCGCCAAGACCTTGTACTGGCCCGGTCGGCGACTCACCGTACAGACGTGGGCGGCACCTAGTTCGACGCTTGAGGTATCGACCGCAACCGGCTGCTCCGAACCCTCCAAGTGCACACTCTTCGTGTCCTCTCTGGCTATGTAGAGGGAGCCGTCGGCCAGCTGAACGGCACTCACCCGCAGCCTGGCCGCTCCCTCCTCCCGCCGAAAAAGCGACAATGCCGTGGCCCAGAGATTGCGGTTTCGAATCCAGTGTTGCGTGCCATCCAAGGCGTCGAGCACGCACGTCACCGGCTTGCTTGCGGCACGCTCCGGAGAGATGTCTTCTCCGGTCAGGGCTACGGCAACGCTGGTCTTGGCGGACCACGCCTCGATTGCTTCCCGAGCGGCCCGAACGGCGGCCAAATCGATGAAGGTGGTTCGTTGCCCCGGTTTGGGTTCGTCGATGATGCGTTTCTCCTCGGGCCCGGCCGGCACCAACAGTTCGGGACGGATGTCCCAACAGATGGAGCGGGCCAGGGCGACAAGGTCATCGTCGCTGAGATCTCCGGTTGTCACGCTGCCGGCGTCGCCGGCATCGAGTGCCCGGTTGACCGACTCGACGATCTCGTCGAGATGATCTCGGAGCGGTCCCTCGTGCGCGTGGACCTGCTGCGAAGAGCCGAGGTAGTAGCCCAAACTGCGGCCCGGGTCCACATCGTCGACCAGTATTGGGATCAGAGGGTGACGCGCACGGTCGGCGCGCTCGGCTTCGCGCGCCACATGGCGCGACTGGTCGGCCGCAGCCGTAATCACGAACAGTGAGCATCCCGCCTCGGCGATGGCGGCTGCGATGGCGTCCGGCCACACGGAGCCTGGAACGATGTCTCGCGGGGCGATCCAGCAGCTGCGGTCGGCCGACTCGAGCGCCGCGACGATCAATTCGGCGCGGGCACGATCCTCATTGGCGTAGGAGACGAATACGTCTCGTATCATGCCGGCGACTCTACCGGGTACGTCGGGCGGAAGCATCTGGTCTCCGACGCCTCTCCATTCGACCTGCTCGACTCCAAGAGCTCGAAGATCGTCGCCCCTGATTGCTCCGCTGATGCGCCGTTCCTCGACCGAAAGAAATGGGGCCGTTCGCCACGGGCAGCCCGGAACTCCGGTCGGTACTGTTGAAAGCATTCGAGAGTCCACCGGCCCGACCTGCGGAGGCGTCTCAGAGCGAATCCGGCCAGCCGGATGATGTGCCAGCCCGCCGACTGGCCTCGGGCCGGAGCAAACGGCGAGTGGAGGGGACCACCTAATGGCTGAGAGAATCATGGTGCGAGGCTCGGTCTCCGAGCCCACGGAAGAGCGACGCCAACGTGATGAAGACCTTGCCTTTGAGGGCGGCATCGAAGTGCAGGTCAAGGCGGTCATCGATGTCTCTGCGCTGGGGAGAGATAGCGGCGATGTGCAGACGATGGACCTCGACGACGATGATGTCATTGAGTCCCGCGACGCCGACGATTGGGTCAGCTTCACCACGGTCAAGGCGCTGCGGGATCGCACAAGTGGCGATCGCAGCGCCCGGGTCGACGGAGCCCTCGACCTCATCACCGCCCTGAGCGGGGATCCGCACACGCGCGGTGGGCGCGACCTCAAAGAAGTCACGGCCTATGCCGCGAAGCTCCCCGCCAACATCCTGGACGAACTCAACATTCTCGAGCGGCTCGCCGGGAAGGCCATCGACCTGGCCGCCGACCCCGCTGCTCGCCTGGCGGCGCGCAAGGTCGTCGATTGGCTCGAGCGGCCGGTGCCCGATAGCCGGGTCGGCGAGGACAAGACGTATGGCAAGCCCAAGATCCCCGGCGTCTACCGCGTCGGTGAGGATCTCGAGTTGCTTCCCGCCAATCGGCTTGCGCCGGGCCAGATGATCGACGGAGGTCATAGCCTCCTGCTGCTGCATGGCACGTTCTCGAGTACAGAAGGGGCGTTCTCAGCGCTGCGCGGGACCAACGAATGGGGAGACCTCGTAGCTCAGTACGAGGGGCGAATCTTCTCCCTGGAACACAAGACCCTCAGCGCAAGCCCCCTGGAGAACGCGCTCGACCTCGCTGCCCATCTTCCGCAAGGTGCCACGCTCGACCTGATCAGCCATTCCCGCGGCGGCTTGGTCGGGGAGTTCTTGGGCCTTGCCGCGGCGGGCCTGCTCGAGCCCTCACTCCACAAACGTATGGACCCCACGATTCAGGCCGACGAGGTCCGGCTGCTCGAGGAGCTTTCGGGCGCACTCTCAGGCAGGTCGGTCGGAGTGAACCGCTATGTGAGAGTGGCCTCGCCGGCCAGCGGCACCATCCTGGCGTCTTCGCGCATCGACGAGGTCGGTGGTTTTCTGTTCAACGTTGTTGAGAAGATCCCCAATGTGGCCGGCTGGATCTTCACTGTGTTGAAATCGTTGACCCTGGCGTTCCTGAACCAGCGAACCAAGCCGGACGTCATCCCGGGGCTCGAGGCCATGATGCCTACCTCTGCCTTCATTCGTCTTCTCAATGCCTCGGGATCCGGTGACGCCGCGGGCGGGTTTGATGACGGGCTCGGGGTCATCGCGGGTGATGTTGACAAGAGCCGGTGGTTCAAGTGGTTCCTCGAGAAGGGCGCCGACCTGTTCTATGGAGAGGAGCACGACTACGTTGTCGACACGCTGTCTATGTACCAGGGTGCGCAGCGAAAGCGGGCGTGGGTCTCCTTCCACCCCGGACCCAAGGTCAACCACTTCACCTACTTCAGCGAGGCCGACACCCGCGATCGCGTAAAGCAATGGCTGACCGCGGACGATCCCAAGGAAACGGAGTTCAAACCGTTGGATCGCGAGCCGGCTGAGCTCGAACAGGCAATGAAGAAGCGGCGGGGCGTCGAGGGCGGACCCGTGGTCATCGTCGTACCCGACTTCATGGGTAGCTCACTACGCATGACCGACGAGACCCTGGCGTGGCCCAATCCCGCCCACATCGTGGAGGCCGGTCTCGGCAAGAGTATCGGGAAGACAGCCACCGGCCTCACAGCGAAAGGCGTTCTCGAAGCGACGTACGGGGATCTGGTGGCCCGCCTCCAGAGCGAATTCCAGGTCGTGACCCAGCCCTACGACTGGCGATTCTCGCTCGAGGCGGCTGCCGCGAGCCTCGTCCGGACCATCGGCGACCTCGAAACGTCCGAACCGATCTTCGTGGTCGCCCACGGTGCGGGCGGGCTCGTTGTGCGGCACGCCCTCAAAACATCGGAAGCCGCAAGGGAGCAAGTCGCCCGCATTCTCCTGCTCGGATGCCCCGGCCTCGGCACCGAGCTTCCGCTCGAGTGGGCAACGGGTAAGGGAGATCTCGCGGAGAAGCTCACGTTGCTCGACCCGGCCAAGACACCGGCCGAAATCGGGCGAGCCTTCAGGGCCTATGACCCCGTGCTCGAGTTGCTCCCCGCGCAGAGCGTCGGGCGCAATCCCGATGCGTGGGCGGACATGGA
Source organism: uncultured Acidimicrobiaceae bacterium (assembly GCA_964465915.1). Classification (GTDB taxonomy): domain Bacteria; phylum Actinomycetota; class Acidimicrobiia; order Spongiisociales; family UBA5794; genus CAVPHV01. The sequence goes on from CAYXMJ010000014.1 coordinate 3,944, forward strand.
CATCCGCTGGAAGGACGCCGCAGAACGTCTGAGGACGTCCGCCGACCTCATCAAAGAGTCGTGGCCCGACAAGTCTCCACCTCGCATCGCCGTCGCCGGATACGGTTTCCCAACGCCATCCATCGTCGAACAGGTCGGCACTGAGCTGCAGCTTCAAGGAAGGGACGACGGCGATGGCACCGTGACCATCGACTCGGCTGTAGCGGGCAGCGGCTCCCAGTACTTCGTGCGCGCCGCCCATGGCAACCTCCCCAGCCACGCCGATGCAATCGACGGTTACGTCGACCTGGTCCGGGATGGCCGCACCAACCGGCTCGAGAGCTCCCATCCCCAGGGCACCGAGGAGCCCCGGCTCATTGCTCACAGCCGAGGGCGGCAGCTGTTCCCCAGTGCCGTCGACCTCGAGCGTTCAGCTCTCGGCGGTCGGATTCGACAAGTTCGACCGAGCAAGCCCGGGCTCCGGGTGGAGGTGGTCCACGGCGACCTGCGTTTTGCGGACCACGCCGTCCTCGTCGGTCACTACAAGGGCTCGACCATGGAAGGTGCCGAGAAGGCGCTCGACAGACACCTCGATGGGCGGCTGACCGAGCGGGACGTTCTCGGGCTCTACCCCGGCGACGTCGGCAAAGCCGAGATCGTGTTCGGCGAGCCGGACGACCGACCACCCGCGGGGGTGGTAGTCGGGATGGGCGAGATCGGCAGCATCACGAGGGCAAAGGTGACGACGAGCGTCGCAGAGGGTGCAGCCCGGGTCGCCGTCGCCGAACTGGATCGGCGTGAGAAGCGCCGCGCCCAGTCAGGCCCAGAGGAACGCATCTCGGTCGGGGTCTCCATCGTGCTCATTGGAACCAATGGGCAATCCGGCCTTTCGATCGACGATGCCGTGGTTGCCATCACCGCAGGTGTGGTCGACGCCAACCGGCTGCTCGCCGACACGTCGCTCTCGGGCGCGGTGCACATCGATCGGTTGCAGTTCGTCGACTTGTACGAGGACGTGGCGATAGAGACGCTGCACGCCGCCCATCGCATGATCGGGGACCCCGCCCGAGAGGGTGTGACCGCCACTCTCTTCGGGTCCGAGCCGGTCTCGGTGGCCCGCTACCTGCGCAAACTGGAAGGCGGACGCAGTGGGCAGCCGTTGCCTGAGTACAACCGGGGCGACTGGCGACCGATCATGGTTGAAAGTGTCGTCCGGTGCGAAGACGACCCTTGTCGCGAATGCGAAGCCAAGCTGCGGGAGTTCGAGAAGGGCACGACCAACGGCGACGACCCCGAATCATCGGGAGCAGGCGGTCACCCTGCCGACGGCACCGGTGAGTCGGAACGCGCAGGACTTGCCAAGGTGCACAAGGACCTCACCTTCACATCGATCGGTTTGGCGGCTCGGGCTGAGCGGCTCGTCCACGGTTGGCAGCGCGATCTGGTCGAAAAGGTCATCGAGAAGGTCGTTGGAGTTCCCAATCCGGACGACCAGGTCTACAACACGCTCTACGAGTTGCTGGTGCCGAACTACCTCAAAGGGGCAACGAGCGACGCCGACAACATTCTCCTGATCCTCGACAGTGAGGCGACCAGGTATCCATGGGAGATGCTTGCGACGCGAACCGCTACCGGTGAGGTATTGCCCATTGCCACGCGATCAGGTGTGGTCCGCCGGCTCATCAGCGAGGGCGGGTTCCGGGAGCCGAAGCGTTCAATAGGCACCAAGGCTCTCGTTATCGGAGACCCCCCCGTCGGCATGAAGCAATACGTTCGCCTACCGGGAGCACGCGAGGAGGCCACCCTCGTGGCCAACCTCTTGACGGCGAGACGCTTCGAGGTGACCTCACTGATCCCGGAAGACGACGCGGACCACTCTCTCGAGATCCTCAACGCCCTCTTCAGGGATGAGTACCGCATCATCCACATCGCGGCCCACGGAGTCTATGACGATGACCCCGAGCAGAGCGGAGTAGTGATTGGGCCGAATACGGTTCTCTCCGCATTGTCGCTCCGTCAGCTCAACAGCGTGCCGCCGCTGGTCTTCCTCAACTGTTGCCACCTCGGCGCCATGGACACGCAGTCTCGCCAGTTCGCAGCCAGCGTCTCCGAACAGCTGATCCGCGACGGGGTCCGCGCCGTCGTAGCGGCGGGCTGGGCAGTCGACGACCAAGCGGCCGCACGTTTTGCCGAGGTCTTCTACCAAGAGATGTTGCGCGGAAGGCCCTTCGGCGACGCGGTGAAGGTTGCGCGCAGCGATATCTACCACGGCTCCGAGGCGAGGAACAACACATGGGGTGCGTACCAGTGCTACGGCGACCCCGGGTTCAAGCTCGTCGCCAGAAGCCCGGATGGCGCGGGCAGGACACTTGTCGCACCCAAGGAACTCACCGATCGGCTAGACAAGATTCGAGCGTGGGCGGCCAACACGCAGAGCGCCGAACTTGGGGCCTTGGCGAAAGAGATCGACGAGCTTCTGGAGGAAACCCCGGCCGAGTGGCATGGGTCCGCCGCCAACTATGCGGCGGGAGCCGCCTATAGCGAGGCAGGGGATTTCGAGAAGGCGATCACGCGCTACGAAGCTGCGCTCGCAGGGAAGAATGCCGAGGCGCCGATCAAGCTGCTCGAACAGCTCGCCAACCTCGCCGGTCGACGGGCCGTACAGCTCGTCGAGGGTCAGCTGTCGGGCAAGACTCCAGCCGCAGACCCGGACGAGATCGAGGGCCTAATCGAAAGTGCGGAGCAACGCCTCGGGTTGCTGCTCGAGCTGACCGAAAACATCGAACGGCCGGCCCTCATGGCCGCACACCACAAGCGTCTGGCTCAAGCCGACCGCTCCAACCTGACGGCACTCAAGAAGCATCTCAGCAAGGCTCGCGGCTACTACGCACGGGCTCGCGACGCCGGTCTTCCGGCTGTCGATCCCTACACAACGATCAACGCAGCCCTGTTTGACCTGTTGGTGGTCTTCGCGGGGCAGAAAGCAACCGGGCCGAGTGGCGCCGCTTTGCAGACGGCAATCGACGACAGCCTGGCGGAGGCCCGGCAGCGAGTCTCCTCCGACCCGAGCTTCTGGAACCGGGTGGCGACGCCCGATGCCGAGCTGTTCAGGGGTCTCTGGGAGCGCGATCTCGCTGCTCGCGCCGACGAGATCACCGAGTTGTACCAGCGGGCGTTCGACAAACGCTCCACTGCGCGGGAACGCAGATCGGTCATCGACCATCTGTGGTTCCTCAGTGTGATTCTGGAGCGACTCGCGGCGCGCCGGAATGCGGACCTCAAACTCGAGGAGCTGAGCCGAGCATGTGGTGAGATCCACTCGAATCTGAACACGCAGGTCTAAGAGGGCAATATCGACGGGTCGAGGACCCCTCGTTGGCAGGGTAGAAGCCTCGCCGACGCCCACTCTTTGGAACTAGGGCGCGCCGAGCATCAAAGATTGCGTGGACGCAGTCGCCGCACAAGGAGAGACGCCGAGAATTGTCGGTGGTCTTGAAACTCCCCCCGCTGTAGCTGACCCGCGTATGGTTGAAGAAGAAGAAGGAGCTTCGACCCGCGCCGCGGGTCACCGGGTGAAAGAGTTCCGCGTGCTGCGATCCACACGAGATCAGCAGGCAGGAGATCGTGCCGATCGACGGCGTGAGGGCAACCGCCATCAGACCAACCGGCTTTGGCTCCCAGGAGCTCCAGGAGATTCCTGGCTGACGGACGGCCTCCAGGTGCGCTTGGCGGCGGTCGGGTTTGGCAATCAGCTGGGAACACAACCTAGAGCTCGGAGCAATCAGAAGGGGAGAGACCATGGCACAGACCATATTGTTGTACACCGACGATATTGAGGCTGCGACGCGAGAGATTGTCGATGTAGGGGGCCAGATCACGCAGCAGTTCACCGACAGCGTGTTCATTGCGAACCTGCCGGACTCAGTCGATCCGCCGTCGCTCTCGTTCTCCACCCCAGAGCAACCGGGCACGCTTGATGAGGTTTCCGAGCTTGCCGCAAACGCTTGGACGGGCCTGCAGGAGGACCTGGTCAGTCGGTCCCCATCCGAAAGAGATGGGCTCAGTTGGGATTCGGCCGACCTCCAGCCGCCAGATCGACCCGAAGATGTGGACCCTAGTCGCGCCGCTCGCGCTCCAGAGCTGGAGCCCCAACTGTCGACTGGAACACCCACCAGCCTCTACATGACGGGTTCCATCGCGGTCGGCGTAGTCATCGTCTCTGGCGACCAAAGTGGTCTTGGGTTCACCCCAGCCGAGCAGCAGACCGTGATCCAAGAGGTACAAGAGGGACTGGATTTCCTCGCCAACGCCGAACCCCGAGCCAACGTCACCTTCGTATACGACATTCGCCTGATCACGGTGTCGGCCGCCCCCGGCCCGACGACCAGCTACGAGGCTGCTGAGGGACCGTGGCGCAACGCGGCCACCCATTCGATGGGCTTCTCCGCCGACCGGCAAGGCTCGATCGACTATGTGCAGGACCTACGGCAACGCAAGGGGACCAACTGGGCCTACGCCGCGTACTTCACCAAGTACCCGCTCCGTCACTTTGCCTACGCCGTATCCGAGAAGACGGTGATGCACTTTGACAACGACGGGTGGGGCACAAACCTGATAAACCGGGTGTTTGCGCACGAGACCTGCCACATCTTTGGCGCCGCAGACGAATACGGAGGCTGTACCTGTGGAGGGAGCCACGGATTTCTCGGGGTCCCCAACAACAACTGTCAGAACTGCCCCGGCACCCAGGTCGATTGCCTCATGCATGGCAACGTGCTTGAGATGTGCGAATGGAGCCGCGGCCAGATCGGGTGGGATGAAAGCCTCTTCCCCGGTGTCTTTCCGCCGCTGTCGCTGGGCAACTACACCATCCAGCAGAAGAGCAGCAGCCGGTTCTTGGATGCGCACGAAGCTGCGCCACAGGACTTCTCTGTGGTCACCCGCCCCACGCAGAACAACAACACGCAGCGATGGCGCCTCACTCCCGTGGGAACGTTGTACACCATCCAACAGGCAAGCACTGGGCGGTTCGTGGACGCTCACACCTCGTCGACCAACGACTTCTCAGTCGTTACGCGCACGGCGCAGCACAATGACACGCAACGTTGGGTGTTCGTACACTCGCCGAACAATTTGGCGACGTACACCATTCAGCAGCTCTTCAAGGGGCGGTATCTGGACGCTTGGGAGACTCCCACGCATGACTTCAGCGTCGTCACCCGCAAACGGCAAAACAACGATACGCAGCGGTGGACTTTGACCCCGATGGGGGACAATCTCTACACGCTGCAGCAGGTCGTCAATGGGCGGTACCTGGATGCGCACGAGTCGTCGACCAACGATTTCAGCGTCGTGACCCGCACAGAACAGAACAACGCTACTCAACGGTGGCTGCTGACGCCTGTGGGCGGAGTGTTCACGATCCAGCAGCGAAGCAATGGGCGGTTCCTGGATGCGCACGAGTCGTCGGCCAACGACTTCAACGTTGTCACCCGGACCGCGCAGAGCAATGATTCGCAGCGCTGGGTGATCCAGGCGTTGGGCGACGATACGTTCACGATCCAGCAGGTCGTCAATGGGCGGTTCCTGGATGCGCACCAGTCGTCGGGCAACGACTTCTCCGTGGTCAGCCGCAAGAGACAGAACAACGACACGCAGCGGTGGATCATCACCCCGGTCTAGCTTCGCGGGATTTGGGCCGTCGCCAGGCGCGGGCTTCGCGACGGCCCAGGATCGCGAGGAGGATCCCGCCTTGGCCTGAGACAAGGCGAGAGACCGAGTGCCCTGGCGGCGGTCGCAGCGGACGTTGCTGGGGATCGCTCAGGCGGCCAGTCGTGGTGGCTCAATTGAGCGCCTCGGGCCCCGATGGAGAGACTCGACACAACCGCGCTGAGAGTTCGTCGGTAACTGCCAGTCATCGTCCTCATATGCTGTGTAGGGTTCGTGGCAGTCCTCGAGTGTGTTCGGAGTGCGTGACGTGGCAGGCGACCAGAGAGCTCAGCCCCTTCGGATTCTTCTCAGCTATGCGCGCCAGGATGAGGCTCGGGTCACCGAGTTGCACGATGAGCTGACCGCAGGCGACCACGAGGTCTGGTTCGACAAGGAACTGCGGGGCGGCCAGGAGTGGTGGGACGTCATCCTCAACGAGATCGAGCGCTGCGATCTCTTCGTGTTCGTTGTGAGTCCGCACTCGGTCCGGTCGAGGGCGTGTGCCCTCGAGGTGGCGTATGCCGGGGCCGTCAATCGGCCCATGATGCCGCTCATGGTTGCCGACACCGAGATCACCGAAGCGCCCACCGCGATACAGAAGCTCCAGGTGAGGGACTTTGTCGATCCGAGCACAAGCGACTGGATTCGACTCCTCACCGACGTCGGCGCCACCCCGCGGCCGACGCCGCTCCTCGACACGATGCCGGACCGCCCAAAGGCGCCCATGGCCGACCTCTCCCATGCCCAGGAGGTCGTCGCTCAGCAGAGGATCTCCGGGCCGGAGCAGCAGGGGCTTCTCGCCGAAATGAAGGAGCGGGCGCCAAATCCTGACGAGAGAGCGGCTGTGGTTGCAGTCCTCGACCGACTGAGGGAGCACACCGACGTCGCCCACAACGTCGCTGTGGAAATCGACGGGCTCCTGATCCAATACCGCGATGAGAAGGTCGACGAGCGCACTACCGAGTTACTCGAGGCCCTGGTGACTGCGTTGGATGCTGAGGAGTGCACGCCAATTCTCGGCACCGGCATCGGCGACTGGCTCTTCGGGTCGAGGCGGGAGCACGCTGTGGCCTGGGCTGAGAGTTTTAGCTTTCCGATGGACGGCTCGAGGCAGAACGACTTGCCGCAAGTCGCCCAGTTCGTAGCCGTGCAGCGCAAGACGCGCCAGGTACGGGCCGAGCTGGCCAGTTTCTACCGCGACCGGCTCGCGGACCGGTTCCCGGAGATCGTCGACGGCAATGACGAAGCGAGCCTCGACGACCTGGTTGTCGCGGCATGGCGAGAAGCGTCGGCCGGGATGGCCTACGAGCCTCACGCCGTGCTGGCGAAACTGCCGTGCCGTGTGTACGTGACGGCTCAGGCAACCTCCCTGCTCAGTGAAGCGCTCATTGCCCAGGGCAAGGATCCGGTGGTCGACTTCTGTCGATGGAACCCGGACGTGGACGTCCGCAACTGGCCCGAGTCGCCGCTCGAGAAGGAGCCCGATTACGTGCCGAGCGTGCAGCGGCCGTTGGTCTTTCACATTCTGGGCACGCTGGACGCGCCGGAGTCGATCGTCATCGCGGAAGACGAGTATTTTGACTTTCTCGCCGAGGTCAGCCGCAATCGCGACCTGATTCCGGGGCCCGTCAAGGAGGCGTTGGCAGATTCGAGCCTGCTCTTTCTCGGGTTTGGCCTCGAGGATTGGGATGTGCGCGTGCTGTTGCGCAGCCTCATCAGCCGTGAATCTGCGAGCCGACTTCGCCAATTTCAGCACGTCGCCGCACAGATCGATCTCGAAGGGGTCAGCTCTCCAGATGCGGCCCGGCGTTACATCGAGAAGTACTTCCAGAGGTTCCGGGAACCCCCGATCGACATTTCGTGGTCTTCGGTGGAGGCGTTCACCCGTCAGCTCGGCGCGTTGTGGGAGGAAGCGCAGTGACGGCCATCGACACCGGTGCCGCCGCGCCTCCTGCGACAGAGCCACCGGTTCCCTACGTCGGTCCCAGATCGCTGCGGCCGGATGAACCCATCTACGGCCGCACCCGCGAGATCAACGACCTGCGCGGCGAAATCCTGTCGGAGCGCATCGTTCTCCTCTATTCACAATCTGGCGCCGGCAAGACGTCGCTCATCGAAGCGGGACTTCGCCCGGAACTCGAGAAGCGTCGCTTCCAGATTCTGCCAACCATACGCGTCGGATATGAGGCACACGCCGAGGCCACTTCTGCGAATCGCTACCGGCTGTCGGTCATCACCTCACTCGAGGCCGGGAGACACCTCGAGAACCAGCTCGCCCCCGACGAGCTGACCACGATCACGCTTGCCGACTACCTGAGGCAGCGGGCCGACGACGAACCAGATGCGGATCCGTGTCTGATCTTCGATCAGTTCGAGGAAGTATTCACCCTCGACCCTGCCGATTGGGATGAGAAGGAGGAGTTCCTGCGCGAACTCGGTGATGCCCTGAGCGATCGGCGTTTCTTTGCGCTGTTCTCCATGAGAGAGGACTTCATCGCCCAGCTTGATCCGTTTCAGACTTTCATGCCTACCCAATTCGGCAACCGGTATCGCCTCGAACTGCTCGGGCCGGCTGCCGCCCGCGAAGCCATTCAGATGCCGGCCGCCAGGGCGGGTGTCGAATTCAGCGATGATGCGGCAGATCGATTGGTCGACGATCTGCGTCGGATTCGAGTCGATCGCGGCACCGAGTCGACGCTCGAGCTCGGGCCCAACATCGAACCTGTGCAGCTTCAGGTCGTCTGTTCACAACTGTGGGAACGCCTCCCGCCCGACGCGACAAGCATCCAGCCCGACGACGTAGTTGCGGGCGGCAACGTAAACGAGGCGTTGGCGGGCTACTACTCCTCGCAGGTGCACACCGTCGCCGCGCAAACCCACGTACGAGAGATCCAGATTCGCGACTGGTTCGAAGACAAGCTGATCACGGACGACGGCTTCCGAACCCAAACCCGTGAGGGGCCTGGGCAGAAAGGCAACGAGGTCCTGCCGGCCCTCGAGAATGCTCACCTCATCCGAGCTGATCGGCGGAGAGGCACGCTGTGGTACGAACTCACGCACGACCGGTTCGTCGAGCCGATCAGAGTATCCAACACTGCCTATCGAGCCGCACGGCGCACGAGGCGAAACCGCCGATTACTGATTCTGGTTGGTGCCGTTCTTGTTCTAAGCCTGGCTGCAATCGTCGGTCTTGCCATGGGCGATCAGGCGCGGAGCGACGGCACTGAACAGCCGGCTGAGGAACTCAGCGGTACCAACGCCGCCCCGACGTTCCCGCTCGAGGCCAGCCAGGTCAAGCGGTTCCGCTTCAATGACGGGCAACAAGGCGACGAGGTCACGCTCGTGATCACCTTTGAGTCCGCGGACCCAGGCTCGGTCCTCCCGACCGAAGTCGACGTTCGGCTTCTCCAGGTCGGCACTCCCGAAACTGAGGGTCTCGACCCCGGCGAAACACTCGCCGTCGCACCCAGCGGATCAACCGAAGAAGCTTCGGCAACCACCACCACCGAGGTGCTTCTCGAGGGGTCCGAGAGCTCCACGACGAGCACGACCAAAGCCGTGCAGGAGACCGCTCGTCCCATACAGCGAGTATTCGTGCTGCCGGCGACCGGCTCCTATCTCATCGAGATCACCGCCAACAACGCGGCCACCGCGGTCTTGTCCTATTCGCGACAGGGGGGCTCGACCGTCCCAGAGCTCGTGATCGGCGCAACCGCGCAGGGCAGCCTCGACGCGGCGGGGGCTGTAGGTCGTTTCGAGTTCGTCGGCGAGGCCGGAGAGACCATCGAACTGGTGCTCGACCCTCAGGACCCGCTTGACGGGGTGTTAGTCCTGATGGACCCCGACGGCAACCCGATCGACTCGGTTGATGTGCGGGGCCCGGCTGGACGTGAGGTGATCATCACCAGCCTGCCGACCGCTGGTACCTACGCTGCAACTGTCTCTGGGTTCGAAGCCTCAACGGGCCCGTATGGGCTCACCCTTCGCCACCCGGAGGTCACCCCGATCGCCTCCGGGGACACGCTCGAGGGCACGATCAGTGAAGAGAACGACACCAGCACCTTCTCTTTTGCGGCGAACGCTGGCGAGGTCATCAGCGTCACGGTGCAATACGACGACACTCTCGAACCGAGTGTCGAGGTGAGCGGAGATTCAGGGCGACAGGTCAGCTACTCCGACGGATTGGGGGGCCCGATCGAATACGTCGGCTTCTGGACTGGTGGAGCTGGGTACATCACGATCAGTGATGTACCCACCCTCGGCGGCAGCTTTGCGGTGACCTTCGAAGGCATCGAGGGGACCGAGATCGAGATCGGCGCAACAATCGACGCCGCCCCGCCGTCGGGGAGACCAGAGTTCTACACATTCAGCGGCATCGCCGGCGAGATCTATGCCGTGACGATGACGGGAACGCTCGGTCTACCCGAGGTTTTTGCCCCCGAGGGCGTCGAGGTGTTCGCCAGTCCGTTCGTGGCGCCGTTCGACGGCGGGTATGTCGTCCGCGTTGCGCCGGAAGCCTCCGAGGTGGAGACGCTCTCGGTGACTCAGCCGCAGCTTCCCGAACTCCGAGTCGGTGAGCAGAGCTCCGGGGTCGTGGAGTCGCCACGCCAGCAAGTGGCGTACCGGTTCACCGCAGACGCCGGAGTGACCTACTCGATCTCATTCGACTGGACGGGTGGAATCGCCCCCTGGATGCTTCTCGTTACCGCTCCGGACGGTCGGGACGAGGCCTTTCTGTTCCCTTGGGAAACGATCGACGCACTCGACGAGGGGTTGGCGTGCGACGACATCTTCGCTCTCGGTCTCACGTACGCCGAGGCCGACCTCTACTTCTCGTTGGAGGGGGCGGATGACAGCAGGTCCCGGTGCCGGGGCGTCTATCCCGCGGCCGAGATCAACGACTATTGGGAATCGGGACAATCGACTCGGCTGACCCTCGAGGTAACGGCACCATTCGCCGGCGAGTACCTCTTCGTCGTCGCAATCGCCGACCTGGGATCGTACGTGGTCGTGATAGACGGCTGAACCGCGGGTGGCCGCGAAGCGAAGTCAGTTCGAGGCTCGTACCTCGGCGTGGTCGATTCGCCAACGCCTCGTCCGATGAGGTGGCGTATGGTTGGAATGAAACGGTTGCAGTGCGTCGCTCGGCGAAGGGGTGCGTGATGACTACGCTGAAACACGGGAACAAGGGCGAGAATGTCAAGGCGATTCAGAGGATCCTGAAGGCGAACGACTTCTTCACCGGCGCCGTCAGGGGTAACTTCGGCGATTTGACTCAGGCTGCCGTCGTTGCCTTCCAGAAGCTCCACACCGGGCCTGCGGGCAGCCCGCTGCGAACCGACGGGGTGGTAGACGACGACACGTGGTGGGCCCTGCACCACATAGTCGACTCCACGGCCCGAGAGCCGCTCCTCAAATATGGGGACAAGGGTGAATGGGTCAAGGTCGCTCAGAAGCTGCTGAAGGACCAGGGCTTCTTCAAGGGTGCCGTGCGCGGCAACTATCTCAAGCTCACCACTGAGGCGGTCGTCTACTTCCAGAACACACACCTCGGTCCGGACGGCGAGTTCCTAGAGTCCGACGGGGAGGTCGGGTCCAACACGTGGTGGGCCCTGCGGAACCCGGTCGGTATTCCGCAGAAGTCGAACCTTCCCGGCGAGATCCCAACCGGACTGACCCCCGTGCGCACCAAGGTTCTCAGGGTTGCGCTCGACGAGCACGCCGCCGGCGTCCACGAGATCCCCAACGGCGCAAACTCAGGTGGCGGCGTCGACAAGTACATCCCGGCGGGAACCGCGCCTCCCTGGTGCTGCTACTTCTGGTCATGGGTCAATCGAGAGGCGTCGGGCGGCTACTCGTTAGGAGCCAAGTACGGCCGAGTGTCCTCGGCGTTCGGCAAGGCGAGGGATCTCGGGATGGCCCGACAGAAGGGCGACTACATCCCGATTCCCGGCGATGCCTTCATTATGGCGACATCCGATGCCGAGGCCGGCAAGTTCAAGTTCACCGGTACTGGACACATCGGGTATGTGCTCAGGGTGGAGGTGTCGCGCCGAAAGGCGGTAACCATCAACACGGTTGAGGGCAATTCCGGCAATCGGGTCAAGCTCGGGAAGCGCAATCTCTCAGATGATGCAATCGTGGGGTTCATCAACAACTACGGTGCGAACGAACAGCCGACCGGCTGGCAGCGCGGTCTGGTATCGGCGGAATCAACCGGGGGAGACACCACCCGCTAGACCCGCTCACGGGAACGTTTCCAATAGAGGCATCGCATCATGGCGCAAGAACCGGTACAGACCTATGGGGCTTACCTCCGGCAGTTCGCTCGCACGGTTGACATCATCAGCGAGCAGACCTGGTCCGAGCTCGAAACCCTCGTGACACGTTACGTGACCAACGACCTGAGTATGTCGTACTTCGAGTTCATGAAGGAGGAGATGGCCGACGAGGGAGGGGTGGCCAGGCCGGCATTGCGTTCCGTCTGGGTCAGCGACGGGACGCCGAAGTACAAGCTGGTCAGCGACGCAGACGGAGACCACAACGGCCAGACCGCCTTTGCGTACGACACCAATACGCCGCTGTGGATCGTGGCAGCGGACCGTGCCCCGTTGAGTGAGGCCGGCGGGTATGAGGACTTATGGTCCGGTAGAACCGAACTCCCGAAGTACATCAGCACGCTCGACGACGTACGGACTTCCATTGTCGTGCCGGTGTCGAATCGCGGAAGGCTGCTCGGCTTGATAGACCTCGAGAGCAAGACCTATCGGCGTCCGAGCAACGTGGGCCGCGAGGAGCTCACCCGTCTGGCCGAAGCGCTCGGCATCCTGTACGAGCTCCACGAGGCACAGGAGACGCAGACGCGGGGTACCAAAGACGCCATAGGAGAACTCGAAGGTCTCCTCAATGATCGACGTTTCCCGACCCGATTGTCGACACCTCAGATCTTCCTGGCTTCGTCACACGAGGCCAAGGACGATGTTGTTGCTGCGATCAAAGAGCTGATCACCCAGGAATTTGGCGACAGCCTCGAGCTGGTGCACTGGAGGGACATGAGCGAGGGGGGAAACATCAACACCCAAATCCTCGCCGGAATCACCACTGCCCGGTTTGGGATCTGCTATTTCTCGGAGCCCGCTCCGCCCGGATCTGCCGAGCCGTTTCGGGACAATGCCAACGTTGTGTTCGAGGCCGGCATGTTGCATGCCTTCACCAACGCTCCGACAGAGAGTCCCCGACACTGGATCCCGGTGCGTGAGGAGGCGTCGCCGGCGGCACCTTTCGACTTCGCGTCCGAGCGAATCGTCACCGTCGCCCGAGACGGGAATGGGCAACTCAACCGGGAGGCTCTTGTCGACGAGCTGCGACGACGGATCCAAGGCCTCCTCGGTTGAGTACACGGCTCGGACCCAACATCTGTGGCGTTACGGCATTGGGAGGCATCGGGCAGGAGACGGAGGATATGCTTTGGGGGCGCGTCCGGTTTGCGAACTCGCACTGATCGCGCTGGGAGCGGGCCGCACAACTGTGAAGGAGCTTCATGCTGACACCGGGTCAATACCTTGCCCAGTTTGCTTTGTCGGTCGACACCATCGACGACGATGCCTACAACGATGTGCTGAGACTGCTCGGCGACTACCTGACAGTGACTCTCCGGTCGTCGTACTACTCAGCTTTCATCGACGGCGTCAGAGTCGATAGCGACGACGGTCCGGTGCCCGGTCTCAGGACATTCTGGTCTTCGAGGGAGGATGATCAGACACTGCGGATCTTCCGGGGAAACGGCGAATACGCCGGCCACTTGGCGTACGCGTATCACCGCGGCAAGCCGCTGTGGATCACTGCGCCGGACCGGAGCAGCCTATCGACAGCCACCGAGTACAAGGACGCTTGGTCCGGTGTCGAGGGTCTTCCGCCGTACCGCGCGCCCGACGAGTCCTTGGGTGAGCGCACGTCGATCGTCATCCCCCTCCGCTACGGCAAGAGGGTCTTTGGCGCCATCGACATCGAGTTCGACGCTTACCACGAATTCTCGGAAGCGGCTCGCGACGAGTTGCTCCGACTGAGCGGCGCCCTCGCCCGCGTGGTGTGGCTGCACGAGACGACCGATAGCGCGACCAGAGCCACGGTGAAGGCACTGGAAGCACTGAATGACCAGTTCGAGGGAGCGAGGTCTCCTCTCGAGCGGCCCAGCTTCTTCGTGGCCAGCCCGTTACAAGCCGATGAGGCTGCGATGGCGGCCGCACTGGAGGTGGTCCGTCAATATGACGACACCTTCGATATTGACTACTGGCATGAGATGGCGACGAGCGGAAACATCAATCAGCAAGTCGCCGATGCAATCACCAATTGTCACCTCGGCGTCTGCTATCTCTCGGCACGTCGAGACGGCGACGGAGCAGATGTCGGCGACGGCCACCCGTTCGCCGACAACGCCAACGTCCTGTTCGAAGCAGGAATGTTGTACGCGCTCAAGCAGCAGCCCGGGGCAACGCCGGCGAGCTGGATCGTGATCAGGGAGTCGGAGGAATTGGGGGGGCCACCCCCGTTTGACCTGGCGTCCGAGCGAATGGTGATCGTACCCCGCGACGACCACGGTGAACTTCTCCGTGACGACTTCCAGACCGCCCTGCGCGTTGCGATCGACAACTCGCTCGGGGCGGTCTGACCTAGCCGACGATTCCCGGCCGAAGGGGCGACAAGTCCACGCCGCGGTGGACCGGAGAGAGTCCCGCAGCGCCATGAGCGACTGCGTAGTGTTGACGACTGAGACGAGCCGGCGCTCGCCGGCCGCGGTCGAGATCGGAGACAGGATGCCTCACGTCACGATGATTCACGGAATCGGAAACAAGCGCGAGGCAGACCGCATCCTCGCCAGCTGGGAATATGCCCTGCGCGACGGCGGCCTTGATCTCGCCGGCAACGGGGTCACCACGTCGATGGTCTACTGGGCGGACGTGCTCTACGAGGCGCCATCGGCTGGTGAATCCCACGAAAGCACCGGCGACGAGGTACTGACCTCCGACCTCGATGAGGACATGCAGTGGCTCGATGAACTCTCCCCGGAGGACCGTGCGTTCGTTGACTCGCTGCAAAGGGAGTACGCACCAGACATGGCGCCTCCGGAGGGCTACGACGACAGCTATGCGCCGCCCGAAGCCGAACAGGACGGCACCTACGAACGCATTCCAATCCCGTGGTTCATCAAACGTCGGATGATGAACGCGCTGCTGCGAGACGTGCACCACTACCTGTTCAATGCGACCACGGAACCCAGACCCGGAGAGGTATTCCAGGTGCAAGACGAGATCCGCGGCCGGTTCGTGAACGAGTTGCGCAGAGCCGGCGACTCGGATCCAACCGGACCCCACATCGTCGTGAGCCACTCCATGGGAACAGTGATCGCATACGATTGCTTGAAGCGTGTTGCCGAGTGTCCCCAGATCGACGCCCTGATGACGATTGGGAGTCCACTTGGGATCGACGAGATCCAGGACATGATGAAGCCGGAGTGGACGCGCGACGATGGCTACCCGTCGCTGAAGGTCGATTCTGGTTGGACCAACGTCTACGACAGTCTCGATGTCGTGTCCCGTCTCGACCCGGTCATCGCCAACGACTACCGACGCTCCGGCACCGAAGTCATCGCCGACGTCGAGGTCGAGAACTCCGGTCTCTGGCGGCACGACATCTCTCAGTACCTACGCCGCCCTGGGGTGCAAGAGGCATTGGCTCTGCAGCTGGGTTTGTGAGAGGCGGTTCGCATGTCCTGGGATGGCAAGGAGTTTCAGCGCCGCCTCGCCCGCGCGATCGACAACTACGACCGCGAGGAGGTCAACGAGCTGATCGATGAGTTGCTGGCCTACCTGGCCGGGAGCGATGACCGATATCCGAGTGAAGACGCCGAGCGGATCATGGCGCTGCTGCGGCGGAAAAGGTTCTTCGACGAGCTGGCGCGGGTGGGCGATGCCTTCCTCCGTGCCGGCAACGACTCGCCGGCGATTCGGCGCCACCACGGCCAGGCGCTCATCGAGCAGGGCAATCTGACGGTCGCCGCGGCGGTCCTCAAGTCGATCGTCGCCGACACGTCCGAAGGCGGCAAGGAGAATCGCGAGGCGCGGGGCCTGCTGGGTCGGGCCTTCAAGCAGCAATACGTGGACGCCGGCGGGAGCAGCAGCGAGCGGTCCCAAGACTGGCTGCGGGAGGCGGCCAAATGGTATTACAGCGTGTATCAGGACGACCCCAGCCAACTGTGGCATGGGATCAATACGGTCGCCGTTTCGGCGCGTGGGGCCGCAGATGGCGTCACCCTGTCTGAGGTTCCCGACCCCGAGACGCTTGCCGGAGAGATCCTCGAAGCGGTTGAAACGCGGCGGATCGACCAGGAAGCCACGATGTGGGACTACGCCATTGGGTTGGAAGCCTGCGTGGCGCTTGGCCGCAACGAGGATGCTCCCGAGTGGGCCAAGCGGTATGTGTCCTCGCCGAACACCGATGCCTTTGAGGCGAAGGGCACCCTGCGGCAGATGGAGGGGGTGTGGCGCCTGACTCCCGATGACGAGCCCGGTTCGTGGCTGATCCCCCTGCTCCAGGCGTCGGTGCTGGGGAACGAGGGAGGTGTCCTCGAGCTCGATGCAGGGGCGGCACATCTCGAGTCGCTCTCCGACAGGATCGACGGTGGCCAACTCGAGGCCATCTTGGGTGACGAGTACTTCGAGAACGTGAGGTGGCTGCGGAACGCCCTGGACCGCTCGGCGTCGGTGGCTCGGATCGCCGACGGGTCGGGGCGCGCCAAAGGGACCGGCTTCGTGGTGATGGCGAGTGACCTCGGTCTGGACAAGGGCGAACCCGACGAGCTGCTGCTCATCACCAACGCACATGTCATCAGCGAAGATCCGGCCGACGGCGCCGTGGCGTGGGAGGAGGCCGAAATCACCTTCGAGGACGACGAGAGTCGAACCCGATACCGCGTTCAGGACATCTTGTGGAGCTCGCCCGAGGAAGAGCTCGATGCCACCGTGCTTCGCACTCAGCCTCCCCTCGAAGGGCGGCCGGCGGTCCCGGTTGCCAAGGCGATTCCGGTGCCCGGGGCGCGGGTTTACGTGATTGGTCATCCCCAGGGTCGGGCGCTGTCGTGGTCGATCTACGACAACAAGCTGCTCAAACGTGGCGAACGGTACCTCCACTACCGGACCCCAACCGAGCAGGGGAGCTCGGGTAGCCCGGTCTTCAATCGAGACTGGAACCTCATCGGACTGCATCACTTCGGCAACCGAACGATCGAGATCGAGGGCGGCGACGAACCCCAAGCGGCGAACGAGGGCATCACGATCCTGGCGATCCGGACGGGAGCGGAGAAACCGCCCAACCCGGAGCCGTCTCCGGAGGCAGAAGCGACCGGCTGACGCCGGCCGAGCGGCAAATCGGGTCTATGAGGCCGCTCGCGACCGTAGCTCAGCGATGGTCGTCTCCAGAGTGTCGGTGGGTTCGTTGCCTTCGCGCAATTGCATGACCATCTCGAGGTTGTCGGCGGTCGTCTCGAGCATCCACGGCTCGGACTTGGCGGTCACGAGGCGGGGCAAGACGCGGGTTGCGAGAGCATCGTCTCGACCGATGAGCGCCAGCTCGAGGACGGTGGCGACGGTCCAGTAGTCACTTGACTCGGCCCCTCCCTTGCGCACCGCAGCGAAGGTGACGAGCGGTACCAGCCGGTCCGCCTCGATTTGGGCTTCGTCCGTGCCTTTCTGGACGAGAAGGTTGACGGCGTTGACGCCGGGGTAATAGTCGGCGGGCTCGACCTCGAAGCCGCGGGTGTAGGCCACGATCGCCTCATCGAGGGCGCCCGCTGCCACCAGGTTGTCGCCCGCCTCGCGCGCGGCGCGGAATCTGTCCTTGTGGATCCTGCCCAAGATCCCGTAGGTCTCTGCGCTTCCACCCGACTTGTCGAGGAGGGCATCGAGGACCTGGACCGCTCGCTCCACATCCCCCGGCTCTCCGCGACGGTTGAGCGCAAGGGCGAGCTGCTGCCTGGCGACGACCGACGCGCGCAACTCGGCGGGGAACTCGTCGTAGAGCCGAACCATCTCAGCGAAGCCACCCTCGACGTCGCGGTAGGACAAGTACAGATCCATCAGCACGCCGCGTTCGGCTACTTTCAGGTCGCCCAACTCGGCTTCGACGGTTCGGAGCCCTTCGACCCCTTCGTTCTTGGCGGCCGCGAGACGAGCCCGGAGCTTGTCTGAGTACTCGGCGCGGTCCCTGAACACGTCGGTCACCTGATGCGACATGTCCACGCCCGGGTACGCATCAAACAGTTGGAACAGCGGGCTGTCTTGCGCCACCGGGCCATCCAGCGCGGCCCGGATACGTCCCGTCAAGCCGCTGTGCAGCCGCTGCGCGGCGTCCTCGGTGAGCTGCCCGTCCTCCAGGTCATAGGGAACGGCCCGCACGAGGGCAACGTCAAAGGGCAAGTCCCCGATCGTCGCAAAGATCGGGATCGTGGTGTACGGCTTGGCGGTATGGCGCACGCCCAGTTCGTAGAACACATTTGGGTTGGCGGTCGTCAAGTCGGCCACCACGAACTCCGACAACAGCAACCTGGCGAACATTGCAGAATGAATGATGCCGCCACTGGACTCCTGGTCACCACGTACCGGCTCTAGTCCGGCGTCAACGATGGCGGGCTTGATTCCTCTCTCGTAGATGTCGTCGAAGTGAATCTCGATTCCGGTGCGCGGATCGGTCTTCTTGCCGAACGGCATGTCAACGAAGCACACCTGTCGATTGGCTTCGGCATCGCCGGGCATGGTTGGTTCCTCCCGCCTTTCGTTCGGCCGTCGGCGCGGCGCCAACGGCGTCCTCCTTGGTACCAGCGTAATGGCCCGCTCCGCACCGCAACGCAGCGGGGAGTGACTTCTTGAGTTGGGCCGGCCGACAACGTTTCGTGAGATTTGCGATGCTTGGAGTTGATCACCATCAGGAGGAGAGGGTGAATCCATTCCAAGGTCCCGCCATTCCGCTGCTGACGGCGGTCACCATTGACTGCGCAGATCCGAGTGCCCTCGGTCGGTTCTGGGCCGAGCTACTCGGTGTCGAAATCAGCCATGAGTCCGAGCAGTGGGTATTCCTGGCCAACGCCCCGGATCGCAAGGTCACCCTGTGGTTTCAGCGGGTTCCCGAGCCGAAGGTGGGCAAGAACCGGGTCCACGTCGACTTCGGGGTGCTCAACCTCGAGGCCGCCGAAGCGCGTGTCGTCGAACTCGGCGGCACGTTGGGGGAGCGTCACACCTGGCAGCGCTTCGAATGGCGGATCTGTTTCGACCCCGAAGGAAACGAGTTCGACCTCGCACGGGTGGCGCAAGACGCCGCCTGACGCTCAGTGCGTGACGGCGTCGAGGCGGTCGAAGGAGTCGACGATGGCGTCGACGAGCACGTCCTTGCGGAACCAGATCAGGGTGGCGTGGCCGCCTCGGATCAGACGCAGCTCTGAGCCCGGCCAATGCTCGTGCAGGTCGATGGTGGCCTGCAGGGGAACGTACCCGTCGGACCTTGCTCCGACGATGATGGCGTGGGCGGTGTGCGGCTTTGGCTCGACTCCGAGAACCGAGGCACCGGTGAGGATCTCGCGCAACCGGGGCTCGGCGGTCTCTTGCCCGCCGAGCGCTTCCCAGTCGATCCCGTTGACCAGCACCCCGCCGAGGTAGACCGGGCCGGGGGAGTGTGATGCCGCCAGCGCGGCGATTGCCACGGGGAAGTCCATCAGAGCACCGACCAGCGCCGACACGTTTCCACCCATGGAGTAGCCCGATACCCCAACTTGGTAGTCGGCCGCAAATTGGGCCAGCAACGCCCGGCCCTCGGTGACGGCGCTGCGGCCCATCACGGCGAAGTCGCCGACGGTTCGGATCGGCTGGTCCGCCTCGGGTTGGGGACGGCGGTGTCCATAGAAGGGGTTCTCGAGGATCGCCGATGCGATGCCACGCTCGGCGAGGCGAGCTGCGAGCTTGGTCCGGGTGGAGTAGCCGTGGTCATTCCACGCCGCCATCAGCACACACATGCGGTTGGTAGGCTCCCGAGGGATGACTTGACGCACATGGGCCGTCTTGGCATCCGCCGGCAGGAGCCGGCCTGGGCTCTCGAAGACACCGTCTCGCACGGTCAGGCCTTCGTCGACCACCGGGTTCAGCCACTCGATATCGATGGCTGCCGGTGGCTCGAGCTCGTCGGGAATCACCAGCTGCTCGATGCGTTCTGGCTCGCCCCACCCGTCTTGGAATATCCGCAGTCGCTGCGGTCCGTTCGATAGCAGAAGCCCAGACGAGCGGTCGATCGGATGGATCATGCTTCTGCCTCTGAGGCTTTGATCAGGCCGGCACCCACAAGGGCCTGGAGGTCGGCACGGTCCTTGTCCTGTGAGTCGTAGCCCCGGTGGGCTTCCTGCTCGGCCGGCACCGCGATGTCGAGGTCGTCGTGGTCCCGAGTTTGGGAGCAGAGCAGCGCATCGACGCCCCAGCCCCCACCGATCCAGTAGCGGATGCCGGCGGCATCGAACCCGTCGGTCAGGGAGATGGCGTCCGCAGCAGACATCACTCCTGGGTCGCCGTGCCCGTGCTGTTCGACAGCAGGTCGATCGTCTCGCCGTACATGCGACGCTTGATCACCTGGAGCGTGGCGCGGTCCTTGCCGCCTGCGGCAGCGGCCATTTCGATCGCCCGGGGGAGCACCTCGCCCACCGGGACCGCAGCGTGCACGATGTGTTTGCGTTCGGCCTCTTCGCCGCCGACTCGCTTGCCGGTCACCATCACCTCATGGGCGGTGGTGATGGTGAGACGTTGCATGATGAGCGAGTTCATCCCCGGGGTGAAGGGGATCTGGATGTCGACCTCGGGGAGGCAGAAGAACCCTCGGTCGGCGCGCATCACCCGGAAGTCGTGGCAGAGGGCGAGCATGGCGCCGGCGGCAAAGGTGTGGCCGTTGCAGGCTGCCACCGTGATCAGCGGGAACTCGATCACTCTGGCCAGGAGCTTTTCGGCATCGGCGACGAACTCCCGCATGTCCTCGGTGTCGGGCCGCACCAGCCACTCGAGGTCGAGCCCGTTGCTGTAGAACTTGCCCTCGCCGGTTGTGACCAGCGCACCGGCGGTGGGATCGGCTTCGACCTCATCGAGCGCGGCATTCATCGCGTCGAGCCATGTGCGGTTCATCCGGTTCTCTTCGTGCCGCATGTGCAGGACGTAGACGTCGCCATCCCTGTGCAGTTGGATCATCGGGCTCCTCGTCTCGCTCATCGCAACGGTAGCGACGTCGTGGGGTCCACCAGCCCCCTACCCTTGGTCCCATGGACGAGATCACCACAGGCCTGAGAGGCGTCGTCTCGGCGGTCGTCGGCATCGAGGACACGGCCATCGCGCTCGGCAGCGGCGACGTCGAAGTGCTTGCCACTCCCCGAGTTGTGGCAATGGTCGAGGCGGCCGCGATTGCAGCTCTGGGGGGCCGGCTCGCCATCTCCACCACATCCGTTGGGACCCACATCGACCTGCGTCACCTTGCCCCGAGTCAGCTCGGCGCCGTGGTGACGGCATCGGCCGAGGTCACGGCTGTTGAACGGCGGACGATCACCTTCTCCGTCGAGGCCCATATGGTCGACACGTTGATTGCCGACGGGACCCACACCCGGGTCGTCGTCCGACGCGAAGGGTTTGGGGCATGATCGAATTGCAGCGCCGCGCCGACAGCTCGGTGGCCGACGACATCGAGGCTCGGCTGCACGATCTCGTCGTAGCTCACAAGGTGGTCATCGTCGATGCTGAGGCGACCGATGCCCTGCCCGTGATCCGCGACGGAAAGACCACCGCTCGCGGGCCCGACATCCCCGCCTTCCTCGATCAGTTGACCCGCGATATGGCCGAGTGGTCGCGGTTCCAAAGTGATGCCTGCTACATCGAAGACGACGGCACCGTCTGCTGAGAGGCTCCGAGCAGGGTCGAGGCCACTGAGCTGCGCCTGAAGGGTGTCGTCGGCTCAGCCCCGTCCTTCCCTCGGCCAGGCATACGCACGCCAGATGATGAGCACGCTGAACAGAACGTAGAAGACCCCCAGGTAGTACTCCCACCCTTGGGTGGCATCGATGAAGAAGACGATGTTGAACAAGAGGTAGACGGGAGCAACGATCAGGTTGGTCAACCGAACGTGGGTTGGCTGCCCCACAAGGGTGAAGGCGATCACCAGCGTCAGCACAATGGCGGTCGTTGGCGCGATGAAGAGGACCGCGGTGTCCGTGACAGGCTCGCCCATCTCCTGCAACAGGCTGAACATATCCCCGAAGATCCACAGTATGAAGTGGCATACCCAGAATATCGCCAGCAGGGTCCGTATGTTCACCTTCGGGTTCACCAGACCCACGTCGACCTGCGCTTCGTCACCCACGATCAACCTCCGTTCGCATTCAGCCAATCACACTCGGCCTGAGCGAGACGGATCAGGGCCGGAAGACTCAACCCTGCCCGCAGTCGGCAGGGACAAATCCAACGTCAACGGTGCGACGACGTGGGCCATCGACCGATCCGGTGGTTCGAACGGCGTGGGGCTGGTGCTTTCAGCGAAGCTGCCGGAGCGCTTCTCGATGTCGAGCCGTCTCGACACCGAGCGCAGTCAGCCAGAAGCGGCTGGCCACAGTAGTGACCGGGGGTGGTCAACGGCGCGGCCACCACCATCGCGGCTCGGTTATCCGATGCTCGGTCGCACAGGGCACGCCTCGTGCCGTTGGGTACGGCTGTTGTCGGCGGTGCGGGGCCGTCTGAAGACGACCGCTGTGCCGACCTCCCGGTTGACCTGGGTGTCTTGCCCGGCATTGAGGCATCGACGAGGTCGGGGTGCGGACACGGCGGTTGGATCTGCCGGTGAGCCGGTCGGTTAGGTTGATGGCCATGACAGGCGAATGGACCACGCCGCTGACCGTGGAGCAGATGTACGGGGACTGGGATGTCGAGTGGGACGATGCCATGGCCTTGACCGATAGGAGCCTCAACCCCCGACCGAAGACATCGATCTACGACAACCTCGCCACCCTGGGCCTCGACGCAGGAAGCGTGGTCCTGGACATCGGCGGGAGGGATGGAACGACCGGCCTCGAGATTGCCGAGCGGTTCGGGTGCCGCGTTGTCGTCGTCGACCCGGTGCAACTGAACATCGACGATGCACATAGCGCCGTCGCTAGCCACAAATACGGCCATCTCGTGGATGTGCATCTGGGAGCTATCAACCAGATCCCGCTCGAGGACGACACCGTCGACATCGTGTTCTCGCGCGACATGTTGGCCCATATCGAAGACCTCGACGGAGCATTCGTCGAGTGCCGCAGGGTGTTGAGGCCGTCGGGATCGATGCTCATCCATGAGGTATTCGGGACGCCACTGCTCGACCCAGCGGAGAAAACGCGCCTCTGCGCGGACCTCGCTATGGTCCCCGACCGGCTCTCCGTCGAGGGCTTCGAGGATGCCATCCGCAAAGCCGGTTTCACGATCCTCGAGATCGATCGTATCGCCTCCGAGTGGATGGAATCGCTCCTCGAACGGGAGGACGGCGAGAAGCGACTGCTGCGCGCCGCCCGGATGGAACGCGCTAAGGAGGCCATTGTCGCCGAGGTGGGGGTGGCCCCCTTCCGCGTCATGCAGGCGAACAACCTCTGGACCATCTACCGAATGATCGGGAAGCTCGAGGAACGGGTCTACACGCTGACGCTGGAAGGCGCCTAGCAGGACCCTCAGACCCTCCGAATGCCACCCATTCTTGATGGTCGTTCAGCGTTGTGCCTTGGCGCAACTGCCGTCCGCTGAGTGCCGAACCGTGGCGGTTCGTGATGTACTGCGTTCGCTCCTGTGAATGATCTCAAGGTTGTGCTCGTCGGCGGTCCGCCGCGGGGGAAGACGACGCTCGCTCGGTCAATCGCCGGGCGCCTTGGCTTTGCCTCGACCACCGTCGACGACCTCGTCACCACAGCTCGTTTCACGACATCGGCGGAGACCCACCCGGCTCTGCATCAGATGGCAGGGGTCGGGCACGTCCGGTACTTCACCACCGGTCCGCCGGAGCGCTTGATCGCCGACGCCGAACAAGTCTCGGAGATGATGTGGCCGATCATCGACCTCATCGTGCGGCGCCATATCAGTTCGAGCAACCCCGTTGTTCTGGACTGGTGGCTGTTCTCGCCCCTGAGGGTGTCGCAGATCGCCGACCCCCGCGTTGCGTCGCTTTGGCTCCACATCGACCCCGACGCTCTCGACCGCCGAGAACGGGCAATCACTGACTTCCGAGAGGGCGCCTCAGACCCGAACCGAATGCACTCGAACTTCATGCAGCGGAGCCTCTGGCGAAATGGACTCGTGGCCGCCCAGGCGGCTGACCTCGGCCTCCCCCTTCTCTATCAACCTGGAGACAGAAGCGTCGAGGATCTGACCGACGCAGCCATCGTGCACCTGCGACGGGCAAGGTCGCTGCCTTGAGACGGATGGGACCCTTGGGGCGATCTGCGCCGGGCGCATGGGCCATTGCCGAGTGGAGGGCCTGTAGCGTTGCGCAGCGTGACGGTTCGTCCCTACATCGATGAGGACCTCGAGGAGTTGCTCGATGTCTGGTATCGGGCGTCTCTGATGGCTCACCCGTTCCTCTCCGAGAAGTTCTTCGAGAACGAGCGGCGCGAGATCGCCGAGCAATGGCTCCCTATCGCAGAGACAATGGTCTACGAGACAGGCGGGCGCGTCGTCGGCTTCGTGGCCTTGATCGGCAACGAGGTTGGTGCGATCTTCGTCGACCCGGATTGTCAGGGACGTGGCATCGGACGTGCCCTCATGGATGCCGCCCGAGCGTCACGCCCGTTCCTGGAGCTTGACGTCTTCGAAGCCAACTCCATCGGTCGGCGCTTCTACGCAGCCTACGGATTTGTGTTCGTGAGCCGGCACATGAACGAGGCGGTGGGCCACCCCGAGTTGCGTCTCCGTCTTGGGTGACCCCGGCCAGAGGGAGCCGGGGCCACGTAGCGGCATGGCTCTCCTAGAGCCCTGGATCAATTCCCGTCATCTCGATCGAGAGGTCCCAGAGTTGTTTCGCCTTGGCTGGATCCTTGCTGGCGGCACTGGATTCGACCTGGCGGGCGGGCCCCGACATCTCGCGCCGGTTGCCCGGACCGAAGTACTGACCGCCTTCGACGCCTGCTGCGGTCGCGGCGAGTTCGGTCGGCCATGCACCCTGCTCGGCCGTGTTCATGATCGGGCGCATCAGCGGCGTGAGGGCCCGGGTCATCACGCCGGTGAAACCCGTGACATAGCGGCTCAACTCGGTATCCGAGCCACCGGGGTGGACGGCGACGGCGATCGTCGATGAGTCCTTTCCACGGAGCCGGCGGTCGAGCTCATAGGTGAAGAGGAGGTTCGCCAGCTTGCTCGCGTCGTAGCGTTTCCACGGTTGGTAGTCCTGGTCGGCGTTTGGGAGGACGGCGGCGATTCGGGTGAGGGCCTCCCGGCCCCTTTCCGGGTTCCGGCAGCCGAGGAGGACCCGGCCGCCTCGGCCGGCGAACACCTTGGCGGCTTCGAACCCGATGCCGGTGTTGGCTCCGGTGACGAAGAATGTCTTGCCCGACTGATCGGGAACGTCTGCTGCGGTGAAGTCGGTGATCATGTCTTTCCTTTCTGGCATGGCTCCGCCCAAGTCGGCCTCACGCTGCGTTCTTTGGTGGTGGTCACCCGCGTCACGCGAGTTGCTGATCTAGGGGCGGGTGACGGCCCGCCAGGTTGCGGTGACGAGGGTGTCGAGTTCCTCGTCCTTCAACTGGATGCCTCCCGCGATGAGACGGACGGCGACGCCGAATGACAAGGTGTAGATCACTTGGGTCGGCAGGTCGACGATGAGGCCCATGAACTGTTCGGATTGGGCAGCCTCTGCGAGGGGGTCACCGGCCGCAATGAGGCGAGCGTGGGCTTCTTCGTAGTACGGCGATTCCTCGAGTTGGCTGAGGAACCGGGCGCGCTCCGGTTCTTCTGACAGGAAGGCATACGCCGTCTTCAGTATGTGGCTCCACTGTTCGAACGGGGTTGCCGTGGCGTCGTAATCCCCGAGGACGGCAACGCCCAGTTCGGCCTTGATCTCGAGGTACGTCGCAACGACGAGCTCGTCCTTGGACTCGTAGTGGACGTAGGCGGTGCCGGTGGCCACGCCTGCCTCCTTCGCAACGGCGCCCATGGATGCCCCGTGGAACCCCCGCTCGGCGACGAGGTCGCGCAGGGCCCGGCGGATGGCTGCCGGGCGATCCATGGTGGAGCTCACGCCCTCTCCAATGCGCCGTCGAAGTCGAGGGCGACTCCAGTTTCGCGTTCGGAGACCTGCCACAGGGTGGTGATCGCCTTGTCGTTGCCGGGGCGCACGACCGGCAGGCGCACGGCCGGTCCGTTGTTGACGAACCGAGGCCCGTAGAACTCGCCGCCCTTGGCGTTCGGATCAGCCGCGGCCCGCAACTGCGGCAATGCCCCGCGGTCGGCCTTCATGCCGGTCCGGGCGGCCATCCACTCCCAGAACGGGGCCGTCCGACCCGCCCCACCCTCGGCTGCGGTGTGGACTTGCAGGTTGGTGTGGGACAAACCCGGATGCGCCACGAGGCTCTGTGCCGCCAAGCCCCGGGACTCGAACTCCTGCTGGAGCCCGAGGGCGAAGTGGTAGTTGGCGAGCTTGGACCGGCCGTAGGCACCCCACGCCGAGTAGTTGCCGTCCAGGTTGATGTTGTCAGGATCGACCGATTTGCCGAAGTGATGGGCGGTGCTCGTTACGGTGACGACCCGGGCGGAATCTGAGGCGAGCAGGGAGGGGAGCAGTCCTGCGGTGAATGTCCAGTGGCCGAAGTGGTTCACACCAAGCTGCATCTCGAAGCCGTCTTCAGTTCGCCGCTCCGGCATCGCCATCAAGCCGGCGTTGTTGATGAGAATGTCGACGGTGGGGTGGCGTTCGACGATGGACTCGGCCGCAGCCTTGGTCGATG
>CAYXMJ010000015.1:0-21288 GCA_964465915.1 uncultured Acidimicrobiaceae bacterium
GGGCGCCTGGCGTTCTATGCCACCTTCCCCGACATCCTGGCCGACAACTGAGGCGCGGTCCGACGGGGCGTGGGTAACCTCGGGGCGTGACCTCAACCGTTCCGCGTTTGCGGAAATCACTGAGAGCCAAGGCGCCCACCCTCGCCGTCGAGCGCGACCTGTGGGATGCCGGGTACAAGGTCGTCGTAGGCGTCGACGAAGTCGGCCGGGGATCATGGGCGGGTCCGCTTTCGGTGGGCGCAGCCGTGGTCCCGCCCGATCGCCGGGTGTACAAGATCCGCGACTCGAAGATGCTCTCCGAGCCTGAGCGGGAGGCCCTCTTCGCCCGAGTGGCCGACTGGTGTGAGGCCTGGGCGGTCGGTCACGCCTCACATCTCGAGTGCGACGAACTGGGCATGTCGGAGGCGCAGCGGCTGGCGGCACAGCGCGCCATCGCGGCATTGGGGGTCGAGCCGGATCAGGTGCTGATCGACGGCAACTGGGACTTCGTTGGGGGCGGGAACACCCGCAGCATCGTCAGGGGTGATGCCACGTCACTCTCGATCGCGGCAGCGTCGATCCTGGCCAAGGTCACCCGCGACCGTCACATGCGGCTCCAGGCGGAGCATCTTCCCTTCTATCGATTTGAGTGCAACAAGGGTTATCCGGGTCCGTACCACAAGGCGGCCCTGGCGTACTTCGGGCCGAGTACGATCCACCGTCGCAGCTGGGTGTTCATGGACTACCTTCCCTGGACCGGTCTCCCCCGCTACGAGCGACCGGAGCCGCAGGGCAAACTGTTCGATTGACCTGCGGGAGTCGTCAGGGGGCGCTGTCCATCGCCGACCGGTAATCGTGGGTGAACACTTCGAATCCACCGCCGGTGTGCCAGAACACCACATGGTCGGTGGGGCCGAAGCGACCTTTGCGGATCTCTTGGCGGAGGCCGTAGAGCGCCTTGCCGGTGTAGGTCGGATCGAAGAGCATCCCGGTGAGGGCGGTGGCCTCGACCTGAACGGCCAGCTCAGCATCCGTTACAACGCCGTAGCCGGCGCCGACGTAGGCGTCCTCGTAGTGGAGGCGGGGTGTGGGAAGGTCGCCCCCGACCGCGTCGACCGCGTCAGCCCATATCCGCTCAACCCTGATCTGTACGTCTGCGGCGGGTTCGCCGATGGTGCAGGCGACGATGGGAAGGTCGAGGTCGAGTCTGTCGTCGGCCCATCCCAGTCCAGCGGTAGTGCCACCCGAAGACGCCGCATGCCATATGGCGGCCGGGGCGAGTGACGCCAGTTGGAGTTGGTCGGCCAACTCACGCATGGCCACGGCAAAACCCCACATTCCCAAGACGTCGGAGGCGCCTTCGGGGATGATCCATGGCTTGGCACCGGAACTGGTCAGTTCGTCGGCGACCTCCGCCAGCACGTTGTCGCGGCGCTCGTAGTCCGCCGGTGTGATGTAGCGAAGCTCGGCTCCGGACAAGCGTTGCAGCAGGTGGTTCCCGGTTGCGGTTGGCGGCGGATTGCCGTCCGCAGTGCGAAGCAACAACACGGTGTTGAAACCGGGGCGTGGTGCGGCGAGCGCCGTCGCCCTGCAGTGGTTTGATTGGATGGCGCCGCAAGTGAGAACCGTATCGGCACCGGCGGATCGCGCCGCGGCAAAGTGGAACTCGAGTTTGCGGATCTTGTTGCCGGATACGCCGAAGCCGGAGAGGTCGTCTCGCTTGATCCAGATGGTTGGCCCGCCCCAGGCCGCGGAGAGCCGTTCGAGCCTCTGCAATGGGGTCGGCAGCAATGCCAGCGACAGTCGATCGGGGAGAGGAAGCATGCCGTCAACAATAGTGACGCGGTACCCGCCTGAGATCTGGTGCACACCCGGTTGGGCTGCCAGACTTGCCTCGACCAGGTCGTAACCTGGGTGGACGCGAGCGGACGGAGTGTGTCATGAGCCATCAGCCCGTTGGGACCGGGAACCTCGATCCCCACGACTTTCTCGACATCGATGCGCTGCTCGACGATGAGGAGCGTCTGGTACGTGACACCGTGCGCCAGTTCGTGGCCGACCGGATCACCCCCGACGTCGGCGAATGGTTCGAAGCCGGCACCTTCCCCGATGAGATGGCCAAGGAGATGGGCGCCCTCGGTCTCTTCGGCATGCATCTCGATGGTTATGGATGCGCCGGGATGAGCAATGTCGAATACGGGCTTGCGTGCACCGAACTCGAAGCGGGTGACAGTGGAGCCCGCAGTTTTGTGTCCGTCCAGGGTTCGCTCGCCATGTTCCCCATATGGGCCTACGGGTCTGAGGAGCAGAAGCAGCAGTGGCTGCCTTCGATGGCGGCCGGCGACAGCATCGGTTGTTTTGGGTTGACCGAGCCCGATTCGGGTAGCGACCCGTCGAGCATGAGGACCCATGCCCGGCGGGACGGCTCCGATTGGCTCCTCAATGGCGCCAAGGCATGGATCACGAACGGCAGCATCGCCGATGTGGCGGTGGTGTGGGCCCGCACCGACGACGGTGTGCGCGGCTTTGTGGTCCCCGCCGGCACGCCGGGCTTCACCACCCAGGACCACCATCACAAACTGTCGCTGCGGGCCTCGGTGACCTCGGAGTTGATGTTCGACGACGTTCGGCTCCCGGGCGACGCCGTGCTGCCCGAGGTAAGAGGTATGAGGGGCCCCCTGTCGTGTCTCAACGAGGCTCGGTTCGGCATCATGTTCGGTGCCGTGGGCGCCGCCAGGGCCTGCTACGAGGCGGCGCTCGCCTACGCAGCGGAACGTGAACAGTTTGGGGTGCCCATCGCATCGTTCCAGCTGACCCAACGAAAACTGGTCGAGATGCTGATCGCGGTCAACCGCGGCATGCTCCTGGCCGTCCACATCGGGCGGATGAAGGACCGCGGTACCTGTTCCGCCGAGCACATCTCATTTGGTAAGAAGGACAACGTGCGAATGGCGCTCGAAATGGCCCGCCTCGCCCGGGGTGTGCTCGGCGCCAACGGGATCACCCTCGAATACCCGGTGATCCGGCACATGAACAACCTCGAGTCGGTGTACACCTACGAGGGCACCAACGAAGTTCACACGCTGATCCTCGGGCACGCCATCACAGGCATCAATGCCTTCCACGCCCCCGGGTGAGCCGGCTCAGAGTCCTTGGCTGAAGGTGTCGCAGGCGTTCGGATCACCAGAATCGAAGCCAACCCGGAACCACTCGACTCTCTGCTCTGAGGACCCGTGCGTCCAGGTCTCGGGATTGACCATGCCGTTTGCCTGAGACTGGATGCGATCGTCCCCGACCGCGGCTGCCGCGGTGAGGCCCTCTTCGAGGTCACCCCGTTCGAGCAGGTCACGCTCGTAGGCGGTGTAGGCCCAGACCCCGGCGAGGCAATCGGCCTGAAGCTCGAGCCGGATTGAGAACTCATTGGCGTCATCGGGATACTGCTGTTGCAGTCTGCGCACCTCGTCCATGATGCCGCTGATGTTCTGCACGTGGTGGGCGACCTCGTGGGCGAGGACGTAGGCCTGCGCAAAGTCGCCCTCGGCCCTGAAGCGTCGTGCCAGCTCGTCATAGAAGTCGAGGTCGATGTAGATGTTCTTGTCGAGCGGGCAGTAGTGCGGACCGATCTGGGAGGTTGCCGTGCCACAACCGCTGGCTTCGCGGCCTGTGAAGAGCACGAGCGTGGCCGGCTCGTACACCGCTCCTGAGGCGGCGTAGACGTCGGTCCAGGTGTTCTGGACGTCGTCGAGAACACCACCCATGAAGAGCGCCAGATCGGCGTCCGGATCCACAACGGTTTCGCCGGTCTGCGGTTGCTCGTCGGCCGAGGTCGGTTGCTGGAGGGCGCCCATCAGGTCATCAATATTGATGCCGCCTGGTGCGCCACCGCCACCTCCGAGGGCACCGCTTCCGACGAAGAGGGCAACGATGATGGCGAGGATCCCTCCGGCGCCCATGCCGACCTTGGCCCCGGTTGATTGCCCGATGCGACGCTTGTCAACGACGTTCTCACTCTGTCGTTTTGGTCGAAGCTTCACGACTCTTGTCTCCCCGTAACCCTGCCAACCCCGACGGCATGGTAGGCGAGGGTCTTCGGGACTCGGTGCGGCCTCCTTACACTGGCGACATGAAGATCGACGGCCAAGCGGTTGCAGAAGTGATCAAAGCGGTCGAGGCACAGATCCCATTCAATCGGGTTCTGGGCCTCCATCTCGAGGAACTCACCGGCGAGGGCGTCAGCCTGACCTTTGAATGGCGTGAGGAGCTTGTCGGGAACTGGGCTCGCGGGGCGTTGCACGGCGGCACGATCTCAGCGGCACTCGACGTGGTTGGTGGCCTGACCGCCATGATGGCTGCCGCCGTCCAAGCGGACGACGCCGACCTGCCCGACCGGTTCTCCAGATTGGGGACGATTGATCTGCGCGTCGACTACTTGCGCCCCGGAGTCGGGGCGGCGTTCCGCGCCTCCGGATTCGCTCTGCGCACCGGAAGCCGCGTCGCCGTCACCCGCATGGAGCTGCACAACGAGACCGGGACGTTGATTGCGGTCGGCACCGGAACGTACATCGTCGGCTGAGCGAGTGCGCCGGGTTTCGCTGGGAAAGGAGAGGCCCCGGCCGGGGCTTTTGCCCCTGGCTCTCGTCGGCTGCGTTCGTGACGATGGGGGCGCCTGGAGCGCCACAGCCCGTGGCGCTACTGATGCCGCAGGAGGAGCCATGGACGCAGTCGCCGTCGTTGCCCCGGAAGAGGAGTTGAATCTCCACCGGATCGCGCGCATCCAGTTCGATCAGGTACGACCGTACCTGCGCGAGATCGACGACTACGAGGGCTTGGCCGACTTCCTGTTTCGACCCGAGCGTTTGGTCGAGGTGGTACTGCCGGTGCTGATGGACGACGGGGCCATCGCCACGTTCACCGGCTATCGGGTGCTGCACTCCTCGATCCGTGGCCCCGGAAAGGGCGGGATCCGCTTCCACCCCAACGTCGACCAGGACGAAGTTCAGGCTCTGGCGTTCTGGATGACGATGAAGTGTGCCCTGGTCTACGTTCCGTTCGGCGGCGCCAAGGGCGGCGTTCAATGCGACCCGCATGCGCTGTCGCTCAACGAGAAATCTCGTTTGACCCGGCGATTCATCGCCGCGCTTGGCGAGACTATCGGTCCGTACACCGACATCCCGGCGCCCGACGTCTATACCGACGCCCAAACCATGGCGTGGATCTACGACACGTTCGAGATGATGCATCCGGGGGACAACAACAAGCCGGTGGTGACGGGCAAACCATTGGAGCTGGGCGGCTCGCCCGGCCGCGAGGCGGCGACAGCGCAGGGCTGCCTGTACGCCACCGAGCACTTCCTCGAGCTGGGGGGCCTGCCCGGCATGACGGGTCTGTCTGGAGTCACCGTTGCCATCCAGGGCTTCGGGAATGCGGGACGCAATGCGGCACGGCTCTTTGCGAATGCGGGTGCGGTGATTGTCGGGGTCAGCGACTCGCAGGGAGGCATCTACGAACCCACCGGAATGCCGTTGGCCGCTGTCGAGCACCACAAGGACACGACGGGCAGCGTTATCGACTTCCCGGGAACAAAGAGCCTCGAGCACCAAGAGGTGCTCGAGCTGCCCTGTGACATCCTGATTCCGGCCGCGCTCGAGAACCAAATCACGTTGCAGAACGTCGATCGGATCGACACGCGTTTGGTCGTTGAGGCCGCAAACGGGCCGATCACGCCGGCGGCGGATAGGGTGCTGGCCGACCGGGGTATTCACATCCTGCCCGACATCCTCGCCAATGCCGGTGGCGTGGTCGTGAGCTACT
Source organism: uncultured Acidimicrobiaceae bacterium (assembly GCA_964465915.1). GTDB lineage: Bacteria > Actinomycetota > Acidimicrobiia > Spongiisociales > UBA5794 > CAVPHV01. The sequence goes on from CAYXMJ010000015.1 coordinate 5,791, forward strand.
ACGAGTGGGTCCAGAATCTCGAGAACCATCAATGGGACGAACACGAGGTACTCGACAAACTTCGCACGAAGATGCGGCGCGCTACCGAGAAGGTCGTGCTCAGCCGAGCGGCACTGAGTGAGACCTACGAGGAAGCGGCCGCGGCCCACATCGAACGGCACGGTGCCGGTCGCGAGGTTCCCCCACCCGACCTGCGGATTGCCGCCTACGTCGTAGCGGTGGAACTGACGGCCCGCAGCGCGCTGCAGCGCGGGATCTGGCCGTAGCGAGCCGTTGCTGCACAGCGGCCTGGCGCCGACCACAATGGGGCAATGACACCAACTCGAGAGCTGATTCTGGCGAGTGGGTCCCCGCGGCGGAGGCGGTTGCTCGAGTCTGCCGGCTTCGGGTTCCGCACCATCGCCCCCGAGACCGATGAGCTCCCCATCGCAGGGGAGACGTCAGACCAGATGGTCATTCGATTGGCCGAGGAGAAGGCAGGCGCAGTGATCGATCGCGTCGCCAAGGATGCGATTGTGCTCGGCGTCGACACCACGGTCGTGTTGGATGATGAGGCCATCGGCAAGCCGGACGGGCCCGGAGCAGCGATCGAGATGGTCCTGCGCCTCGCCGGACGATCCCATCGTGTGCTCTCGGGCTACGCATTGCTGATGGGCGGCGCTCTGATGGAGAGTGGCGTGGTCGAGAGCGTCGTGACGATGAAGCCCATCACTCGCGCTCATGCCGAGGCGTATGTGGCGACCGGCGAGCCGCTGGACAAGGCCGGCGCCTACGCCATCCAGGGGGCGTCCGGCGGCGACTTGATTGCCAATCTCGACGGCTCGTACAGCAACGTGATGGGTCTGCCCATGGAAGTCATCGTCCCGCTGCTCGAAGGTTGGGGCGCGCCCCGGCGCAACTGATGCGGTACACCATCGATCCCGAGGCATCGCAGGTATGGATCAAAGGGGCGTCGAGCGTCCACCCCATCCACGCCGAGGCCAATGGGCTCACCGGTTGGCTCTCGGCCGAGACCGATGAGGGGCACTTTGTCGGTGACGCCATCACCGGCCACATCGAGATCGCCGTGGATCGGCTCGCTTCGGGCAACGTACTCGTGGATCGGGAGACGCGGCGGCGGATCGACGCCAAACATCACCCGCTGATCTCTGGGGACATCACGATGGTGGACGCCGTGTCGAACGACGTTGCCGACATCACGGGGATCGTCGGGTTCCGTGGTGCCGAAGTCGAAGTGAGCGGCACCATCGGCATCGAGCAAGCCGGGAACCGGCTGGTGCTCGAGGGCGCCCAGACTCTTGATGTTCGTCGGTGGGGGTTGAAGCCGCCCCAGCTGCTCGTGATCAAGGTCCATCCCGAGGTTGAGGTGGCGATCCGGCTGGAGCTCGTCCGGGACTAGGACGGCGATCCGGCGCCGAAGACGTGGCGGCGAATCCAGGCGTGCATGGCGATGCCCGACGCCACTCCGGCGTTGATCGACCTGGTCGAGCCGAACTGGGTGATCGAACACACCATGGTGCAGGCGGCTTGGGCGGGCTCCGAGAGCCCAGGACCCTCCTGGCCGAGCACAAGGACACAATTGCGGGGGAGTGGTGTCGTTTCGATGGGGAGAGCGCCCGGGACGAGATCGATGCCGATCAACGGCAGGTCGGCGTCGTCTGCCCAGGCGACAAACTCATCGAGCGTGGGGTGATGCCGCAGGTGTTGGTACCGATCGGTGACCATGGCGCCGCGGCGGTTCCAGCGCCGCCTGCCGATGATGTGTACCTCAGCGGCGAGGAACGCGTTTGCGTTGCGTACGACTGCTCCGATGTTGAAGTCGTGCTGCCAGTTTTCGATGGCGACGTGGAAGGGGTGGCGACGTTCGTCGAGGTCGGCAACGATGGCATCTCGTCGCCAGTACCGATACCGGTCGATGACGTTGCGTCGATCACCGCCGGCAAGCAACTCGGGGTCGAGCCGCGGATCGTCCGGCCAGGGCTCCGGGTACGGCCCCACCCCGACCTCGCGCTCCTCACCGTCACTATCTAGGGTTTTGGCGGACATATGCGCAGCATATTGCGCTCATGTCCGCCAAAACCCTATTGGGCCGCTGTGGGGCGCCAGAAGATGGCGAGTTGGGCAAAGGCGGCGGCGACGCCACCCGCGGCGAGCAGGAGGCCGGCTCGGCCGTCGAGGTACTCCGCCAGGGTGACACCGTCGATGTCGATCAGCCAGTCGATCGACCACTCGCCCGGGCCGGCAACGGCGAGGGCAAGCGCCATGATGGCGAGCGTGAGGACGTACTCGTAGCCCTCGACCTCGACATCGGGCTTCGTGAATGATGTGATGAAGAATCCGGCGGAGCGGTGGACGCTCCAGAATGCCACGACCATGACGGCGATCAGGGCGGCGGCCGCCACCGAGGTGAGCAGGCCTGCGATCAGCAGCACCCCAACGCCGATTTCGGTGGCGGTGGACGCGAACCACTGAAACCCTGGGCTCTTGAAGCCCAGCGACCCAAACCAGCGGCTCGTTTTCTCGCGGCCCATGGCGTGTTTGACACCGTGGGCGAGGAAGACGGCACCGAGGCCGACCCGGACGATGAGCAGGGCGAGGTTGATCGTCTCGGGCATGATGGCCTCCGCCGGGAGTGTCGGGTTCTTGTCTCTTGTGCAACCAGCGCGTCCCCCGCCCGCATTCCGCTACCCTTGGCTGAATGTCAGACAGCCGACACTTGGATCAGGAGGGTCGCGGGAAGATGACCGAGCTGCGGTGCGTTGTGCCAGCGAGAGACCGTCACCGAGGAGATCATCACGTGTCGAACACCTTTTTTGCCCCGCTCGACGAACAGTGGGAACCCACCCGGGCAACGCTCCACGCCTACGCCAAAGGGGTCGGCGCGATCGCTCGGGCGCACGCGGTCCCCCATCCCAAGTGGTGGCACATCAGCCTGAAGGTGAGGCCGAATGGCCTGGTAACGGACAATCTCCCGGTGCCGAGCGGCGGCAGCGTGGCGTTGCGCATGGACCTGGTGGGTGACTCCGTCGTCATCGAGTCCAGCGACGGCACCGCGAGTTCCGTCCCCATGACGGACGGCCTCACCGGAACCGAGTTTGCAGACGCCCTCATCGCCGCGGTCGCCAAGTACGGACTCGAGGGCGACTATCTCCGCGAGAAGTTCGTCGACGAAACGCCCCGGGAGTACGACCCGCAGGTCGCCACGGCGTTGATGGGCGTGTTCGTCAATGCCAACACGGTGCTCGAGCGTCGGCGGGCGACACTGGGCGACTCGGTCGGGCCGGTCCAGATCTGGCCGCACGGGTTCGATCTCGCCTTTGAGTGGTACGGCACGCGAATGGAGCAGTACGAGGAGGGTGGCGAGGTTCAGGCCCATCCGGCCCAACTCAACTTCGGCCTATATCCCGCCGGCCGGGCCTACTTCTACTCCAATCCGTGGCCGTTCGAAGGCGAAGCACTTCTTGGCGTCGAACTCCCGCATGGAGCCGAATGGCAGACCGAGGGCTGGAAGGGCAGCGTCCTGTACTACGACCAGGTCGCCGCGGACCCCGCAGCTGAGACAAAAGTGCTCGAGTACGCAGCAGCAGTCATGAGTGCGGCCCTTCCCACCCTGGAGGGCTGAACGCTCGGAGCGGCTTCGGGGCGAGGCGACCACGGTCGATGGCCGCATCTCTCCTCTACCATTGGTCCTTCGTGACCTCCGAACGCGCTGCCGCGCAACCCGAAACGCTCTCGGCCGTCCTTCAGGGTGGGCTCCGCCTGATTGCTCGGTTTGTTCGATGGCACCCTGCGGCCTTCTGGCTGGCCGTCGGCGGTGCCGCCCTCTTTGCCGGGGCGATCGTTGCGTCCGCGGTCGTCATCGGGAACATCACCGACTCGTTGATCATCCCGGTGCTCAACGAAGGCGAGCCGATTGGTGGCCGGCTCTGGCCGGCGCTGGCCGCCGTGGTCGCGGTTGCCATCTGGAAGGCCATCGGGATCACCCTGCGCCGAGTTGCAGCGAGCTACCTCCAGTTTCGCACCCAAGCGGATGTCCGCCAGCGCCTCATCGAACACCAAACGAAGCTGGAGCTCGCCTGGTACAGCCGCCAGACCACCGGCGATTTGCTGGCCGTCAGCGAGACCGACGCCCGGATGGCAACGTTCGTGCTCGCACCGCTCCCGTACGGCACGGGTGCGTCGTTGCTGCTGATCGGCAGCGCAGCCATGATCGCGTGGATCGATCCGCTGCTTGGCTTGATCGCTCTTGTTGCCCTCGCCTCCATCGTCATCATCGACGCCCGCGGCAGTTGGTCGATGTTTGTGGCCTTTCAGGAGGTGCAGCGGCGGCGGGGCGTTGTGAGCAGCGTTGCCCACGAGAGCTTCGACGGCGCTCTCACGGTCAAGGCGCTCGGCCGGGAGGACTTCGAGACGGATCGAATGCGCCTGGCGTCGGAGGACCTCCGCGATGGTCTCATCCGGGTTGGCCGGCTGTGGGGCAACTACCGGGCCGTCGTCGAGACTCTTCCCGCCGTTACCACGCTGGTTCTCATCATCGCCGGCGTTGCCCGCATCGACTCAGCCGGCATCACCGGAGGCGACGTTGTCACCATCGCATACCTGTTGTCACTCCTGACGGTTCCGGTACGCCTCGTCGGGTTTGTGCTGTGGGAAATGGCCGCGAGCCAGGCGGCATGGCGCCGCGTCGACGCCATCCTCACCGTTGAAGACTTCGTCAGCCACGGCGACCTGGCGGCACGATCGGATGCGTCGGGTGCCGCCATCGATGGTGAACAAGTGGATTTTGCGTACGAGGCGGCCGAGCCGGTCCTGCAGAACCTCGAACTCGATATCCCGGCCTCACGGATCGTCGCCGTCGTCGGACCCACCGCTTCGGGCAAGTCAACGCTGGCGATGTTGCTGGCCAGGCTGTGGGATCCGCAGAACGGTCGGATCCGGCTCGACGGGCGCGACCTGAGAGACTTTGCCCGATCGGAATTGCCGGGAGAGGTCGCCTATGTGGCCCAGGAGGCGTTCCTTTTCGACGACACCGTCGCAGGCAACATCCGCCTCGGCATGGCGCTAAGTGCCGAGGAGATCCAAAACGCCGCACGGATCGCCGGAGCCGACGGCTTCATCCGGGAACTTGACAACGGCTACGAAACTCGGATCGGAGAGCGCGGCATCAGTCTGTCGGGTGGACAGCGCCAGCGAATCGCCCTGGCCCGGGCCATTGCTCGCAAACCGCGGCTCCTGGTCATGGACGATGCCACCTCGGCGGTTGACCCCTCGGTCGAGTCGCGCATTCTCGAGGCGCTGCGTGACGCCGAGCTACCGTCGACGGTGATCGTTGTCGCCTACCGGCGTTCCAGCATCACGCTTGCCGACGACGTGGTCTACATCGACGAGGGGCGGATCATCGCGCACGGGATTCACCGCGATCTGATGTTGGAAGTCCCCGGGTATGCCCGGTTGCTCCAAGCGTATGAAGAGGACGCCGCCGAACGGCGGGGAGGACCCGCCCGGACCCCGAGAATGGACGCAGAGTCGTGACCACGTCAACCGCCGCCCCGTCGATCGGCACCGCCACGGCGTTGCGTCGCGCCTTCAAGGAGTCTCCGGAGCTCCGCAAGGGGCTGGGGTTCACACTGGTGCTGGCGTTCATCGGTACCGGCATGGCGATCGTGGTGCCGATCATGATCCAGCTGATCATCGACTCCGATGTGCTCGGAACTGATGAGATCGACATGGCTTCCGTGTTGAGGAAGGGTGCGATCGCGTTCGGGGCCATGCTGATTTCGGCCCTTGCCGGGCGGGCCGCAGTGATTCGGCTGTCGATCGCTTCGTCGTCCGGGCTTTCGGACCTGCGCGTCTTCACCTTCCGCCACCTGCACGAACTCTCCGTCCTGCACGTCGAATCGGAACGGCGGGGTGCACTGGTCTCGCGGGTCACCTCAGACGTCGACACGATCATGCACTTCATGGAATGGGGTGGCGTCGGGATCATCATCGGCTCCGCCCAGGTCGTACTCGCAGTGATTGTCATGGTCTACTACGACTGGCGTCTGGCGCTGCTGGTCGTGATCGGCGTCACCATCTACGCCGTCTTGCTCGGCTGGTTCCAACAGATCCTGCGGCGGGCTCACGACCGCGTGCGCGGGCGGGTCGCAGACACCCTGGCCGCCCTTGGCGAGGCCATCGCCGGGTTGCCGGTCATTCGTGCGTTCGGCGCCGAGGATGCCACGATCGAGAACGTGCGGGCGACGCTCGATGCACAGTGCGACGAGGAGTACCGCACCGCCAAGCTGGGGGCGGCTCTCTTCTCGAGCGCCGAGGTATTTGCCGGACTCCTCACGGCATCGGTGATCGGGATCGGCGTCGTGCTGGGGGCCTCGTCGGGTACCAGTGCCGGCACGCTGCTGGCGTTCCTTTTCCTCGTAAACCTGCTGGTTGAGCCCGTTCAGATGTTGGTCGAGACGCTGGATCACGCGCAGACGGCGGGAGCCGGTCTACGCCGCATCCTCGGGGTCATTGACACCGAGAGTGACGTGCCGGACCCGTTGACCGGTCCGAAGCTGCCCGATGGCGGTCTCGATGTCCAGTTCGAAGACGTCAGCTTCAGCTATCCGACGGGCGAACCGGCTCTGCGCGATGTCAGCGTCCACGTCGACGTGGGAAGTCGGCTCGCCGTCGTCGGGGAAACCGGATCCGGCAAGACCACCTTTGCGAAGCTGGTCACCCGTCTGCTCGATCCGACTAGCGGCCGGGTCAAGGTCGGCGGGGTTGCCATCGACGAGGTTCCGTTCCGCGACCTGCGCGCCAAGGTTGCCTTTGTGCCGCAGGAAGGGTTCCTCTTTGACAACTCCATCGCCGCCAATGTTCGGTACGGCAAGCCGGGGGCGACCGATGGAGAAGTCCGCGCCGCATTCCGGGACCTCGAGCTCGAAGGCTGGGTTGACGCGCTGCCAAACGGTGTCGACACCCAGGTTGGGGAGCGTGGCGGCCAGTTGTCCGCGGGCGAACGGCAGCTCGTCGCCATGGTGCGGGCGTGGATGGCCGCGCCGGACCTGCTCGTCCTGGATGAGGCCACGTCGGCGGTCGATCCCTCGCTCGAGGTGAAGCTACGCCGCGCCATTGAACGACTCACCTCCGGGAGAACCAGCATCACGATCGCGCATCGGCTGTCGACGGCGGAAGCCGCCGATAGGGTGCTGGTGTTCGATCGCGGCGTTCTCGTCGAGCAGGGAGACCACGACGCGCTGCTGGCTGCGGGTGGTGTCTACGCCGCGCTCCACGCCGATTGGGAACGCGGCACCACAGAGTGACGGGACAGGTCGGCGGCGAAGGGGCGTCCGGCCCTAGAGCCGAAGCCGGGGACGGACCAGGATCAGAATGACGGAGCTGCTGAAGGGATGTATGGCGTTGGATAACACCGTTTACCGCCGGACGGTCGTGATCGATGCCGGGTACGTTCCGCTCGAGGGTGAACTGGCTCTGCCTGCCGAACCTCGCGGGATCATCGTGTTCGTTCACGGCAGTGGGAGTAGCCGCTTCAGCCGGCGCAATGCATGGGTCGCGGGCTATCTGAATCGAGCCGGGCTGGCGACCCTGCTCTTTGACCTCCTCTCGGCTGAAGAGGAGCTGAGGGATCGTCTGACCTCCGAGCACCGCTTCGACATCCCGCTGTTGGCGTCGCGTCTGGCGGCCGCGGTCGGATGGCTCCAGACCGACGGCGACGTCGTCGGGCTTCCGATCGGCTTGTTTGGCGCCTCGACGGGCGCCGGTGCGGCGCTGATTGCGGCCGCAGACCACCCGAGCGTGGTGGGGGCGGTCGTGTCTCGCGGCGGGCGACCAGACCTCGCCGACGACGCTCTGAGCCGGGTCCGGGCGCCAACGTTGTTGATCGTCGGGGAACTGGATGTTGTGGTCCAGACGCTCAACGAGGACGCCATGCTGCGGATGGCCGCCGAGGTCAGCCTCGCCATCGTGCCCGGAGCATCCCATCTCTTCGAGGAGCCGGGCACTTTGGATCGGGCGGCGGCGCTCGCCCGCGATTGGTTCCTCGGTCACCTGATCGACCCAGCGGTCCATCGGTAGCGTGAACGGCAAGATGGAACGCGAACCGCAGGGAGGCCACACGTGAGCACGGGAAGGCTGCTGCTGGGTGTTGGTCTGGTGGCGTTTGGGGTGCTGCTCCTGCTCGAGCAGTTCGATGTCCTCGACGCCGGCGAGCTTCTCGCCACCTTCTGGCCCGTCATCTTGATCGGACTTGGTGTCGGCATGTTTCTGTCCAATCCGCGCCATTGGTTCCCGCCGGCATTCGTCATTGCACTCGGCCTGATGCTCTTGGCGGTTCGTCTCGATGTCGTCTCGGCGGACGCATGGGGGGCGTTCTGGGCCGCGATGTTGATGCTGGCGGGTGTGTGGATCCTGCTTGGCATCGGCTCGGGCCGGGGGAGCGACGCCGACGCGTCAGACACGGTTGAGTCGTTCGTAGCATTCTGGGGCCGCGAGGTCGCGAGTAGATCGGCAGCCTTCCAGGGCGGGTCGATAACGACCCTCTTTGGGGGAACCGAGGTCAATCTGGCGGAGGCCGCCATCGTTGACGATGGCGTGACCCTGGGGGTGCTCACGGCGTTTGGCGGCACCGAGATCACGGTGCCCCACGGTTGGGAAGTGCGGGTCAGCGGGCTGCCGCTTTTTGGTGGTTGGTCTAACGGCGCCAAGAACGAAGTGGTCGGCCCTGGGGCGCCACGCTTGGAGATCAACGCCACCGTGTTGTTCGGGGGCATGGAGGTCAAGCACCCGGACGCAAGGCCCTATCCGTGATGGCGTCGGCCCAAGGCCCCGACGCCGTCAGATCAACCAGACGTTGGTCTGCCTGCCATCGAGGAAGCTGCAGGCGGTACCGTCGAAGAAGGCATCCTCTTCGAGCATGAAGCGCACCGGACGGCTGCCCCATGCTGCAACGGGCGCAACTACCGACAATTCGATCGAATACGAGGTGTCCGTGTAGACGGGGTAGTCGCCCTGGCCGGGCACTCCACCCTGCTGATCCCACAGGCCGATCGTCGGGCCTGCCGCGTGGCCGTGGAGTCCGATCGGGTGGCTGTAGATGGTGGCGTCAAGGCCGGCCTCGGCGGTCCTGGCTAGGGCCGCGGCCAACACCTCGTTGCCGGTACGACCGGTTCGGAACTCTTGCATGACGAGGTCTTGGGCCTGGTTGGCAGCTGCAAGGCCGGCAACGATTCCCACCGGGGCGGCGTTCTCGCCCGGCCGCAGCACGTAGGCGTGTTGCTGCTGGTCGGTGTGAATGCCGACGTAGGCGATCCCAAAATCGATGTGGATCAGGTCGCCGCGTTCGATGACGACGTCGCCGGGAGCCACCGCAAACGAATCGCGCTCGTCATGAGGGGCGTCACGTTGGACCGAGACCGTGGGGTGGAACCAGGTACCGAGGTTGAGGTCGGCCACCTGCTGACGCAGCCACCACTCAACATCGGCGGTTGTGGTCGAATGCGGCGTGATCACCGCGGGGGAGAGCGCCTCTCGCAGGATCGAGTGAGCGACGGCGCAAGCTGTGCCGTGCAGTTCCCTTTCGGCCTCTGTGCGAGTCTCCAGCCAGCCGATGGCGAGCGGTTCGGCGGGCACCAGCCGGCCGGCCAGCTCGGGGGACAACGCGGCAACGAGGGCTGCGTCTTCTGTGGCCGTGAGACCGTCGGCGAGCGCAAAGGTCTCCGAGCGGCTGAGCCCGATGCGCTGCGGGCTTCGTTCCTCGAGGTAGGCGGCCAGCCTGTCCCACTGGTCCGGTTCGATCTCCGGATCCCATGCCGCTGGGAAGGCGTCGCCGACCCCGTAGCGAGCAATCGCAGCTCGGGTCCGGCCGTAGTCGGTGAAGACAAGGACGGTGCGGCGCCGGGCATTGATCCAGGTAGAGGGGAACATCGTGGTGACCACCGGGTCTTCGTTGTATTCCCGAGCCACAAGCACCCAGCAGTCGATCTCGGCGCGCTCCATGATGCGGGGAACCACGGCATCGAGGCGGTCGAGCAAGAGGCGATCCCACAGCCGGGCGCGCTCCCGTTCGGAGAGGATCGGAAGATCAGATGCGGCCGGCATGAAATGAAACTAGCCGGTCGAACCGTAGGCGAAATCCGGTGGCGGTTCGACCGGCCAGATCCTCAGGAGCGTTGGCGCAATGCCCTTCTAGTCCTCTTCGAGAATCCGTTCTATCAGTGCGTCCGCGGCGCGTTGGCCGACAGTCTCGCCGTATCTCTTGTCGAGCAGAGCCCGCATGTCGGCAATGATGTCTTCCCGTTCCTGGCTCTCGTCCTTGAGCGATGGGCCGAGCATCTTGGTGCCGTCGATCCACGGTTTGGCGTCATCGGACCATGGGATGAGCACGAGCCATGACCACACCGACTTCCCGTTGCCGAGGTCGGTGCGGCGCGTCAAGCCGACGCTGCCGTAGGGGAGCGACTCCCAACCCATCGTGCGCAGCGTGTCGCGCCCGTCGGGCATCCCGGTCACGTCGAAGTTGGTCATGGTGGCCTTCCTGCAGGATTCGACAACGCTAGTGGTCGCGGTCTCCTACAGGGAGCAGCAGTCAACGGGCGACATCGTCGAGATCGGCACATGCCAGCTTTGGGGTGTCATCGCCGGCGATGTGGATCACCACGCTGCGGGCCCGCTCATCGGCAGCTTGAGGGTTCTCGACCGTCATCATGGCAATACCGCCGGGGTCGCTGGTGAGGGCGAGATGGATCTCGTTGGGCGGCAAGTCGTCACCGGCTGGGTCGTGCTTGTAGTGGGGTCCGCCGGCCTCGTAGCAGGGACCCTCGTGGACGTGGGCGATGAACGCGGTGTCGGGCGGCAGACCTTGGAGGCGGAGCGTCACCGTCGTCCCTGCTACATGGCGGGCCAGGTCGGCCTCGCCGCTCGGCGTCCTGCCGGCCGGCGCCGTCGGCAGTGCAACGAACTCGCCGGTGCTGAGGCTGGCGTCTTCGATCGCATCGGCCGGGGTGGCAGCGGGGTCGCCCATGTCCATCTCCATTCCCATCGGCTCAACCTGCGCCGTGTCCGGGGTCGTCGTGTCCTGCGCTGCGTCGGTCCCGCAGGCGCTCAGTCCCACGGCCAGCGCAACTGCGACGAACGTGTGAGCCGTGTGTCTCATGCCGGTCCTTTCCGTATTGACTCGATGTAGCACCGTTCTACGGGAGGCCGATGAGGGCGGGGTGAGTCGTCGATGAGCCGGCGATGAGACCGAGGTGGGGGCGGTGGGCTAGTCCTGCGGTGCGGCGTTGGCGAAGAACACGGCTACGGCGCGTCCCCCGACCCGATAGGTGGGTATCGCCACGGCCGAGGCCTCTTGAGGCGTCGAGATGTCATCGGGGGCGGCAAGCGCAGTGTCGACGACCCGTCGCCAGCCGCTGGTTGCCCAGTCGGGAAGCGGTGGCAGCTCAAAATCGAGGGGAGCCCAGTACCCGTTGAGGGCAAAATGCATCAGGAGGTCTCCCGACAACGACTGGGCCGACAGAGCAATACTGCGCGAGTGGTGCGAGAAGTCGGGTTCGTCGACCTTCACCCCGTGGAACCGGATCTTTGCCCGCTCCATCAGGTCGATGAGGGTCAAGTGGGGCTCGGTGGTGACGGTGTCACGCTGCAGCCGGAGCCTGATGAGCCCCTTCACGAAGCGGTGGATGTCGGCGTGACGATCGAGGTCGTGCCAGTCAAACCAGCTGGTCTCATTGTCCTGGCAATAGGCGTTGTTGTTGCCGTCCTGGGTGCGGCGGACTTCGTCGCCCATCAGCAGCATGGGAGCGCCGAGCGACATCATCGTGATGGTCAGCAGGTTCTTGACCTGCCGGTTGCGGAGCGCCTCGATAACGGGGTCACTGGTCGGACCCTCGGTGCCGCAGTTCCAGCTGACGTTGTAGTCGGTTCCGTCCCGGCCGTCCTCCCGGTTGGCCGCGTTGTGCTTACGGTTGAACGAGACGAGGTCGTTGACGGTGAAGCCGTCGTGGCTGGTGACGAAGTTGATGCTCTGCTCGGCTTCGCGGGGCTCGTCGGCATACATATCCGGACTGCCGACCAAGCGGTCTGCGATGCGAGTAATGGTACCGGCGTCGCCGCGCACGAAGGCGCGCACATCATCTCGGAACTTGCCGTTCCACTCCTTCCAACTGTCGCCGACGAAGTCGCCCACCTGGTAGAGGCCGGCGGCATCCCAGGCTTCTGCGATCAGCTTGGTGCCGGCGAGGTGGGGATCGGACTCGATGTCCCACAGCACCGGGGGATTGGGTAGCGGGAAGCCGCGCTCGTCGCGTGACAAGATCGAGGCGAGGTCGAACCGGAATCCATCGATATGCATCTCGCCCACCCAGTAGTGGAGGCTGTCGAGGATGAGGCGCCGCACGATGGACTGATTGGCGTTGAGGGTGTTGCCGCAGCCCGAGTAGTTGGCGTAGTCGCGGCCGCCGTTCTCGAGGATGTAGTAGGTCGAGTTCTCGAACCCGCGGAAGCTCATCGTGGCGCCGTTGGCGCCGGCTTCGGCCGTGTGGTTGTAGACGACATCAAGGAACACTTCGATGTCGGCGCGGTGGAGCGCCTTGACCATGTCACGGAACTCGTCGAGCGGGCCGAGGGCGTCACGGCGTGAGCTGTAGCCGGCATGGGGGGCGAAGAACGAGATCGGGGCGTAGCCCCAGTAGTTGGGGAGGCCGAAGTCGGCGTCCTGGCGGTCGAACTGGAACACCGGCATGAGTTCGACGGCGGTAACCCCGAGGTCCTTGAGGTACGGGATCTTGTCGATCAGACCGGCATAGGTACCTCGTCGCTGCGGATCGACTCCCGAGTTGGGGTTCTTCGTGAACCCGCCTACGTGCATCTCGTAGATGACCGACCCGGCAAAGGGGCGCCGGAGCGGCAGGTCTCCCTCCCAGTCGTAGGTCGTTGGGTCGGCGACGACGCTCTTGAAGGCGGCCGCGTCGTTACGGCCTGGCTCGATGGCGGCCCGTCGATCGTACCCGGAGGGGGTGACGACGGCACGACCGTACGGATCGACCAGCACCTTGTCGGCGTCGAAACGGTGACCACGGTCGGGGTCGAACGGTCCGTGGGCGCGGTACCCGTAGATCTGGCCGGGACCGATCCCGGCAACGAACACGTGCCAGTAGTGGTAGGTGCGGTGCGGATCGGGGTCCAGCTGCAGGACGCGGGCAGGCTCGCTGTCGTCAACGTGGTCGTAGAGCAGAAGGTCAACCCGAGTGGCGCTGCGGGAGTAGACGCTGAAGTTGACGCCGTCCGGCTCGACGAGGGCTCCGAGTGGGCTGGGACATCCGGGATACTGTTCGACCATGGCGTGATTCTCGCACCCCAAGAGGCTTTTGGCGGACATGAGCGCAACATGCTGCGCTGAGATCCGCCAAAACGGGTTGCTGTACTCCTAGGTTGGCCAGCGTCTGGCCTGGTACTCGAGCACCTCGTCGGTGAGGAGGCGACGGGTCGAGTTGCCGAGACGCAGATAGAAGTCGGCGGTGCGTGGTCCCTTGGGCTCGTTGAGGAAGATCGGCATACCGGCAGGAGCCACCTCGACGCGACAAACCTCGGTAACCCCGGCCTTCTCGAAGGTGACGGTGACGAACGTGACCGCGTTCTTGCCGAGGCAGGTTTGCATGTGGTCGGTGAGCCAGAGTTGGTAGCGATCGACATCGGGTGCCTTCATGACGGCCAGATCCCGTTCGAGTCCGACAGCCGAGCCATCATCGGCGACTCCGATGAGCAACGTACCACCTTCGGCGTTGAGGAAACCGGCGATGGTTCTGGCGACCACCAGTTCGATCTTGTCGTCCCGCCGCCCCGTGTGCGTGTTGACCCGGGCTGTTTCCTTGAACTCGACGTGGCTGGTCTCCCCGGCCACGATCAGGTCCGCAACCGATGGTGGCGGAGGCTCCGGTGCTGCGTGCCAGCCGAATTTGCGGGCCAACCAAGTGGCGATGAGCAGCACGATCACAGAACCGATAACGCTGCCGAGGATGGTCAGGAAGGTGAAGTCGGTGATAGAGTTGCCGCCGACCAGCAGGTTGACGGCTGTGGCTCCCAGCCCGGCTCCGACCACGCCGACGATGGTGGTCTCGGACCACGACAGCGGCGCCTCGCCGGGGACGATGAGCCGGGCGATCCAGCCGAACGCGAAGCCGCCGGCGAGAACCGTGGTGAGCAGCAGAAGGGGTTCCACGGCGCGGATTGTATCGATTCGGCGGCGCCGCCCGACCGAGGTATTGCTGCTGCTCTGAGTGGGGGTGCGCCCTACAACTCGGCGATCTTGCCGACAACCGGGGCAACCTGTTCGACGAGGGCAACGGGATCGGGTCCGACCGGCATGATCATCACGCCCTCGATGCCGACCGCAGCAAGGGCAGCCAGTTCGGTCACGAACGCGTCCATGTCGCCCGTTGCCACCGCGCTACCTGTGTAGAGCACGGTCTTGCGGATAGCGTCGTAGTCGGTGCCTTCTCGTTCGCAGTGGTCGCGCAGCACGTTCAGTTTTTGGGTGGCATCCTCGGGCGTGCCGACAAACAGGTTGCAGGCGTCGCCGTACTTTGCAACCAGGCGCAGGGTCTTCTTCTCTCCGCTTCCCCCGATCAGGATTGGGGGGTGGGGTTGCTGGAGGTTCTGCGGCGAGTTGAGCGTCTCGGCCAGCTGGTAATGCGTTCCCTCATAAGGGCCGTCGTTGTCGCTCCACATCTGGAGACAGATCTGGAGTGCCTCCTCGAGCCGTTCGAAGCGTTCGGCCAGAGGCGGGTAGGGAACGCCGAGGCCCACGTGCTCGCGCTCGTACCAAGCCGCGCCGATGCCCAGCTCGGCACGTCCTCCGGAGAGGACATCGAGAGTGGTCACGGTCTTGGCGAGCAAACCGGGGTGGCGGTAGGTAACGCCGGTGACGAGCAGCCCGAGGCGCACCCGGGAGGTCTTTGCCGCCAGATAGCCGAGCGTGGTGTAGCCCTCGAGCATCGGCTCCTCGGCCTGGAAGAAGGCGTCCATCTGGAACCAGTGGTCCATGACCGACAGCACGCCGAATCCGCTGTCATCAACCACTTCGGCGAGCCGGCCGAGTGTTGCTGCAGTGCCATGCGGGCTCTCCGGCCAAGTAAAATTGGCAACGTGCACACCGACTTCCATGATGTCTTCCCCTTCAGATTCCGCGACCGGACCCTCCGACGCTACCGGTGGAGCTGGTTCTACCGGAAGTAGAATCCACCGCAACCGACGGTCGGCTTGACCTTCAGGAGGATTGATGACCGACGAACAGAATCTCGAACTCGTAGCCGCGGTGTACCCGAACAACTTCCAGGCGAAGGCAACGATGAACGAGCTCGAGACTCTCCACAAGGACGGCACCATCGAGATCGTCGATGCCGCCGTCTTGGTCCGCGAGTACTCGGGCGAACTCTCGATCAGCGATTGGGCTGATGTGGCGCCGAAGAAGGGTGCCGGTCGTGGAGCCGTGATTGGCGGCGT
>CAYXMJ010000015.1:21388-29734 GCA_964465915.1 uncultured Acidimicrobiaceae bacterium
GGGCTGATGTGGCGCCGAAGAAGGGTGCCGGTCGTGGAGCCGTGATTGGCGGCGTGATCGGGGTGATCTTCCCGCCGTCGTTGCTTGCCGGCGCCGCCATCGGTGCCGCTGCGGGCGCTGTTGTCGGCAAGGCAACCGAGAAGGGCTTCGATGACGACATGCTCCGGGAGTTGGCGAAGGATCTCGAGCCGGGAAAATCGGCGCTCATCGCAGTCGTGAGCCACGAGTGGCACGGTTCTCTGGTGGCAACCATCCGTGGTTCAGATCGCATCCTCAATCGAACCGTTGGTGCCGAGGAGTACCTGGACGTTCAGATGGAAGAGGGCGTTCCGATCCAGGACTACTTCAAGAAGGACGAGGACAAAGACGTCGACTGAGGGGCCGCGCCGGTTATTCGGCGCGAGCGACCTGGACCAAGGTGTCCGAGTAGGCGACTCCTCCGCCCCAGTCGGTGAGAGTGTCGCTTGTCAGCGAGTTCGCGGTAGCTCGTTGGTTGTGGTCGGCCTCCCACCACCCAAACGGCACAGCGACAACGCCGGGGCGAAGCCGTTCACTGATGCGGATCTCGAGCGTGAGTCGGGCGCGGTCGTTCCACACGTCGACCCGGTCGCCGGCTGAGACGCCTCGAGCCGCGGCATCCAAGGCATCGATCTCGAGGAACGGCTTGCCTTCACGGGGACCGTGTTTGGGGAGATGGGTGTAGCTGCTGTTGAGGAACCGGGGGTGGTGCTTCGGGGTCAGCAACGCCAGTGGGTAGCGGGCGGCGATGTTGGGATCCCCAGCGGCGCTCTCGATTGGCGCCACGAACTGGGGCACGGGGTCGTGGCCGGCCGCCGCCAGTGCCGGGCTGGAGAGTTCGGCCTTGCCGCTGGTTGTCGCGAAGCCGCCGGCGGCGTAGACACGAAGGTCTTCGGGGAGGTCGAGGCGAAGGAAGCCGTTGGACCGCAACGCATCGAGATCCACCGTAGATAGTGCCGAGCGCAGCAGCGTCTCGTCGTCTTCGTAGAGTGACGGGTCGGTGAGACCCATCGCCCGGGACAGCCGGCGCCATAGCTCGGTGTTGGGAACGCTGTCGCCGCGAGGTTCGATGGCCGGTTCGTTCCAGCCGAGGTAGAGGTGACCCCACGACGGGACCATGTCGAGTTGCTCGAGTTGGGTCGTTGCCGGGAAGACGACATCGGCGTAGCGAGCGGTGTCGGTGAGGAATTGCTCGCTGACGACGGTGAACAGGCCCTCACGTTCGAGTCCGGTGCGAATCAGTTCCGCGTTTGGGACGGTGACGACGGGGTTGCCACACCAGATGAAGAGGGCCTTGACCGGAGGTGCCATGGAATCGTCGGTGAGTGCCCGTCCGAGGTGGTTCATGTTGACGCTGCGCCGTGCCGCTCCGATGGCGGGGTCAAACACTGAGTCGTCGACCATGGTCTCAGCCCACGATCCGACGCTGCGGGCGAACCCGCCGCCGCGGTCCTTCCACGAACCGGTCAACGCTGGAAGACACGCCAGGGTGCGGAAGAACATCGCACCGTTCTCGTGGTGTTCTGCGCCGATCAATGTGCGGATGAAGGCGGGACGGGTGGTGCCGTAGGCGCTCGCCAAGCGCTCGATGTCGTCGACCGGGACCCCACAGGCCGCGGCGGCCCGCGCCGGTGTCCACTCGGCGGCCCGTTCCGCCAACTCATCGAAGCCGACAGTGTGTGCGTCGACATAGGCCTGGTCGATGAGGTCGTCGCGGACCAAGATGTGCATCATCGCCAGCATCAGGGCAACGTCGGTGCCGGGCAGCGGCTGGATGAACCAGTCGGCGGCCTGTGCGGTGGCGGTCCGGATCGGGTCGATCACCACCACCTGGGCCCCGTTCCTCCTCGCCTCTTGGACGAACGGCCACAGGTGACGGTTGGTCAACTTGGTGTTGGTACCCCACAGCAGCACCAGCCGAGCATGCCGGACATCCATTGGATCGGCGGCGCGGCCGGTTCCCAGGGTGGATGCGGCGCCCGCATGGGCGGTACCACCGCAGAGCGAACCCGTGAGTTGTGTGGCACCCAGATGTCCGAAGAACCGCCGATCGAGCGCCGACATCTGGATCAACCCCTGGGTGCCGGCGTCCCACCACGGGAGGACAGCTTCGCCACCCCAGGTATCGATCACGTCGTGGAGGCGGGCGGCAACACGTTCGAGGGCCGTCTCCCAGGTGACCGCCTCGAATCGTCCTTCGCCCTTGGCCCCGGTGCGCACCATGGGCTGGAGGATGCGGTCCGGGCTGTAGACCCGGTCGAGAAAGCGGTTCACCTTGGGGCACAGCTCACCTTGTGAGTAGGGATGCTCGGGGTTGCCGCGCAGCTTCACCGCGACGCCGCCTTCAATCGTGGCCACCCACCCACAGGTGTCAGGGCAGTCGTGGTGGCAGGTCCCGAGAACGGTGCGTGTGCTCATCGCAGGAGTGTACGCCGCCTCGCCCCTCAGTTCGTGCGTGGCCAGGGCGCCAGAAACGGCGCCGCTGCCACGCCGGAACGGGAATCAGCCGTCGTAGCGGACCAACAATCAGGCATCGTCGTCATCGACGTCTTGCGCAGCACCTACGACGTGGTGATCGTCGCGGGTGGCACCACCACCGTCTTTGATGCGGTCGGCTGTGTGACGGGGCCGGGGTTTGTTCTCTTGGAGTGAACCCCGGCCGATCGACTCCGTTTCACCTTGGCGACAATGAGCGCGAGGATGTGTGGCGTAACCGGCAGCCCAAGGAGACGTCAGATGTCAGACCTCAGTGAGCAGTTCGAGACGGCGGCGGCCGAAGCACAGCAACTGCCCAGCAAACCGGACAACGCCAACATGCTGCGGCTCTATGCCTTCTACAAGCAGGGCACTGTCGGCAACGTGACGGGCAAACGTCCCGGGATGATGGACTTCGTCGGACGGGCCAAGTACGACGCGTGGAAGGAACTCGACGGAACGTCGCAGGACGACGCCATGCAGTCGTACGTCGACTTGGTCGAGGAACTCAAGGCCGGATAGACCGACCAGCTGGTTCCGTCGTCAGGCGGGGTCGAGCATGACGACAGGGATGATGCGGTCGGTCTTCTGCTCATATCCGGCGAAAGCCGGATAATCGGTCTTCTGCTTGGTCCAGATCGGCTCGCGCTCAACTGCGTCAAGGACTCGAGCTCTAACAGCAATGTGCTCCGTACCCACCTCAACTGAAGCCTCGGGGTTGACCACGAGGTTGTGATACCAGCTGGGATGGGTAGGCGCCCCCATCTTTGAGGCGAACACGGCGTAGCTGTCGCCAAGGGCCTGGTACATCATCGGGTTCACCCGCTCGAGGCCACTCCTGGCGCCGGTCGAGTGCAGAAGGAGGAGCGGTGCACCTTCGAAGGTACCGCCCACCAGGCCGCCGTTCTGGCGGAACTCTTCGATGATGGCGGTGTTCCAATCGGTCATGGCAGCATCCTTGGTTGGGTTGGAGGGGACTGAGGCTACGCAGTCCACAATGCCATCGGAAGGCATGGTATTCCGAGTCGTGCCCTTCTTCGGGCCCACTGCGTGGTGACCGAGGTTCGGGCCACGCATACGATAGAGCGGCAGGTCGAACGTCTTTGCGAGGGCTTGGCGGCTCTTGGAGGGCATATGCATAGTCGGCGAGGACGGCGGCTGCTTCGTCCGGAGGAACGACTGAAGCCAGCGCCGGCCGGTGTTTTGGAAGTCCCGTGCCGATCAGCACCGCGGGCCGCTCTTCGGTGGGCGATATCGGTCGCTCTTGACATCCCGGGCGGCGGCGACGTCGACCGCTGACGCGTCGCGTCCGATGACCTCGGGCACGGTTGACCTCGGTAGGCCGGAGGTGCGTCCGGTGTTCTCCAGGGAGCACAGAACGCGAGCCCAGAACCTACCGAGCCCCGCGCCGTACAGGTAGCGCGGGGCTCGGGCGAACCACCGGCCGATGTGCCGGGTGGTTTCCGTTGGCTTGAACCGGTCGTCAAAGGTGTCTACCGGTCTGCGGTCGTTGGGCTATCCGCCCGACGTCGTGGTGGTGGCCGGAGCCTCCGTCGTTGCCGGTGCTTCAGTAGTCGACGTGCCGCTGTCATCGCCCGAGTTGTTGATCAACACCGCGATCAAGATCACGATCGCCACAATGGCCACGATGACTCCGATGACGGTACCGAAGCCGCCACCGCCGCTGCTCTGCGTGACCTGCACCTGGGGCTGCTGCGCTGCTGACGGCGCCGATGGCGCCTCGGATCCGGGTGCCGGCGGGGTAGCAGCTGCGCCGGCTTCCATGGGGTTGGGGTCGGAGCCGGTGGTGCCACCGGTGCTGATTTGGCCGGTCCAGCCGGTGCCGTCCCAGTAGCGGTATGTGTAGGTTCCGGTCGGGTCCCGGTACCACCCGGCGGGTTGTGGTTGTGCCATGTGTCCTCCACGAGTGTGTTGTTCAGGGGCATCCTACGGCGAAGGCCGCGCCGCAAGGCTACCCGATCGAGGTGGTCTGGCAACGACAAGGACTACTGGTCAGGGCCTCCGGGAGCGCCGCGGCCATGATCGGGCCGTCAGGATGCCTTGAACACGACCGGCCGCGGCAAGGTTGTTTGCCCGGAGGGCGACTCGGGAAGCACCAAAGGCAGGCTCACGGTGAATGTCGTCCCAGCGGCCTCGGTACTCACGAACGACACCTGGCCGTCTAGGTAGCGTTCTGCAAGGAGACGAGAGCCGTATGTTCCGAGGCCACGGCCGTCCCCCTTGGTGGAGAAGGACCGTTGGAAGACCTGGAGTTGTGACTGTTCCGGTATGACGCCGTCGTTGTGGACCGAGAAGCAGAGCCTCTCTTCATCTCGCCGGCAGCAGAGAGTCACGACGCCGCCTTCGGGGGTAGCCTCGAGTGCGTTCTTTGTGAGGTTGCCGATGACTCGGCACAGCAGCACCGGGTCTGACACGAAGGCAACGTCGCAGTCACTCTCGCCCAGTTCGACCGTCCTACCCAGGCCCACCTCGTGGGTGGCGTACTGACTGGCGAGGCTTTCGAGCAGCCTGCGCGATTGAATCGCTCGCGGATGAACGACGAGGTCGTTGGTCTCGGCGGCCAGGAGTTCCGTTTGGCCTTGGATTTCGTCGATGAGATGCTCGGAGGTCGATTCGAGGAGTTCGAGGATCTCATTTCTCTCCTCATCGGTCACCATCCGCGCCATGGACGACAGTCCCCGGACGCCGGTGGCGGTATTCATGATGTCGTGGAAGAAGATGCGCTCCAGCGAGCGGCGACGCTTTGCATCGCTGATGTCGACGGCAGAGAAGAGGATGAAGGTTTCCTCGTCGAGGACAAATGGGGTTGCCGTGATCTTCAGCTCCAGCGGATCACCGTTGATTCGAAGGATGCGGCACTCCTTCTCCTGGGGGTTGCCGAGCCTGGCGCGGCCCAGTGCTTGGGCTGCTCCGCAGGTCCTGCAGAATGGCGACGTGCCACAGCCATCGGGACCCACTTCGGCGCTGCGGCAGCTCATCAGTTCGCCCGGCCGGCGGCCGATCGCGTCCTCGTCGGTGACGCCGAACGAGTCGATCAGGGTCCGGTTGGCGAAGACGATCTGACGGTTGGAGTTGAGGATCGCGATAAAGGACGCTGAACCGTGGGCGACGTTGGTCATCAGCGCATCGGCACTCAGGTTGCCCATCTGTTGGAGCAGCTCATGGTGGGGCGTACGTCCGGCCGGCTTGGAGTAGGTCGATGTTTGTGCGGCTGTCACGACCCAGCTCCTTCGATGGTGGCTGAACGCGGTGGAATTCGGCGAACGTATCCATGTCCCATCGGCATTTGGGCCCCGAATGTTGAGTCGCCGCGGTCGGCGTCATCTGGCGCCGGGGCGATGTCGGTGAGCCCGCGGCTTGGACGCGGCCGACCCGTCTACTTCGGGTTCTCGCGGTACCAGGCGACGGTCGCCGCGATGGCCTCATCGAGGTCCGTGGCGTGCTGGTCGAACGTTGCCTCGAAGTCGCTGGAGTCGACAATGAACGGCTCCTCGAACTCGTAGAGCATCTCTTTGAGTTCACGCACGTTCCCGTTGAACAGCCCGACCACGTTGAGCATGGCCTTAGGCATCGCCGAGACCGCACCGCGAGTGCCGACCGCATCGCCAATTCTCGCTACAAACTCGCGGGTGGTCAGCGTCTCGGGGTTGGGGAGGTGCCAGGCCCGCCCCTCGGCTTCGTCGCGAACGCCGAGCGTCGCCAACCCTGCGGCGATGTCGGGCACGTAGCTGTAGGTGTGGGGGAGGTCGGGGTTGCCCATGACCTGCGCCTTCTTGTCCGCCAGCACTGGGTAGAAGACGCGTTCACCCATTGCGCTGACCCGTCCCCGGGGGCCGAAGTAGTCCGATGCCCTCCCGATGGCGATACGCACGGTGCCGGCCTCGTGGGCGGCAAGGAGATCGTCCGCCATCTTGCCCCGCACCGACCCCTTGCGGGTGTCGGCGGCGTAAGGCAGCTCTTCCGACAGCGGTTCGCCGTCGGTCGGACCGTACATGTAGAGGTTCTCGAACGACACCAGTTTGGCGCCGGCGGCGGTGGCCGCGGCGAGCACTGCAGCTTGCATGGGTGGAAACAGCTCGGGCCATTGCGTGTAGGGCGGGTTGAGGCACTGGTATACAACTGCGGCGCCTTTGGTGACGTCAGCGGCGAAGGCGGCGTTTGCGGCGTCACCCGCGACGACCCTCACTCTGCTCGGGACCTCGGCGTTTCCGCTGCGGTTGACGGCGATGACCTCCTCACCAGCAGCGGCGAGCTGGTCGATCAGCGCCAGGCCGACGGAGCCGGTACCAAAGACGACATGACTCACGATGTTCCCTCCTCGGCGTGCGCCGACATCAGTCCAGGCGCAAAACCAACCGTACACCCGGCACGGCTGGTGGTGTCAGTCCGTGTCCGGAACGAGGTCGAGGAGCTCCTCGGCGAAAGCAGCGTAGTCGTGCACGACCGCGCTGCTGTTGACCTGCAACAGGTTCCAAACGACGTTCCAGCACAGGTACACACCAATGAGGCGATCGAGATTGCGACGGACCTGATCATCGACCTCGCCGTAGTAGGCACGGAGCAGCAGGTCACGTCCGGCCGGATTGAGGGGATAGGCGGCGCCACCAAGGTCGTACATCGGGTCACCCATGCCGGCGTATTCCCAGTCGAGCACCCAGAGTTTGTCGTCGTCCAGGAAGTTGCGGTGGCGGGGATCGTTGTGGCAGAAGGCCGGCGTGTACGTGTCCAAACGCGCCGCCTCGGTAGCGGTGACCGTGTCGAGGAGCGGGTCGAGACGCGAGGGACGGCTGATCGCTCGTTCGGCGAGGACGCGGTTCCAGCGACGAATGTCGTCATAGGGATCGAAGGTGCGGCCGACGGCCGCTAGGTCGTGAATGTCACGGAGCCGCCGTGCGACCCGCGGGATCATGGGCTCGGATGTGAACTCCTCCAGCGTCAGCGGGCGGGCCTCAGACAGATACCGGGTCACGAGGTGGCCCTCAGGGAGCAGGAACTCCACGGGGTCCGGAGCGATGCCTGCGGCCGCCGCCTGGAGCAAAGCGACTCCCTCCTGCCAGCGGTCGATTCCGTATTGGGAGGCTTCATTGCCGGCGAGGCGAACCACGTATCGAGTTCCGTCGGCCGTCACGAGATAGCTTGTGTTGGACAACCCTCCCGGCAACACGACGGCATGCAACTGCGTAGCCTGGTCGAGGAGAGGCACACGCCGGATCACCTCGTGGAGAGTTGCGTCGTGCGTCAAGGGGTCGTTTGGTTCGTCCACCACGGCCCATACGGTAGTGAGGCAGCCGGCCGCTTCATTGCACCCGGCGGAACAGATAGGCGTATGGCGACTTGGTGTAGGCCACACCTCGTCCTCGTTCATGGAGCATCTCGGGCGACAAATCGACCGGCGCCTTGGGGATGAGATAGCCATCCAAGCCCTCGGTTCTCACCCGATAGTTACCCGACACTGAGGTCACGACACCGGCCAGTTCGTAGCGAGGATCGATTGAGGCCATCGCGACATCACCGTGGCTGGGGTTTGCCAGCAACATGCCCCCGACCTGCAGGTTCCTGGTGCAATGCTCGGACACAAACCCGGCATAGAGGGAGACCAGCAGCTCATAGTCCCCAGCGATCCCGAGGTCGGCTGTGTAGTCGCCGTGAATGAACCGAAACTGCGGGTCCCTGGGCGCTCCGGTATGGGAGGCGATGATCTCGTTGACACCGGCAACGTCGCTGAAGAATGCTTTGGCGCGAGCATCGAGGTCGACGTAGGTCACCGTCGGGAAGACGAACGAAATCGCAACATCCACGTACGAACTCGGGTAGAGCACCCGCTCAGCGGTA
>CAYXMJ010000016.1:0-27881 GCA_964465915.1 uncultured Acidimicrobiaceae bacterium
CTTGCGGCCGTACTCCCCAGGCGGAACACTTAATGCGTTAGCTGCGGCACAGCAGACGTGGATAAGTCCGCCACACCTAGTGTTCAACGTTTACGGCATGGACTACCAGGGTATCTAATCCTGTTTGCTCCCCATGCTTTCGCTCCTCAGCGTCGGTACCGGCCCAGTGAGCCGCCTTCGCTACTGGTGTTCCTCTAGATATCTGCGCATTTCACCGCTACACCTAGAATTCCACTCACCTCTACCGGACCCTAGCCATGACAGTTTCGAACGGCGTCCCGGGGTTGAGCCCCGGGTTTTCACGTCCGACTTGTCAAGCCGCCTACGAGCTCTTTACGCCCAATAATTCCGGACAACGTTTGGCCCCTACGTATTACCGCGGCTGCTGGCACGTAGTTGGCCGGGCCTTCTTCTGGAGGTACCGTCATTTTCTTCCCTCCTGAAAGCGGTTTACAACCCGAAGGCCTTCATCCCGCACGCGGTGTCGCTGCATCAGGCTTTCGCCCATTGTGCAATATTCCCTGCTGCTGCCTCCCGTAGGAGTCTGGGCCGTGTCTCAGTCCCAGTGTGGCTGATCGTCCTCTCAGACCAGCTACCCGTCGTTGCCTTGGTGAGCCGTTACCTCACCAACAAGCTGATAGGCCGCGAGACCATCCTGGAGCGGCGGACCATTTCTTCATAGAGCCATGCGACTCGGTGAAGGTATTCGGTATTAATCCGAGTTTCCTCGGGCTATCCCGATCTCCAGGGCAGGTTTCTCACGTGTTACGCACCCGTTCGCCACTGTCCCCAGCGGGTTCTTACGAACTCACTGGTTCTCGTTCGACTTGCATGCATTAAGCGCGCCGCCAACGTTCGTCCTGAGCCAGGATCAAACTCTCCATCGAAAGTTTGATCGAGTCACCTCACCCACGAGGGGTGGGGCAACTTGATGCGGAGTCCACTCATCCACGCAGGATGGGTGACCCCAAAGGATGCTGCGTCGGGAACGGGGTTCCCGCGAGGGCCATGCCCTCGTCAACCGGACAAGCCGGCGTCACGCAGCGAATTGTTTACATGACGCTCTCCCTGAGCGGCACACCGAAGTGGCCGCCAGCTCGAGCGCATGCTGGCTTTTGACACGCTGTTCAGTTGTCAAGGAGCCCGGATGTCCTGCGCGCGCAAAGCCCGCAGGGGCCTCTAAGTATACCACCGCCAGAGCGGCAGCGACACGCCACCGGGTGATCCCGGCGGCGGGACCGGCATTGTGGCACGACCCGGTGAGTAGTGCAAGTCACCACGACCGGTCGGCTCGTCACCTGCCCCGGATCCGGCTGGCCAAGTAGAGCGCCCCAACGATCAGGGCCACCACGACGCCGAGACGAACCAGCCAGAGGACCGATCCGATCACGGAGTTGAGCAGCCACCAGGCCACCACGAGGATCACCAAACCGACGATGACGTCGGCGATGAAATTGCGGGTCTTGCCTGCCATCAGCTCACCAACCGCACGAAGCGCCGCTTCCCCACCTGGAGCACTCCCCCAGCGAGGTCGGTGGCGGGGAGTTCCTCAGTGGTCACGCGCTCTCCGTTCAGCTTCACGGCACCCTGCGACAGCATGCGGCGTCCTTCGCTGTTTGACGAGACCAAGCCGGCTGCGTTCATCAGCAACGGAAGCCGAACCGGGTCTTCCTCCGGGAGGGCGTGCTCGGCGATGTCCTCCGGAACGTCGTGCTGCCGGAATAAGCGATCAAAGGCCTCCTCGGCCTCTCGTGCCGCGTCGGTCCCGTGGTAGATCGTGACGATCTCTCGCCCCAGCCGGCGTTTGGTCTCACCGGGGTGGAGGGCGCCTGCTGCCAGGCCTTCCACGATCTCGGCGACCTCCCGAGCAGGCAGGCCGGCTGCGAGCAGGAACCACTCCCCCATTGCCTCATCCGGAATGCTCATCGTCTTGCCGAACATCTCAGCAGGATCGTCCTTGACTGAGATGTAGTTCCCCAACGACTGGGACATCTTCTTCTTGCCGTCGATGCCGACGAGCAGCGGGACGGTCATCACCATTTGTCCGCGTTGGCCGCGCCGCTCTTGGAGGTCACGCCCCACCAGGTTGTTGAACAGCTGGTCGCTGCCGCCGAGTTCGATGTCGGCCTCGACCGCCACAGAATCGGACGCTTGGAGCAACGGATACATGAACTCGATGAGCGAGATCGGCTCGTGCGCTTCCCAGCGGTTCGAGAAGTCGTCGCGATCCATGATGCGCGACACGGTGAAGGCCGAGGTCAGATCCAACACGTCGTGCATGTCCATGGAACCAAGCCATTCGCTATTTGGCCGAATCTCGAGCCGTTCGGGAAGCAGTAGCTCCTTGATCGTGTCGAGGACACCACTCACATTGGCACCTACCTCGGTGACGTCGAGCCGGCGTCGCGTCTCGGTCTTGCCGGACGGGTCGCCCACCTGGGCGGTGAAATCCCCGACGATCAGCACGGCGATGTGACCGCACTCCTGGAACTTGCGCAGAAGTCGAAACACCACGGCCCAGCCAAGGGTGACATCTGGGGCGGTTGGATCCACACCGAGTTTCACCCGTAGGGGACGGCCCTCCTCGAGGCGAGCCAGGAGCTCTCCTTCGGGCACCAGAGTGTCGATGCCATCGGTGAGGTACACGAGCTGTTCTTGTGGAGTCATGGTGGTCATTGCGGCCCGAGGATACCCGGGCCGCTCTGCCATCCGAGCTCAGCGCCCCACGAGCCGCCTACCGGGCAACGACGAAGCGCCACGGCTCCTCGACTGCCTTGGATATCCCGACCCGGGGAGTGGCCAGCACGGTGTGGCGCTCGGCCAGGGTGCCGGGGAGCAGCCGCACCGGCCCATCGAGCACCGATGTTCCATCGTGGTCTCCGGTGACCCCGAGCGCCCCACAGAGCTTGCCGGGCCCGTCGGTCAGATGGTCGGTCCGGCCGCGACGGTGTTCGATGGTGCCGAGTCCCTCAGTGACTGTCCCACCCCGCAACAGCACAGCATGTGGCACGTCGATGTCACCAACGACGATGTTCATGCACCAGTGCAGGCCGTAGGACCGATAGACGTACAGCGTCCCGGGCGGCCCGAACATGGCTCCGTTGCGCACCGTGCGCCCCCGGTAGGCGTGGCTTGCCGGGTCATCGGCCCCGGCGTACGCCTCGACCTCGGTCAGGGCCACCTCGGTGACGGCGCCGCCCAACTCGGTCCTGACCCGGCTTCCGAGCAAGCGCCGCGCCACATCGAAGACCGAGCCGGCCAGGAGTTCGTCGACTGGCTCGCCCGCCAAGGATCAGTCTCCGGTCCCGGTCAGATACAGCAGGAGCGCCTTGAAGGCGTGCATCCGATTCTCGGCCTGGTCGAACACGAAGGAACGTTCGTGCTCGATGACCTCGTGGGTCAATTCCTCATCGCGATGTGCCGGCAGGCAGTGGAGGAAGACGGCATCGGCGGCCGCTCCGCCAAACAGCGCCTCGTTGACCTGGAAAGGCTGGAAGAGGGCAATACGGGCCGCAGCCTCGGATTCCTGCCCCATAGATGTCCACACATCCGTGTAGACCACGTCGGCGCCGGCAACTCCGGCGATCGGGTCGTTGGTTACGGTGATGCTGCCGCCGTGGACCGCGGCGATCTCGGTGGCTTCCGCGGTGATGATCTCGAGGGGTTCGTACCCGGCCGGTGCCGCCACCCTGATGTGCATTCCCGACATGGCGCCGCCGAGCATCAAGGAGTGGCACACGTTGTTGCCGTCGCCTACATAGGTGAGCACGGTTCCCGGCAGGTCGCGGTGTTCGGCGACGGTCTGCAGGTCGGCAAGTGCTTGACACGGGTGGCTGAGATCTGAGAGCAGGTTGATCACCGGCGCCTCGGAGCTGTCGGCGATGCCGACCAAGTTGGCGTGATCGAAGACTCGGAAGGCGAGAACGTCCAGGTAGCGGTCCAGTACCCGGCCGACGTCCGCAACCGCCTCACGCTTGCCGAGCCCGACCTCGTCTTGCTTGAGGACCACGGGGTGGGCGCCCAGATCGACCGTCGCGACCTCGCACGAGACCCTGGTCCGGGTCGAGGGCTTCTCGAAGAACAGGCCTACCTTGCCGCCGGCCAGCCGCCCTGCATATCGGCTCGGGTTCGCTTTTGCATCAGCCGCAATCCGCAGCACCTCAGCCAGACCGTCGGTACCGAGGTCGGTCACCATCAGGTAGTCGTTGCCCATCAGGCCTCCTTGTTGTTGCGCAATGCGGTCGGAACGCCGCTAGCTACTGCCGCCGCGTAGCGTCGCCCCGAGTTCTGCAGCCTTCTCGAGCATCTTCCCACGTTCGGCGGCCACCTCATCACCACTCAAGGTCCGATCCTGCGCCCGGAGGCGGTAGCGGATGGCAACTGCACGCAGTCCGGTGTCCGGATTGCGGTAGTCGTCAAAGACGCGCGCCCGTTCGACCAGCGGAGACACCGCAGTTGTGCTCTCGATCAGTTCTGCGGCCGCCAGCTCCGTCGCAACTTCGAACGAGAGGTCGAAGTCGACGTGGGGGAAGGTCGACACCGGGATCATCTGGGCGCTGGGCTGCACCGCCACGAGGCGAGCCAGGTCGAGTTCAACGATGGCAACGCGGCCACCCAATTCGTAGAGCTCGGCGATGGCGGGATGCAACTCACCGGCAACGCCGATGGCCTCGCCGTCGACGATGAGCTCCGCGCTGCGGGTCGGGTGAAAGCCCGGCGGCGATATCGGGCGCCGCGCCACATCGACCCCCAGGGCGGTGGCAAGAGCCGACACCACGGCGAACGCAGTGCCCGCGTCGGCATCCTCCGGCCGGTCGCCCAGGTGCGAGATGCCAAAGGGTCCGGTGACGGCGACGCCGAGCCGAAGCGGTTGATCCGGCACTCGAGAGTCCTCCTGCCACGGCTCGGCGAAGAAGACCCGGGCCGTTTCGAACAAGCCAACTTGCTCGCTCCCCCGGTTGCGGTTGTCCCGCAGGTTCTTGAGCAGGCCGGGCAACAGGCTCTGGCGCAACATGGAGAGATCGTCACGCAGCGGGTTGCGCACGATGACCACGCCCTCAGGCTCGCCTGCAGCATCGACGGTGCCGAATGCCACAAGGTCCTCCGTGCCGACGAACGGAAGGTTCATGGCTTGATAGAGCCCTTGACCGCGGAGCACATCATGGACTCGGCGCACCCTGGCCTGTTCGGCGGTCAGGCCACCGGCAGGGCCGGTCGGGAGGGTGGCAGCGAACGTGTCGAAATCGGCCAGCCTGGCGAGTTCCTCGATGAGGTCGGCCGGTCGAGTGAGATCTCGGCGGTAGGTAGGAACGGTGACGGCCACGGTGTCTCCATCGACAACCACGTCAAGACCCAGCCGCCGCAACAGGGAGGCGGACCAATCCACCGTGAACCGGTCGTCGAGGAGGCGTTGCGCCTCCGAGATTGGTAGCGACACGGTCCATGGTTCTGCCGGGTTGGCAATCACGTCGATGACCCCATCGAGGATCGAGGCACCGCTGATCTCAGCGAGCAGCTTGCAGGCGCGGTCGTCGGCGTCCGGTGCGAGGTTGGGATCGATGCCACGCTCGAAGCGAGACGATGCTTCCGATCGCAGATCATGACGCCGCGAGGTGTACATCACGGTGGCCGGGTTCCACGAGGCGGCCTCCATCAGCACCCTCGTCGTCCCCTCG
Organism: uncultured Acidimicrobiaceae bacterium; assembly: GCA_964465915.1. Lineage (GTDB taxonomy): Bacteria > Actinomycetota > Acidimicrobiia > Spongiisociales > UBA5794 > CAVPHV01. The sequence continues at coordinate 5,676 of CAYXMJ010000016.1, forward strand.
CTCACCTCAGAACGGGCGCCTCCCATCACCGCCGCAAGGGATGTCGGGCCCTCGGCGTCGACGATCACCAGATCATCGCCGATGAGCTTGCGCTCCACATCGTCAAGTGTGACCAGGGCCTCACCGGCCGCGGCCCAACGGACTTCGAGGGTGTCGCCCGCGATCTGAGCCGCGTCGAAGGCGTGGAGCGGATGACCCATCTCCAGCATCACATAGTTCGAAACGTCGACGACATTGGAGATGGCGCGCACCCCGGCCTTGCGGAGTCGCTCCCGCATCCACAACGGCGACGGCCGAACTTCGACATCGACGAGTTCCCGGGCCACAAACCGATTGCAGCCATCGGGGGCAGAAATCGTCACCTCCGTAGCCGGCTTCCCCGGCACGGTCACCAGCGAGACATCGGGGGTGCGATACTGGACGTCGAACCAGGCAGCCAACTCGCGAGCGACGCCGACCATCCCCATCACATCGGGCCGGTTGTTGGTGATCTCGAGTTCGAACACGACGTCGGGCAGTTCGAGGGTGCTCTCGAACGATACGCCGAGCGGGGTGGCCGGGTCGAGCACCATGATGCCCTCGTGCATTTCGCCCAGACCGAGTTCACGTTCCGAGCAGATCATCCCGTGCGACTCGACACCGCGGATGGCACGCGTCCCGATTTCGAAGCCTCCGGGGAGTACGGCGCCCGGCACCGCGACCGGAACCACCGCGCCTTCATCGAAGTTCCACGCCCCGCAAATGATCTGCCGGGGATCGCCATCGCCGAGGTCGACGTGGGTAACCCGAACAGCGTCGGCGTTCGGATGCGGTTCGATCCGCACCACCCGCCCGACGACGACATCGGTCCAATCGGCCGTGAACTCCTCAACGTCCTCGACCGCATGGCCCAGCATGTCGAAGGCCCGGCTCAGCTCGCCCTGGTCCGTCGTCGGAAGGTCGATGTAGTCCTGAAGCCATCGCAGTGATACACGCATTGTCTATCCCGGGAACTGTCGGAGGAAGCGGAGGTCGTTGTCGATGAAGTGCCTGATCGAGTCGATGCCGTGGCGTACCATGGCAAGGCGTTCGACACCCATCCCGAAGGCGAACCCCGTCACTGCGGATGGGTCGTAGCCGACGGCCTCGAACACATGAGGGTCGACCATCCCGCAGCCGAGCATCTCGAGCCAACCGACTCCTTTGCAGACCCGGCAGCCGGTCTCGCCACCATCGCAGTTGAAGCATGAGACGTCGAGTTCGGCCGACGGTTCGGTGAACGGGAAGTAGTGGGGTCGAAACCGCACTTCGGTGGTCTCGCCAAAGAACCGCCTGGCGAACTCGGCGAGGGTCCCTCTGAGGTCGGCGAACGTGATGGACGTGTCAACCGCCAGACCCTCGATCTGGTGGAAGGCCGGCAGGTGCGTCGGATCGATCGTGTCGTTTCGGTACGCCCGGCCCGGAGCCACGATGTAGACAGGCGGTTTGTGGGTTTCCATGTAGCGGGCCTGGACGGGCGAGGTGTGCGCCCGCAACAGCAGCTCGTCGCTGGGGTCGCCGTAGTCCACATACATGGTGTCGGACTCGAGCCGGCCGGGGTGATCCGGTGGGGTGTTGAGCGCATCGAAGTTGTACCAGGCCAGTTCGGCTTCCGGGCCCTCGGCCACGTGGTAGCCGAGCCCGACGAAGATGTCGCAGACTTCGTCCATCACTTGCTGAATGAGATGCAGTCCCCCGGTGGGGAGCACTTGATAGTCGACGGTCACGTCGATCGCCTCGGCCAGCAGCCGGCCCGCCCGAGCCTCAGCCTGAAGTTCACCGCGCCGCTGGTCGATCGCACCCTGGACGGCCTGGAACAAGTCGTTGATCATCCGCCCGGCGTCGCGCCGTTCCTCCGCCGGGAGTGACCCCAGCGAGCGACGCGCCCCGGCGATCTCCGAGTCGCGACCAATCGCGTCGGACTCCGCCTGGGCGAGGTCATCCAGTGAGGCCGCGGCCGCGACGGAGTCGAGCGCGGCCGACCGCAACGTTTCGAGGTTTTCTGCAAGACCCATGCGGCGGGTCAGGTTAGTCGTGGGTTCCATGGCTCCAGTGTCCTGTCGACGGCGAGCCGCTCCAGACGGCAAAAGGCCCGGAGCTTCGGCTCCGGGCGGATGTGGTGGTGGCGGTGCGATCAGACGGTGCCAGCACGATTCGCCCGAGCCGGGGGCTCGGTAAACGCGAAGCGGCTGGAATGCACGGTGATCACCTTTTGACCCTATCGCAGCAGGTGCTCGGGCACAAGGCGTCTGCGCTCGTACATGGCGATGGAAGCGGCAACCGACGCGTTGAGGCTCTCCGCACCAGCGGGCATCGGGAGCGTGATGGCAAACTCCGCACGAGCAGTCACCGTGGATGGCAGGCCGTGGGGTTCGCTCCCAACGAGGAAGGCAATGGGTTCGTCGGACGGGAGCGTGTCAATGGCTGCGCCGTCTGCCACGGTGAGCGCCGCGACCCGACACCCGGCACCCTCGAGGGCGGCGACGGGATCTTCGCTCAGATCGACCAGAGGCACCCGGAAGTGGCCCCCTGCGCCGGAGCGGAGGACCTTTGGCGCCCAGGGATCGACCGTGTTGGCCCCAAACGCAATCTGGAAGCCGAACGCACCGGCGGAGCGGATGATGGTGCCGGCGTTACCCGGGTCCGCCAGTCCTATCAACGCCACGGTGTCGCGGCGTGCCGCCCGGGGTGCCGTTGGGATCTTGAGAACCGCGATGGGACCTCTCGGATGTTCCGTGCCTGCGAGTTTGGCGAGGACCTGAGGCGTCACCTCGACAACCGCGGTGTCCCCCACCATGCCGTGCCACGGTGCGTCGGGGTCGGCATCCGTGGCGTAGATGGTGCTCAGTTCGACGCCGGTAGCCAATGCCTCGGCGACGAGGAGCGGTCCTTCGAGCAGCGTTGAGCCGGTCTCGGAGCGGCGCCGAGACCGATGCAGTTTGGCTGCGGCCACGATTTGGGGGTTCTGAGGAGAGGTGATCATGGTGCTTCCGCCGTCTGCATCTCGATCGCAACCCACAAACAGAACAGCGGCCGGGGTTCCTCCGGCCGCTGCACGCACTTCGTTGATGTCACTCCGCTGCTGCAGTTGCCACCGCAACGAGCTTGGAGAATGCATCGGGATCGTTGACCGCCATGTCGGCGAGCATCTTGCGGTCGACATCCACCTCGGCGGATTTGAGGCCGGCGATCATCTGTGAATAGGTTGACCCGTTGAGACGTGCTGCTGCGTTGATCCGCATGATCCACAAGCGGCGGAAGTCGCCCTTGCGAGCCCGACGGTCGCGGTACGCGTACTGCATCGAGTTGAGCGTTTGCTCCCGAGCGGTGCGGTAGCGGCGGCTCCTCGCCCCGGTGTAACCCGAGGCGCGCTCCATGACCTTGCGGCGCTTCTTGCGTGCATTGACTGCGCGTTTGACCCTTGCCATCTCGTTCCTCCTACCTGCCCAGCAGGCGTCCGGCCCGCTTGGCGTTGCCGCCGGTGAGCGTGCTCATGCCCTTGGCACGGCGCCAGCGACGGGCGTTGCGCTTGTGGCGGTTGTGGACTCGCCACGCATTGCGATGGCGAATCTTGCCGCTGCCGGTGACTTTCATCCGTTTGGCAGCACCCTTGTGTGTCTTCTGTTTCGGCACGCTTTCACGCTCCTATTCGGTCGCCGGCTCCTGGCCCTGTTCGCCGGCCTCAATCGTCTCAATTGCCTCGGTGGCTTCGACTGCCTCCGCTACTTCAACTACCTCAGCGGCCTCGAGTTCTTCGAACTCCTCGCTGGCCTCGATCGCCTCGATGACCTCTGCTGCGTCGGCGGCTTCGACAGCATCGAAGATCTCGGGACCCTCGGCGGCCCCATCGGCCTCCGGCGATTCTGCGCCTTCGTCCTCATTGACCGTTTCATCTGCCGCGGCGTTGGCCGCCGCCTGGCTTGCTTCGTACTTCAATCGTTCCGACCGGGGCAGGGGCGCCAGCACTAGGGTCATCTGCCGGCCGTCGAGGCGGGGCGGGGTCTCCACCACTCCCAGGTTCTCGACACTCTCGGTGAGCCGGCGCAGGATGTCCCGACCGATCTCCGGGTGGGTGACCTCGCGGCCACGGAACCTCATTGTTACCTTTACCTTGTCGCCCTCGCCGAGGAACCGCACGACCCGCTTCCGCTTCACCTCGAAGTCGCTCTGCCCGATCTTGGGACGAAACTGGACCTCTTTGATGACGGTTCGCGTCTGCTTCTTGCGAGCTTCACGCGCCCGCACCGACGCTTCGTACTTGAACTTGCCGTAGTCCATCATGCGGACTACGGGTGGTCTGGAGTCGGCAGCTACCTCAACAAGATCGAGGCCGAGCTGGTCGGCCAGCCATCTGGCTTCATCGATCCCTTTGATACCAATCTGCCCGCCGTCTGGGTCGACAAGCCGGACTTCACGAGCCCGAATCTTCTCGTTGACCCTCGGTTCCTTGGAGATAAGAAGACCCTCCTTGGTCGTCGTTCTCTTGCTCGCAGTCTGCCCAACAGAAAGGGCAGCACGACGCGAAGTGCTGCCCTTGGTCGTAGACCTCGGCGCACGCAAGTCCGTGGCCGGGTGGGAGGCAGCGCCCCCGCTTTGCTCGGTTGTGGCCTGGAGTATACGAGGGTTGGGCGTACTGTCCAGCGCCGCACCGCGCTGGGCTCAACCCCCGTCGGAACCGTCGGTGCCGTTGCCGGTGATGAGGTGGCCCAGCTTCTCCGCTTTGGTGGCCAGATAGCCGTCGTTGTGCCGGGTGAGACCCACCTCGTGGCGTACCCGGCCGCTGACGTCGACGCCCCAGGCACGGAGCTGCCGGATCTTGTCCGGGTTGTTGGTGAGCAGGCGCACACTGCCGACCCCGAGGTCGTGAAGGATCTGCGCAGCCACGCCGTAGTCACGCCCGTCGGCAGGATGGCCGAGCGTCTCGTTGGCCTCGACGGTGTCGAGTCCTTCGTCCTGCAAGCTGTAGGCGTCGAGCTTGGCAAGCAACCCAATTCCCCGACCCTCATGGTCCCGGTTGTAGACAACGATGCCGCGCCCTTCGGCGGCGACAAGCCGCAGGGCCTCACTCAGCTGCATGCCACAGTCACAGCGCTCGCTGGCAAACACGTCACCGGTCAAGCACTCGGAGTGAACGCGGGCGAGAACGTCCTGCTCGCCACGCACGGACCCGACCACCAAGGCGACGTGTTCTGCCTCGTTGGGCGACGCGCGGTAGCCGTAAGCGACGAACTCCCCGTAGGCAGTCGGGAGGCGAGCAGCGGCCACTCGGATGACCTTGATCTCAGTCGGTTGAGTCACTCCATGGCTCCCAGTTCGATATCGAGGCGCAGGTCCGGCCCCAGCCTACGGACGTCGGTGATTATGACGTCCCGGACCGCCGACAAAGTTGGAAACCGGGCGTCGAACATGCCACGGCCAAGCCCTCCGGCCACCTTCGCACCCAGATAGACGATGAGGCAGTCGACATATCCGGCGGCAAGCAGCGCGGCTGCCATCGTTGGGCCTCCCTCGACGAGGAGGTCGACAACTCCTCGCCGACCGAGGTCCGTCAGCATCATCTCCAAGTCGACCTCAGCCGCACCGGCGGCGCTCACCGTGGTGGCCCCGGCCGGGGGGTTGCCTGCGAGGGCGGGGACATAAATGAGGGGATCGCGCCCGTACAGCTTCCTGTCGATCGGCAGCGGTTGGGCTCCGGCGACAACCACCGGGAGCGGCTGACGGCCGGTGTAGCCCTCGAGTCGCACCGTCAGTTCCGGGTCGTCGTCCCGCAAGGTCCCGGCGCCGACCAACACAGCATCGGTGGCGGCCCGCAACCGATGACCGTCGGCTCTGGCCCCCGGTGAGGTGATCCACTGGCTGGTGGCGTCGGCCGCGGCGACCTGGCCGTCGATGGTGGCAGCGATCTTGAGAGTCACGCGGGGCCGGCCGGTGCGTCGATGGTGGAAGTAGCCGGGGTCGAGGCGCTCGGCCATCGTGGCGTCGCTCATCGTCACTTCGATCCCGGCATCTCGGAGGTTGGCGATGCCGCGGCCGTTGACTCTGGGGTCGGGGTCCGCGGCTCCGATCACGACGGCTCCCACCTCCGCCGCCATCAGCTGTTCTGTGCATGGCGGAGTCTTGCCCTGATGGGCACAAGGTTCGAGAGTGACGTAGACCGTCGCGCCCCGAGCGGCATCGCCCGCCGCCCCAACGGCGGCGGCCTCAGCGTGGGGTGTCCCCGGTCCGGCGTGAGCATGCTCCGCGACGACGCTGCCGTCCGGAGCCACTACCACGGCGCCAACGCGCGGATTGGGGTGTGGCGCGGTGCCGGCTGCGAGGGCCAAGGCGCGTTCCATCGCCCAATGCACCGGGGGTGAGCCTGGCGGCTCGGTAGTCTGAGTCTCGTGAGGCGACGACACCTGCGGTCCCCCTCCTGGGGATCGGAACGCTGCATGCCGGCCGCGGTGGGAACAGCAAGGCAGTTGAGAACAAGTGTACGACCGCGCCGGGGGCTAGGTCCGGCGGTCGATCTCGTAGACGGAGCCCGCCTGGCGCTTAGCGTACTCCTTCATCTCGGAGGCGATGGCCGAGGCCTCCCATTCCGAGTTGATCCTGCGTCGCACGTTGGTGGCTACGCCGAGCGACAACGACGAGATGGGGAAGGCGTGGCGTTCGCCGCGGCGGTCCATCACTTCGATGTAGCCCTGCAGAGCGTCGGCAGTGTCGTAGAAGTCCAGGATTCCGTCGTCGTAGTACCTGATCGAGGCCTTGCAGAACTCCTCGACGTAGTTGGGGTCGATGACGGCAACGAAGTCGTCTCCGCCGACGTGACCGACAAACGCCTCAGTGTCTCCCGAGTCTTCGGCGGCCCTGAGCAGCACATCTGCGGAGAACTTGATGACGGAGTCGCCGCGCATGAAGCCGTAGTGGTCGTTGAACGACTTGAAGTTGTCGAGGTCGGCGTGCACCACGGCAAACCTGCCACCGTCACGGACCTTCTCCTCGAGAGTGCGGGTGATGCGGAAATTCCCGGGCAGACCGGTCAGCGGAGAGAGATCCCTCATGTGCTGAGCCCGGCGCAGTACGGTGCGCACCCGGGCCATCAGTTCCTCGACGTCGAATGGCTTGGTGATGTAGTCGTCGGCGCCCAGGTTGAGACCTTTGACCCGGTCCTCCGCCAAGGCCTTGGCCGTGAGCAAAATGACGGGAACATTCGAGGTGGCGGGGGCGCTGCGCATCCTGCGCAACACCGTCAGGCCATCCATCTCCGGCATCATGACGTCCAGCAACACCAGATCCGGTGGCTTCTCTTTGGCGCTGTCGAGCGCGATCCGGCCGTTGGCCGCGGTCTCTGTCTCGAACCCCTCGAGTTCGAGATTCACCCTCACAAATTGGAGAATGTCCGGATCGTCATCAACGACGAGGACTCGCTCCTGCATCCTGCTCCTGCGTATTCATAGTTGTCCGCATGGCCTGGATGGCCGCTACGGGGTCTTCGGCCCGGAAGATGGAACTGCCGGCCACAAAGACGTCGGCACCGGCTTCTCTGGCGAGACCGATATTCTCGGGCCCGATGCCACCATCGATCTCTACATCGGTCGACAAACCTCGCGAGTCAACCAGCTTTCTGGCAGCCGCGACTTTGTCCAAAACGTCCCCGATGAACTTCTGACCGCCAAAACCTGGGTTGACCGACATCACGAGGACCATGTCGCACAGCTCGATATAGGGCTCGAGGGCGGCAAGCGGGGTCGGTGGGTTGACCACCAAGCCAAACCGGAGGCCTTCATCCCTGGCGCGCTGTGCCACGCCGGTCGGGTCGGGGAACACCTCCATATGGACGGTGACGATGTCAGCGCCGGCCGCCTTGAGCGGCTCGAAGTAGGAGTCCGGGTTGGTCATCATCAGGTGGCAATCGAAGGGAAGATCGGTGACGCGGCGCAATGACTCAATCACGGGGATTCCCAGGGAGATGTTGGGTACAAAGTGCCCGTCCATCACGTCGATGTGGAGCATGTCGACGAAGTCGGCAATCCCTGCCACATCCTCGCCGAGGCGGGCGAAGTCTGCCGCAAGGATCGAGGGGGCGATACGAGGCTGCTTGATCATCTGAGGAGGATAGGCTGGTCGAGACCCGACTACCGTGCCAATCCAGAGGCCGTCGCAACGATGGTGGACTCACCGCGGAGGTTGGGAATGGACATTGACCGGTATCGAGTTGCGCCGGGGGCGGAGGTTGACCTGAGCCAGTGGGACCCGCGAGATGTCGCGGACTTCCCCGGTGGCAAGGCCGAGGGCAAGCAGTACCTCAAGGAGTTGCTGGTGGAGCTGACCGAGCTGCAGCGTCTGCTGTGGGCAGAGGATCGGCACAAACTGCTGGTCGTCATCCAAGCGATGGACACCGGGGGCAAGGATGGGGCGATCCGCAACGTCTTTGGTCCTCTCAATCCCCAAGGCGTTCGGGTCGCCAACTACAAGGCCCCCACATCCGAGGAGCTCGCCCACGACTACCTGTGGCGCATCCACCGCAACACGCCGGGCAACGGTGAGATCGCCGTATTCAACCGCAGCCACTACGAGGACGTTCTTGTCGTTCGCGTGCTCGGGCTGGCGTCCGAAGAGCGCTGGATGCGCCGCTACGGCCACATCAACGCGTTCGAAGAGCTCCTCGCCGACGAGGGCACCACCATCGTCAAGTTCTACCTTCACATCTCGAAGGAGGAGCAGAAAGAGCGCCTTCAGGCACGCCTCGACGATCCGGCGAAGAACTGGAAGTTCAGCGCCGGCGACCTCGAGCACCGCGCCCTGTGGGATGACTATATGAAGGCGTTCGAGATCGCCCTGGAACGCACCAGCACCGAGTGGGCTCCGTGGTACATCGTGCCGGCGAACCGCAAGTGGTACCGCAACATCGTGATGGCCGAGACGCTAGTCAAGACATTGCGTGGTCTCGACATGAGCTACCCAGCGGCGGATGAGGGCATCACCGACATCGTGATCGAGTAGCCGACGACCCGGCGAGCCTCAGACGTCGATGACCGCGATGAACATGCCATCGGTGCCGCTGGTGTGCGGAGCCAGCAGCCAGCCGTTACCCCACGGCTCGCCGGGCAGCCCGACCGGGGGATGAGCGTCGCGGTCGGCAATGATGTCGATCGTCTCCTCCGGAAACACAGTACACACCGAGTAGACGAGCCTCCCACCAGGGGCCACCAGCGCAAGCGACTCGTCGAGCAGGTTGCGCTGGACCGGAGCAAGCCGGTGCGGACTATCCGGGTCGAGTCTTTGCCGTATCTCGGGGCGCCGTCGCAGCGTCCCCAGACCGGTACAGGGAGCGTCCAGGAGGACCCGGTCAAACGACGCCCTTTGTAGTGCCGGGGCTCGGCCGTCCATGGCGACAAAGCGGGCGTCGACGTCCATGGCGGCGAGGCGGCGCCGGGCACTGGCCAGTCTGCGCTCGTTGCGATCGGCTGCGACAAGGAACCCGTCACCGTCCATGAGATCCCACAGGTGCGCCGTCTTGCCCCCTGGGGCGGCTGCCATGTCGAAGACGCGCTGGCCCGGTTCGGGTGCGAGCGCCAGACCCACCGCCGTCGATGCCGGATCAATGAGGTCAACCGTCCCCTCTCGTTTCAGCTCCATCGCCCGGTCCGCGTCCAGATAGGCGGCGCCGCCTATACCCACCGAGTCTTCGGGGAACGGCTCTCTGCGGTACCGGACCCCGATCCCCATCGCAGCGTTCGAGGCGGCAAAGAACTCAGCTCCAGCTTCGCCCGGTAGCGCGGCGGTTATCTGCCGATACATCCAGCGCGGTATGCCGAAGTCGCGGTCGGGATCGAACCCCTGCCCCTCCCCTGCCTTCTCAGTCGCCCGAGACACCGAGCGCAAGACGCCGTTGATGAACCCGGATGCTCGGCCGGCGTCTGCGGCGCGAGCCGCTTCCACCGCGCTGTCGACCACCGCGTATGGCTCGGTGCGATCGACGATCAATTCGGCGCCACCGACGCGGAGCACAGCACGCACTGCGGGATCGAGGTCGTCGAGTGGCCGGTTCAGCGCTGAGTCGAGGGCGCGGTCGATTGGCAAGAGGTAGCGGATCGTCACCCGGACCAGGTGTTCGAACGTCTTGCGGTCACGGTCGTCGAAGCGTTCACCGGCGGTCCGCAAGATCACGTTCGAATAGGCGCCCTCATCTGTGATACGCCTGACGATGTCGGCCGCGGCGACACGAACCGCGACCCCCGGCTTCACGTTTGGACCGGATCGACGATGGCACCCGCACCCTGGCGGCCTCTCGCCCAGTCGGTCCCGGGCATCGGGCGCTTGCCGGCGGGTTGCACTTCGACAAGTTCCAGTGCCCCATCCCAGAACCCCAGCACGGGCCGGCCGTCGCGCACCTCGATGTGGCCGACAGAGACGTCTTCTTCGCTGACCGACGCCTGCCAGATCTTGAGACGGTCCTCCGCAACCATGGTCCAGGCACCCGGCCGCGGATTGAAGGCCATGACGACGCGCTGCGCCGCCGCCGCCGTTTGTTGTAGGTCAACCCTCGCCTCGGCGACCGTCAGGGGTGCGGCATGGGTGGCGGCCGCCTCGATCTGGGGCGCCGGCACCCTGGCCCCGCTGACAAAGCCGGGAAACGTATCGTCGAGCAGTTCCGCACCGAGGTACGAGAGTCGTGCGGTCAGCGTGCCGCCAGTCTCGGCTTGAGCAATCGGGGTTTCGCGCACGGCGATCACCGGCCCCGTGTCCATGCCCTCATCGAGCGCCATCAGGCTCACGCCGGTGATACTGTCGCCCGCCAGGATCGCCCGCTCCACCGGCGCGGCGCCCCTCCAGCGGGGAAGCAACGAGAAGTGCACGTTGAGAAACCCGTAGCGGGGCAGGGCGAGCACCTCGGGACGCAGGATCCGGCCGTAGGCGACAACGACCCCGAGGTCGATGGCGTGATCGGACAAGACGGCAAACAGGTCCCGGTGGGTTGCCGGTTGCGCCACGGGCAAGCCCCATTCACCCGCCGCAGTCTTGATCGGGGGAGCGATCTTGGTGCCGGACCGGCCGCGTGCGGCGTCCGGCCGCGTCACCACCAGGGCAACGTCGACGACATCAACGAGTGCCGCCAGGGTGGGCACGGCAGCGGAAGGCGTACCGAGGAATGCGGCGCGCATCAGAGATTCGCAGTGTGGCCGAGCGCCTCATCGCGCAGCTCACGCAGAACCTGCTTCTTGGTTCTCCGGCCGAGCCGTTCGATGAGCAGCATGCCGTTGAGGTGGTCGATCTCGTGCTGGAGGACTCGCCCCATCAGCTCATCGCCCTCGAACTCGATCGCATCGCCGTCGAGACCAAATCCCGTCGCCTTTGCGTATCCAGGGCGTTTGATCGGCCAGAAGCGCCCGGGGACCGACAGGCAGCCTTCGTCGAAGGTCCACGAGCCGTCGAGCTCGGCGATCGTTGGGTTTGCCATGACGAGGGGACCATCGCCGATGTCGGCCACGAAGATCGCCTTCGAAATGCCGATCTGGGGGGCGGCCAAGCCGACACCCGGTGCTTCATACATGGTCTCGAGCATGTCGTCGACGAGGCGCTCGAGCTCGCTGGAGAAGCCATCGATCGGAGCCGCAACGGTGCGCAGCACCGGGTCACCGAACGTACGAATGGGGAAGATGGGCACGGAAGCTCCTCTCGGGGCGAGAGATTAGCGCAGCCCACTCGGTGTCGCCGTTCCGCAACCTTGTGACATCCACCTTCCCTCACAAGTCGATCGGATCGGCGTCGACCCGGACCCGAGCTCCGGCGTCTCGCCAACCCTGAACCAATGGTCGGAGGCTGACCTTGAGCCGGCGCAGGTCGGAGCCTTGGATCAACCAGCGTTCCCCGTCGGGTGTTGAGGCCGGGCCAAGTACCGCGGCATCATCCGCTGCTGCCGCCGCCAGCTCATCGCCAAAGTCGGAGGGCGCATTACGCACGTCCAGCGCAATGAGCTCCCCCATCGGCGGAAACTGCTGCTCCTGACGGATGGCGACTACGTCGGCGAGGAACTCGCTCGGGTGGCCGTGACGCAGCGCAGCAATGGCTGGGTGGCCCGGCTGGCTGGTCTGGATGATGCATCGATTTCCGCTGCCGCGCCGCACCGTGCCCGCCAGCCGGGCCAGGAGCCGCAGGGCTTCCTCTTCGGCGCGATAGTTGGGTGCCAGCAACAACGCATCAGCATCGACGGCAATGGAAAGATCGACCGGGGGCTGTTCGGGAAGGTCCCTTTCGGTGCCGACGATCACTGGTCGCCCGCTACCCGGCGGGCCGACGGCATCGCCGATGCTCCGAGCCAGCTCGTCGACGATCCGTCCCACGCCGGCGCCGAGCGGCTCGAAACGCTCCCCGCCACACTCGGCACAACTTGCCATCGTGGTCCCACAGCGGCGACACGTATCGCCGCGTCCGGCGGCTGCACCACACTGGGGGCACCTTCGGATCTCGCGGCACTGCACGCAGCGAAACGCCGGCGCGTAGCCCCTGCGGTGAACCAGCACGAAGGCCGTTCCATCTCGCCGGACCAGACCCTGCAGAGCACGCCGCACCCGCTCGCCCACCAAGTTGGCACCCGGCGGATCCTCGGACCGGTCGACGATCTCCACAAGTGGCCAGGCGCGGCCCGCGGGTTCATGCGCCTCGGTGCCGGCCGCGATCAACTCACCAGTCGGCACGGGACCGGCGAACACCACGCTGAAGCGCTCAACAGTGGAACGCCGCCGGATCACCTCGCGCACATGCAGCGTCGGGCTTGCCGGCGCCTTCATCGCACGGCGTCCCTCTTCCACGACAATGGCGAGACCCAGCGCCGCCACGGGCCACAACGCCACCTCCCGGGTTCCCACGACGATCGTGCCAGGGCGGGTGCGGCCCTTGACCCACGACTTCGTGATATCTCGGTGCGGGAGCGACGAAGTGGCGTAGGCAACCCGCTCGCCGTATGCGGCCGTCAAGGCTTCCGCAACGGCTTCGGCTTCGGCCACGGTGGGCAATACCACCATGGCGGAGCGGTCGGCGGCTGCGGATGCCGCGACCACCGCAACCGTGGTGTCGACCCAGGGCCCGGTTCCGATCAGGTACTGAGGCCGGATTCGGGCGCCACGCTCGAGAGCATCAGCGACGGCAGGCAGCGGGCTGGGGACCTGCTCGACGGCGGGGAAGTCTTCGCCGACCCGGCGACGGGGCAGGTTGGGGGGTGCGGCCCTGCCGAGCACGGCACCAAGCGGGGCCACATAGTGCATGGCGGACCATCGCAGCGTCTGCAGGAGCCGTGCATCGAACACGGTGTAGTCGCCCGACACGGCCATGATGTCCTTGAGTGGTCGACCCCCGGGTTGGACCTCCCTCAGGTCAACGACGTAGCCGCGCACCCGGCGACCCCCGAGCGGGACCCGCACCACCGAACCTACCGACACCTCACCCAGCGTGTCGGGGATGCGGTAGGCGAAACCGTCGTCGACTGCGAAGGTCGGGAGTTCCGGGACAACCTGGGCGACTCGGATCAGCGAGAGTCTCCCGGCTCTGTGCGCATCTGACGCACCTGATCCCAAAGGCGCTCGGCAACCTCGTCTTTGGTGAGCAAGGGCCAATCGTTTGCCACGCCGTCGGGGGTGATCACTGTGACCTCGTTCGTGGAGGTGCCAAATCCTGAGCCGGGGCGTGAGACGTCGTTGCCGACGAGGAGGTCAACGCCCTTGAGGCGTGCCTTGTCGACGGCTCCACCGAGCGATCCGGTCTCGGCCGCGAAGCCAACGAGGAAAGGTCGGGGTTCCATGGAGGCGACACCGGCAAGAATGTCCGGGGTCGGTTCGAGCACTATCTGAGGTGGCCCATCGGCCCGTTTGAGCTTCCCCCCGGCCGTCCCGACGGGCCGGAAGTCGGCGACTGCGGCCGCGAGCACGGCGACGTCGCAATCTGCTGCGGCCGACCACACCGCGTCGGCCATCTCTTGCGCCGTTTCGACGGTCACGACCCGCACCCCGGCGGCCTCGGGAGGTGGCGCACTCGTGACCAGGGTGACCTGGGCCCCGCGCCGGGAGGCTGCGCCGGCAATGGCGTTGCCCATCTTCCCCGATGAGCGGTTGCCGATGTAGCGAACCGGATCGATTGGTTCTCGGGTGCCTCCCGCTGAGACCAATACGTTCCAGCCCTCGAGGTCTCCCGTCAACATGTCATCGAGCGCAGTGGCGATGTCGTCTGGTTCGGCCATCCGTCCCAATCCAACATCCCCGCCGGCAAGTTCGCCGCTGACCGGTCCCACGAAGGTGCATCCGTCGGCGCCCAGCGTGACCACGCTGCGCTGAGTGGCAGGGTGCTCCCACATCTCGGTGTGCATCGCGGGCGCCACCAGCAGCGGTGCGTCGCTGGCGAGCACGGTCGCGGCGAGTGCGCCATCGGACAGGCCGTTGGCAAGGCGTGCCAGCGTTGCGGCCGTTGCCGGCGCGATCACGACGGCGTCGGCCCACCGGCCCAACGTCGTGTGGGGGCTCACGTCTGATTGCCCGAAGAGGTCGAGCAGTGGTTCGACCCCGCAGATAGCGGCAAGCGTTTGGGGTCCGAGAAACTCGACGGCCGAAGGCGTCATCACCGCCCGGACTTCGGCGCCACGTTCAATGAGGCGCCGAGCGAGGTAGGCGGATTTGTAGGCCGCAACGCCTCCCGACACTCCCAGCACGATATGGCGGCCGGTCAGCATGAGGTCAACGCTCCCGGTTCAGGGGCGACCGCGGCGCGGTGCCCTACTCCTCTTCGACCTGGATGACGACCTTGTCGGTGTCGATCTCCTCGAGCGAGATCGACAGCGGCTTGCGCGAGAGGCTGTGGACCTGCGGGGGAACGTAGCTGCCCAGGCCCTCACCCAACTGATTGAAGTAGGCGTTGATCTGACGGGCACGGCGCGCCGCAAGGACGACGAGTCCGAAGCGGGAGTCGGTCTTGCTGAGCAGTTGCCCGATGGGCGGTTCGATCATCATCTGGTGTGGTCTCCTGGGGCCGGGATGGACCGGGACGCGCGCGCACGTGCGAGTTCCGGGTCGCTCAGTATAGAGACCACTTCGGAGATGGCGGTGTCGAGATCGGCGTTGGTGACCAAGAAGTCGAAATTGGCCTCGGCGTCCGCAATCTGTTGTCGAGCGACTCCGAGGCGCCGCGCCACGTCTTGGGGCGAGGTGTCGCCACGGTCGCGGAGGCGTTGCTCGAGGGTCTTGATGGACGGCGGCATGATGAATACCAGGACCGAGTCCGGGTAGGAGCGCTTCACCTGGCCGGCGCCGTCGTTCTCGATATCGAGGACGACGTGCTCACCTCGGTCGAGATGCTCGAGTACCGGGCGGCGTGGCGTCCCGTAGAGGTAGCCGCTGTACTCGGCCCACTCGAGTAGATCACCCGCTGCGACCAGACCCTCGAACTCGTCACGCGACACGAAGAAGTAGTCCTCGCCGTCGGTTTCGCCGGGGCGTGGGGCCCGCGTGGTGGCGGATACCGAGAAATGGAAGGGCACCTGATCGGCCACTCCGTGGACAACGCTCGACTTGCCCGCACCGGAGGGTCCGGACACAACCAATAGGAGCCCCTTGGCGGTTGGGTCAGGGAAAAAGCTCGAGGAGGACGGCGCGTTGCCGGGTTCCGAGCCCTCGGATCCGACGACTTTCGGCGATTCCATACTCCTCCATGATGCGCTTGGCCTTCACTTTGCCGACGCCCGGCATGGAAACCAGGATGGCATAGGTCTTGGTCCCCGCCACCAACTCGTCGGTTTCAGCGCGCTCAAACACTTCGCTCAGTGACAAACTGTCCGTCTTGAGAAGCTCCTTGACCTCGGCGCGCACCCGGCGCGCCTCGGCCGCCTTCTCGAGTGCGGCACGACGCTGTTCGTCGGTCAACTGTGGTGGTGGCAATGTCCCTCCCTGATGTCTCCGGTCGAACTCTATCAACCAGAATCGCCAGCGTGGCGGCATCTTCTTGTCCCGAGGCCCCGAACCTCCGTCACAGGTCAGGGCTTGATGGTCCCCGCAATGCTCTCGGCGATCGCCGCCGCGGCTGCGGCTGGATCAGCGGCTCGAGTGATCGGGCGCCCGATCACCAACCAATCGGCTCCACGAGCGATAGCCTCGCCAGGGGTGGCGACGCGACTCTGATCGTCGCCGGCGGCACCCCCTGGACGGATCCCCGGGATGACCGTGGTCAGTGCGGGCGCCACCTCGGCGACAACGCCGAGTTCCTGCGGGGAACACACCAGGCCTTCGCAACCGGCTCGCGCCGCGACCCGCGCCATGCGTGAAACCAGCTTGCCGGGGCTGGTCGGAATGCCGACGGCACTCAGAGCTGCCGGATCGAGCGACGTGAGCACCGTGACACCGAGCAGGCCGGCTGTCCCGTCAGAACCCGTGGACAGACCTTCCACCGCGGCGCGCATCATCGCCTCGCCCCCGGAGACGTGCGCGGTCACCCAGCACGCTCCCCATCGTCCCAAGCGGGTGGCCGCGGCGCCGACCTGTGTCGGGATGTCGTGCAGCTTGGCGTCGGCGAACACCGGCTTGCCCAGCTCGGCCAGTGCGGCGACCGTAGCCGGACCGGGTCCGTGGAGGAGCCCGAGACCGATCTTGAATCCGCCAACGTGGGGAGCAACGGTCTTCGCCATGCGGACCGCATCTTCCGCTGTGGCCACATCGAGAGCCACCAACACGGGTGGCGACGTCATTGCCATGGTCGAGCTCCTCCAATGAGTTCGGGGACGGTCGCGACTCCGTGTTGCTCGCAGTACTGGTTCAATTCGGCCAGCACCCTGCGACCGGCCCGAGGCTCCGCAAAGTGGACGGTGCCCATTGCCACTGCGCTTGCCCCCGCTAGGAGGTACTCGACGACGTCGCGGCCGTGGGTGACACCGCCGCACCCCACAATCGGGAGATCGGGGAGAGCGGCGGCAACCTCCCAGACGCAACGCATGGCAATCGGCTTGATCGCCTTGCCCGAATAGCCACCGACCACGCCGGATAGCTGCGGGCGACGGGTTTCGATATCGATTCCGGCCCCCCACACCGTGTTGGTGAGGACGACCCAATCTGCGCCGGCTTCGCTCACAGCACGAGCCACCGTCACGATGTCCTCCGAGTTGGGCGATAGCTTGGCGCCGATCGGCAGCTGAGTTGCGGCTCGCACCGTACCGATGACGTCGGCCGAAGCGTTGGGGTCGAGGGCAAACATGCCGCCCCCCTCGAGATTGGGACACGACAGGTTCACCTCGATGGCGGCCACGCCGGCATCTGCCAACGTCGCGGCCACCTTGCCGAAGGCACCTGCGGAGTGGCCAACCGCCGATCCCCACACCGGGACCCCGACATTGGCGAGTTGCGGTCCGACGTCGGCGACCCATGCCGTGACTCCGGGGTTCTGAATCCCGATTCCATTCAGCATGCCCACTTCGGTTGTCGCCATCCGCGGCGTGGGCCTGCCCGGCCACGGCACGTCGCTCACCGATTTGGCAACCGCCGCTCCATAAGCTTCGAGTGCGCCAACCGCGGCAAAGTCCACGACAGACCCGACCGTGCCGCATGCAGCGACAAGCGGAGAACGCAACGAGAGTGGCCCCAGCCGGGTCGCGAGATCAACCACGGCGAGCCGCCTGGTGGTGGGATTGGAGGGAGCGGACGGCCGTCACTGCCGCTCCCCCGGCTTGGAGGCTGCGGGCGATCGCCATGCCGCCCTGAATCGTGGTGGCACACGCGACGCCGTGACGGCTAGCTGCTCGGCGGATCAGACCGCCGTCGCCGCGGGCGCGCCGACCCCGTGGGGTGTTGACCACGAGGTCGATCTCGCCGTCTTCGAGTAGCCGAACCGGGTCGTACGGTCCCTCGCCCACCTTGTCGACGTGGGTTGCGCTGATCCCGTTGCGAGCCAGGTGGCCGGCCGTACCGTGCGTGGCCAGGATCCGGAACCCGATCGAGCTGAAGATGCGGGCCACTTCCACTCCCGCCTTCTTGTCGCGATCCGACAGGGAGAGAAACAACGTCCCGCCGGCGGGGACCTCGTGGCCGGCAGCCAGCAAGGCCTTGGCGTAGGCAATGCCGACGTCCACACCGATGCCCATCACCTCGCCGGTCGCTCGCATCTCGGGGCCGAGCCGCGTGTCCTCGCCCGGGAACCGGGACCACGGCAACACTGCCTCCTTCACGGCGACAAAGTCGGGTGCCAGACGCCGGCCGGGGATGAGGCCCGCGGCCCGTAGCTCGGCGAGGGTTTCGCCCATCATGACCCGGGTGGCCACCTTGGCCAGGGGGACATCGGTTGCCTTCGAGATGAAGGGCACGGTCCGCGACGCCCGTGGGTTTGCCTCGAGGACGAACACCTCTTCACCCCGGACCGCGAACTGAATGTTGATCAGGCCCCGAACCTCGAGTGCGGACGCCAACCGTGTGGTGTAGTCAATGATCTCGTCGACGATCGCCTTCGACAGCGTCGGTGGGGGTACCACACAGGCCGAATCGCCCGAATGTACGCCCGCCTCCTCGACGTGCTCCATGACTGCCCCGACGTACAACTCGCTGCCGTCGTAGACGCCGTCGATGTCGACCTCGACCGCACCCTCGAGGAACCGATCGATCAGCAGCGGCGCGTCGCTCAGGTCGACCTCGCCACCTGGTACGGCCCCATACAGTTCGTGGAGGTATCGGGTGAGCTCATCGACGGTGTAGATGATCCGCATGGCGCGGCCACCCAACACGTACGAAGGCCGGATGAGGGCCGGCAGTCCGATGCGGTCGACCACCTCCTCAGCCTCGAACACCGAGGTCGCCGTCCCGTGCGGCGGCTGCGGAATGCCGACCCGGCGGCACATGTCCGAAAACCGCTCGCGATCCTCCGCGATATCGATGGCATCCGGCGCTGTCCCGGCGATAGTGACGCCGTGGTTCTCCAAGGCATGCGCCAACGAGAGCGGGGTCTGACCGCCCAACTGTACGATGACGGCCGTGGGTCGCTCTACTTCGATCACGGCGAGCACGTCCTCAACGGTGAGCGGCTCGAAGTACAACCGATCCGATGTGTCGTAGTCCGTCGAGACAGTCTCCGGGTTGCAGTTGATCATCACGGTCGTGTAGCCGGCTTCGCTCAACGCAAACGACGCGTGCACACAGCAATAGTCAAATTCGATCCCCTGGCCGATGCGGTTTGGCCCTGACCCCAGCACGACAACGGTGCGATCACCGGCCGCTGCTGCCTCGCACTCTTCCTCGTAGGTGCTGTAGAAATACGGGGTTTTCGCCTCGAACTCGGCGGCGCACGTGTCGACCGTCTTGAAGGTGGGCGTGATGTCCCAGGAGCGGAGCCGACCGTGAACCTCAGCTTCTGTGAGGTCCCACAGGTGGCTGAGTTGCTGGTTGCTGAAACCCATCCGTTTCGCCGTCACGGCTGTCTCCCGGGTGGAGCCGCCCGCCGCCAGCACCTCACGAGTCTCGACGATCTGCAGAAGCTGATCGATGAACCAGAGATCGATCGCCGTCACCTCACACAACAGCCCGGGATCGACACCGCGGCGCAGGGCTTCTGCCACCAAGAACAGTCGCTCGGGTGTGGCCGGCGCGCTCTGCGCGATGAGAGTGGCCGTATCGATTTCCAGGTAGCCGACTTCGGCGGGATCAGCGTTGAGACCGGCTCGGCCGGTCTCAAGGCTCCGAATGGCCTTCTGGAGTGCTTCTGGGAAGGTGCGCCCGATGGCCATTGCCTCCCCGACGCTCTGCATCGAGGTACCCAAGACCCCGGCAACAGACGGGAACTTGGCAAAGTCGAACCGAGGGATCTTCACCACGACGTAGTCGAGTGCCGGCTCGAACGATGCCGGGGTTGCCAGAGTGATGTCATTAGCGATCTCGTCGAGCGTGTAGCCGACGGCGAGTTTGGCGGCGATCTTGGCAATCGGGAAGCCCGTCGCCTTCGAGGCCAGAGCCGACGACCTCGACACGCGCGGGTTCATCTCGATGATGATGCGTCGCCCCGTTGTGGGTTCGACGGCGAACTGCACATTGGAACCGCCCGTTTCGACCCCGATGGCCCGCAGGCAGGCGATCGCTTCGTCTCGCATCTCCTGGTACTCGCGATCGGACAGAGTCATGGCCGGCGCCACGGTGATCGAATCGCCGGTGTGGACTCCAATCGGATCGAGGTTCTCGATCGAACAGACGATCACGGCGTTGTCCGTTGCGTCGCGCATCACCTCGAGTTCGTACTCCTTCCAGCCGAGGATCGATTCCTCGATGAGTACCTCGGTCACCGGTGATGCATCGAGACCGTTGCTCACGATGGCCCGGAGCTGGTCCTGATCATGCGCAACCCCGGTACCGCCGCCTCCCAGGATGTATGAGGGGCGCACCATGACCGGATAGCCGAGTTGCTCGGCAGCTTGGAGCGCGTCCTCGAGGTTGGTGACGTAGGCGCCGCGAGCGGTGGTGACCCCGATCCCCTCCATCACCTTCTTGAATCGACCCCGATCCTCGGCCGCCTCGATGGCGTCGATCCCGGCCCCAATCAATTCAACCCCGTACTTCTCCAGAATGCCCTCAGCGGCAAGCTCGGTCGTCACGTTGAGTGCGGTTTGGCCGCCCAATGTCGGCAACAACGCGTCGGGACGCTCCCGGTCGATGATGGCGGACACCACTTGAGGTGTGATCGGCTCTACGTAGGTGGCGTCGGCGAACTCCGGGTCCGTCATGATGGTCGCCGGGTTGGAGTTGACCAGCACGACTCGATAGCCCTCTTCCCTCAAGACTTTGATCGCCTGGGTCCCCGAGTAGTCGAACTCGCACGCCTGTCCGATGATGATCGGCCCCGACCCGATGACAAGGATCGTCTCGAGATCGCTGCGGCGTGGCATCAGGGGCCCTCCAGACGCGCAGCAAAGTCGTCAAAGAGCGACACCGCATCATTGGGACCGGGGGCAGCTTCGGGGTGGTATTGCACCGAGAACGCACCAACGTCCCGACACTCCAGCCCCTCGAGGGTGCCGTCGTTCAGATTCTGGTGAGTGGCAATCACGGAACCAAAACTGGACTCGACCTCGCCGGGGAGCAGGCTGGGGCCCGGCAATCCGGCTCCGACCTGGGGGCGGGTGGTGCCGGTCAGCGACCACAGATCCACGGCAAAGCCGTGGTTCTGCGCAGTGATGGCGACGTGGCCGTCGGCCAACCGGCGCACCGGGTGGTTGCCACCGTGGTGACCGAAGGGCAGCTTGTAGGTCCTTGCTCCTAGGGCCAGACCGAGAATCTGGTGACCGAGACAGATGCCCATCAACGGTGTCTTGCCCAGCAGGGCGCGAACGGTAGCAACTCCCCGGGTCACCGGTTCGGGGTCGCCCGGCCCGTTGCTGAGGAAGACGCCCGAGGGATCGAGGGCGAGGATCGCCTCGGTGGTGGTCCCTGCAGGAACGACATGGACTTCGCAGCCGCGATCGGTGAGTGCGGTGGCGATGTCCCGCTTCATCCCAAAGTCGATCGCCACGACACGGGCCCGAACCTCGCCCAGAGGAGATACAAGGTAAGGCCGGTTGGTGGTGACGGCCTGAGTCAAGTCCCTGCCCTCCATGCTCGGCGCAGACCCGGCGGCGTCGGCCAGCTCGGTGGTGCTCACGTCCGCGCCGATGGCTCCCGGCATCGCTCCGTGGGCCCGCAGATGGCGAGTCAGGCGCCGAGTGTCGACGTCGGCCAGGGCGACCGTCCCAGTGGCACGCAGCCAATCCCCAAAGGACGCCTGGGACCTCCATGATGAGTCGCGGCGCGCCATCGACCTGACGACCAACCCCGTGCAGAACGGACGGTCCGCCTGGTCGTCCCGGCCGTTGGTGCCGTAGTTCCCGATGTGGGGAGCGGTCATTGTGACGATCTGGCCGGCATAGGAAGGGTCGGTGGCGATCTCTTGGTAACCGGTCATGGCGGTGTTGAAGACCACCTCGCCGGTAGCCACTCCCGGTGCGCCTACGGCGGTGCCGCTGAAGACCGTCCCGTCGGCCAACACCAATGCGCCCCTCATGACACCGTTCCCGGCGCCGAATACGACAGCCCACCGCGGTAGATCGTGTGGCGTACCATCCCCCGCCAGGTGCGCCCGAGGTAAGGGGCATTTTGCGACCGTGACCGTGTCGTCGTCGCCAGGCTCTCGGTGGACGGGTCGAAGACCACGAGATTGGCCTGGCTGCCC
>CAYXMJ010000017.1:0-15971 GCA_964465915.1 uncultured Acidimicrobiaceae bacterium
TGCCACCGGCAAGCTCGACAAACGTGCAGTTCGGTCGGACCGCCAGCGCCAGGCGGCAGCCGGCGATGGCGGTGGAACTGCCGTGGCCACGTTGACCGCAACCGATGAGGAGGGCACCGACACGGCGTCCGAAACGACCGTCGACGCGGCGGCTCCGCCATCGGATCCTGCGCTGCAGAAGATCCCCATCACCGCGGCCGAGTACGGCGTCACCCGACGCAAGTTCCTCAACCGGGCGTTGTTTGGCTTGTTCGTGGGCGCCTTCCTCGGAGGACTGTCGCTGAGCTTCCTCGCCTTCCTCTGGCCCAAGCTGAAGGGCGGCTTTGGCTCCCCGATCAACGCAGGCAACTTCAACGAGATCCAGAGTCAGCTGATCCAACCCGACGGCTCGATCCAACCCATCTTCATGGCGGCGGCCCAGTCGTGGATCGTCCCGTTCGAGCCCGGACTCCAGGACGACAGCTCCTTCAGCGGGCTCCCGGTAGTCGCCACCGATGGCAGCGAGCCGGGGGTGATGGCCCTTTGGCAACGTTGCGTCCACCTCGGCTGCCGCGTCCCCGAGTGCCTGTCGTCACAGGGTTTCGAGTGCCCGTGCCACGGCTCCAAGTACAACTTCCATGGCGAGTACGCCGACGGGCCGGCACCGCGCAACATGGACCGCTTCGCCGTCGAGATCAACGACAACGGTGATCTCATCATCCAAACCGGCCAGGTCGTCGAGACCTCGCGGGCCACCATCAGCACCATTGCCTACCCGCAGGGACCATCGTGCGTGTGACCGCGGCATCGATCATCCTCGCCACGGCGGAGAGCGACAGCACCCCCGCCGGCCCGGCGAACGTCGGACTCGGCGCCTTCGTGCTCATCGTCGTTATCGGCGCCTTCCTCATCTGGGTCGGCTACCTGATCATCAACAGTCGGCGGGTCGGCAAGAAGAAGGCCGAGGAGACCCCGCCCAACCTCCAGCCTTATCTGTCCGACGACGAGTTGGAGAACACCCGGCTCACCAAGATCCTCACCTCTGCGGTCGTCGCCGCCGGCGTGCTGGCTCTGCTGATCCCGGTCTACTACATCATCGAGTCGGACCGCCAAGCCGAGGCGGCTGAGGCCCAGCACGAGTTGTACGTCGAAGAGGGTCACAAGTGGTACACCAATTTTGAGTGCACCAACTGCCATGGTGCCGACGGTGGGGGCGGCGGTGCGGCTCACGTCGAGGACCGCAGCGGGCTTGAGACCTCGTGGGCGGTTCCCTCGCTCAACGACGTCTACTACCGCTACGGCGAGGAAGAAGTCGAGTTCTGGATTGTCTACGGCCGCGACGGCACCCCGATGCCCGCCAACGGTCTCGATGGCGGCGGCGCTATGACCAGTCAGGAAGTCGACCAGGTCATGACCTACATCGAATCGCTGGAGATCTCCCAGGGTGAGGCCCTCGCCAAGATCCAGCCGGCGGTGGACGCTGCGCTGGCTCGCATCGCCGGGGGTTCCGAAGCCGTCGCAGCTCGGATCGCCGCCCAGGAAGCCGTGATCGCCGATCTCGAGGATGCCCCGGCACAGTTCGCAACGCTCGAGCAAGCGGGCGCCACGCCGACCAATCTGGCCTTCATCCTGGCCGGCGACGGGACCTGCACCGACGAATCGGCCGCCATGGTGGGGTCCTCGTGCAACCAGCCCGGGGGCGACACCGACCGCGACGGAATCACCGACGACGCCGAGCGTCTCATTGCGGGAGCGGTGGATGACGTTCGGGACTCCAATTCCTTGGCCGCCATCACCGCCGACACCGTCGTGGTTCGGGTGGTGTCGCCGGTTGAGGACGACGCCGGGAACATCACGTATGAGGTGACGATGGTGCCCAACGTCGGCGCGTACCCGCACCTGTACGACCTCATGCTCGACCCGAGCAACGCGTTCACCATGACAGATGCCGCCGGGGAATCCCTCGCCGACCTCGACTCGCTCGACACCTGGATGAACGACCTCAGCACCGCTCACCTCACGCTTGGCGTGGTCACCGAGCGTCAAGACGTCTTCCTGGCCACCGCCGAAGAAGGCCTCGAATTCCTCCTCGACGCCGAGGCGGCGCAACTGTGGACGGTCGACTTCGACGAGGTCGCCGCCGCGACCGGGCTCAGCCTCGATGACGCCGCGCGCGCCGTCGGTCTGTTCAACGGCTACTGCGCCCGCTGCCATACCGCCGGTTACAGCGCCGGTGTCTCCTTCGAACAGGAAGCCGGAAGCGGGGCATGGGGGCCGTCGCTGATCGGTGGCGCCTCCGTCAGCCAGTTCCCGAACGAGGACGACCAGGTCAAGTTTGTCATCAACGGCTCCGAACTCGCCACCAACTACGGCGTGAACGGAATCGGCAGCGGATGGATGCCCGCCTTTGGACAGATCCTGTCGGAGGAAGACATCCGACTCATCGTCAAGTATGAGAGGTCGATGTGAGCTTCCCCTCCGGCAACGGTGCCGTCCGGCGGCGTTTCCACCACGAAGAGGCGGGACTGACGGCCCTCGAGTGGCTCGGCGTGTTCGCCATCATCGTCGCAGTCCTTGCGTTCATTCCCCCGGTGCGAGGACTGTTCGGAGACATCTACGACGCCATCTTCAAGCAGGTCGATCCCGACACCGGACAGGTCACGGCCTTCTCGATTGCGACCCGTGGTGTGCTCATCACCGTGACGGCGATCGTCGCCTTCATCGGCAGCGGCTACTTGCTGCTCTACACCGACCTCGGTGCCCGCCTCGCCTTCCTGGTCACGGGCGCAGCCACCTTCGGCTGGCTGGTCATCGGCAGCGCTCTGTTTGTGGTCTATGCCCCGCGCGGTCTGCGGCCGTCCAACCTCGAAGGGCTGAATGCCTTCCAGGTCCGGGTGCCTGCGATTGCGCTGACCCTCGGCTCGTTCATCCTGTTCCTGATGTTCGTCGCCGCGCTCGACCGCTACGAGAACGACGCCGAAGAGTCCGCCTGATTCGGTTCGCCTTGTGGCCACCAGTCGGGCCGTCAGCCTCCGGCCTGCTGCAGGTGGAACGTCAGAATCTGCAGTTCGGTGGAGAGATCAACGCGGCGCACCGAAACGCCCTCCGGCACCTGGAGCACCGTGGGTGCAAAATTGAGGATCGACCGCAAGCCCGCGGCGATGAGCCTGTCGGCAACCTCCTGGGCGGCGAGCGCCGGCGTGGCTACGATGCCGATGGCGACGTTTCGTTGCTGCACGATCCCCTCAAGATCTGCCAGCGAGCGGACCACATGCCCGCCGACTTCATTGCCAAGTTTGGCTTCGTCGATGTCGAACACGCCGGCCACGGTGAAGCCCCAAGTCGCAAACCCGCCGTAGTTGCTCAACGCCGTGCCGAGGTTGCCGGCACCGACAACCGCAACCGCGTAACCCTGGTTCAAACCGAGCGCAGCGCTGAGTTGCTCGCGGAGTTCATCGACCGAATAGCCGACACCGCGCACGCCGCTGACGTCGAGATAGGACAGGTCCTTGCGCACCTGGGCAGAGTTGACCCCAGCGCTGGCTGCCAGCTCGTCCGACGAGCAGGTAGTCTGCTCCGGAGCCAAGTCGCCAAGGCCTCGCAGGTAGATCGGCAGCCTCGCAATAGTGGCCGTCGGTATGCTCGTTTTCACGTTTCTGGAGGATAGTGGAGGGTCGCGGCGCCAGAATCTCTGGCGGATGTGGCCTCCAGAGTCAGCGGTTCACCCGGCGCATCAGTCGCTTTGCCTCCTGCGACGTGAGCGGGCCGGCCGCCAGCACCTGCCCCGTCGCATCGAGCACGACCGGTACAAGCTCGTCGTAGCGCTCGAGTAGGTCGAGATCGAGGTCGACGTCCACCACCTCGACCGACCCCTGCGCATGACGCAGCACAAGCTCGAGGGCCTCGTCGCAGAGCGGACACCCTCGTCTGGTGAGGAAGGTGAGATCTCGACTCCCGGCTCCGCGGCCGGCGCCGCTATCGTCCACGGCCCATGCGACCCGTCACCGCCGCCGTCATCATCGGACTGCTCGTGCTCATTGTCGGCGCCTTCCTCTGGCAGCTCTACTTGGCCGGGGCAACGCCCTGAATGTCGATTTCACCGGGCTCCGCGCTCGACGACTTGACCGTAACGACGAGGTTTGTTTCGAGCGGGTACTTGTCATCAGCCCGCCCTTCACGGACCGCAACGGCCAGTTGCCCGTAGGAGTCGATGTGGAGCAGTCCCTCGCCTGAGGCCACATCCCCGTAGGCATCCACCCAGCCGATCGGGAACTCCATTGCCCCGATCCGCAACACAAGCTCGTCGTCCTTGGCAAGCCCGGCTGCCGCCAGGTCCTGGGGCGCGATGTTCGTTTGCGCGTTGCCGAAGTGGTCAACCCACAACACCCGGCCCTCGACCCGGCCCGGGGCCACATCGACCAGCGGGATCATGAGCGGCGTAACCGTCTCGAGTGCCACCGCGGGGCCAAGGTCCTCAAAACCGGCCTGCCCCGATGCGAGCACCGCCGCGGTAGGTCCAAACAGGTCCCTGCCGTCGAACGTGGCGCCCTCTGCGGGGAGTCGCAGCTCGGGGTTTTCCAGCGACACGATCATGTCGGCGCCGCCCACCATCGCAACGGCCGGCGCCAGGACCCCGTTGTCGGGGCCAACGAAGCAGCCCCACTCGGTGCGGGCAGCAATACCGCGCCGCCCGGCACCCACCCCGGGGTCGACGACGGCCAGGGCAACGCCGCCGGGCAGGTATTGGATCGCCCGCAGCAAAGCCAACGCTCCCGCCCTGACGTCACCTCGCGGCACGCCGTGGGTCACGTCGATGACGCGGACCTCGGGTGCGATGCGGGCGACGACACCGTGTACCACGCCGACGAACTCGTCGGCGTGCCCGAAGTCGGACAAGAAGGAGATTGGAACTGAACTCATGGACCGGGAGGTTACTCCGGGGGAAGAATGCGGACCTTGGGTTCGCTGCCCGGCCCGGACGGCACCGGGGCCGCCACGCTCATCCGCTCGACCACCTTGGTCTTGGTGGCATCCACCACTCCGGCCCAGGCCCGATCGAATGGGGTGATCTTGCGTGGGGTTCCCGGGGCGCGGGTCCAACCCCAGGCATCTCCGAGATGCTCGGACATCGCTGCGACGAAGGACCGTATGGCAAGCCAGACCGCACCCATCATGACGACAAAGGCCTCCACATTGTTCATGACCGAGGCGGTGACCACCGCAACGATGGCGGCAACGATACCTATGGCCAGATGAGTGGTAACCCGAGACCGACGGATGCGAGCCCGCTCCAGACCCTCAGCCGCAACAAACGCAACGCTCAGCGTCCGGAAATCATCGGCCGGAGCCGAATCGTCAACTGCGGTCAACCGCCAATTGTGGCGGGAGCCGTCGTCGAGCGGCTCGATGCGGTAATGCCCGGCCGCGAAGCCCTCATCGGTCGGCTGCCACTCGAGTTCGGCGATGGGCGCTCCTCGCGTCGATACCCCAGTATGCCAAGAGAAACGGTTGCTGTGTGCCCGTTACGGCCACGGCTCGAGGCGATGGCCCGAGCCCGGCAGTCCGTGACCGAGCCTGTCGCCGAGCCAGCGGGCCGTTTCCACCGTGGCGGCGAGGTCGACCCCAGTCTCCAGACCGCTGCGGGAGGCGAGGAACAGCAGGTCCTCGGTGGCCACATTGCCCCCGGCGTTCGGCGCAAAGGGCGACCCGCCGATGCCTCCGACGGACGTGTCGAACACGGTGACGCCGGCATCGAGCGCGGCGACGACATTCGCCAGCCCGGTCTGCCGGGTGTTGTGGAAGTGGCAACGAAGCGCCAGATCGGGAACTGCCTGCCGAATCCCGCCGACGAGGGCGCGCACTGTGGTGGGGACGGCAACGCCGATAGTGTCACCGAGCGCAACTTCGTCGGCACCGGCAGCCACGGCACGTGCCGCCAGCTCCACGACGTCGGCGGTAGGCACCTCCCCGTCGTACGGGTCACCCCACGCCACACTGATCGTCACGCTGGCGAACCGGCCGGCGTCGTGAGCTTCAGGGACCATTGCCTCGATCTCGGCCATCGTCTCATGGACCGGAGCGCGCTGGTTTGCCTGGTTGTACCCCTCGGCTGCGGCGACCACGAAGCCGATCTCGTCGACGTTGGTTGCCAACGCCCGGTCCAATCCGCGCCGGTTCAGTACGAGGCCCGAGTACGAAGCACTTTCGGGGGCGGGCCCCAGCCCGGCGAGCACCTCTTCGGCATCAGCCATTTGGGGCACCAGGTCGGGATGCACAAACGACGCCACTTCGATCCGACCGACGCCGGCTCTCACCATTCGGGTGATCAGCTCGATCTTGTCGGCGGTCGGCAGAACTCGTTGCTCGCTCTGAAGACCGTCGCGCGGCCCGGACTCGACAATGGTGATGGTGCGACTCATCTGTCGCAGTCTGGCAGCTCTCCGTCCGGTCTAGCTGGAACCGTTGCGGGCCCGCCGCACCAGTTCCGCCTGGGAGTGGACGCCGAGTTTCCTGAACACCGATTTGAGGTGGTTGCGCACCGTATGCTCGCTCACGCAGAGCTCGGTGGAGATGGACACCACTCGATGTCCCTCGAGGAGGAGTCCGACGATCTCCGCCTCGCGAGGCGACAAGCGTTCCGCACCGGGGAAACTCGCCGGGGGCTTTGGGGCGCCGTTGCCGGCGAAGCCCAGTCTGGCAAGGTCTGCGGCGATCCGTTCCAATCCCTTTTCGAGGAGGTGGACCCGGCTGGCGGCGGCTTCAGTCGCAGGGGCCACCGGTGCTTCCGGCTGGACCATCCACAGTGTCGCGGCCGGCGAACCCATCGAGGCCCGGACCGGCAGAAGCCGCAATACCGCCGGGATGCGCTCGCCATCGGCGTTGAGCACCGCCCACTCGAGGGCAATCGTGGCGCTGCGCACCGCACGAGACCCATCACCAACGTAGTCCCGATAGCGGGTGTGCTGTTCTTCAGGTATCCAGGGCGGCACCTCAGCGGAACCCAACGGCTCTCGGGGATCGCAGCCGACGAGTTCGGTCAGCGCCGGGTTGGCGTAGGTACGGACGCCGGCGGCATCGATGATGAGGACACCATCGGACATTGCCTCGAAGAGCGCATGCAAAGGCAAGGTGACATTGGTGGCGGAACGAGCCTGCGTCGTCATGCCGCCTGCCTATCCGACATGGCGCATGTCGTCCCGGTGTGTTTGCCTGTGTTCTCCACGTCTGCCTCCCCTTGAGCTCCGACCGTGCCCACCGGCCAAGCCACCCACCAAGGGTGTTGTCCCGCACCACCGTCACCGTATCCGCCACTACCAGAGGGGGCAAAGGGGTTTCTGACCAGTGCCATTTGGGCTAGTCACTGGTTCAACCCTCGCCATATCGCCTTTGTTCGGTACCGTGTCGACAGTCTGCCGCCGAAGCCGGCCAGTCCAGGAGATACCGATGTTAGGCCCGCTGCCGCTACCCGACGCACGCCGGGACCTATTGATGTCGCTGATCGACGATGCCACCCTGCTCGACCCCCATGCGCCCTCGATGGAGGCCGCCGTGGCCGGCTACCGAACTGCTCGTGCCGGCTCCACCGCGCACGTGCTGGGGAGCTTCCTCTGCCCCGCCTCGCGGCTCATCGACCTGTCCGGGGCACTGGTCGCGACGATGGCGGCCGGCGAAACCCCGTGGCCGATCACCGTCGTCCTCGAGGGTGACCTCGGTGCGGCCGTCACCGCCGAGCAGGCCTTCGCCGCGACCATGGAACCGGCAGCGCGCGTCGTGCGGGCCGCTTCACTCGCCGCGGCTGACCCCGCCGCCGCCATGGGCATGCCGGTGTCCGCACTGCTCGACGTTGCATCAGGCCCCACGCGAGAGCCCAAGGTTGCAGCCCAGTTTCTCCTCGATTGCGGGCGCACCGGGTTGTCGGTTGTCCCGTGGGGCCTCGACGGCGCGGTGCGGGGCGCCGACCGCCCGGGGATTCTCAACCTGCTGGGGGCGGCCGCACTGGCCGCCGACGCCGCTTCTGAGACAACGGTCACCGCCGTGCTCGAGGAGAGCGACCCGGCAACGTTCCATCTCGGCCGCGCCGGCCTGACGTGGCGCCACCGCACCATCGGGGCTGCCACCCTACGACGGGTCCGCGCTGCCGTCATGCCTGCCGTCGCCACCAGCCACCCCACCGCCGTTTTGGCGGACGCGGCCGGACTATGGTGCGCCGATATCCACCGGAACGAGTAGTAACGTTCTGGCGATGGCAAAGCTCCGCCTGTTCGCAAACCTACGTGAGGCCGCGGGTACGTCGACCGTCGACCTACCCGGCGAGACCGTCGGCGCCGTGGTCTCCGCGGCCGTCACCGCCTATGGACCCAACTTCGAACGGGGACTACCCGTCGCCAAGGTTTGGGTGAACGGCAATCCCGCCACCAACGACACCCCGGTCGCCGACAACGACGAGATCGCCCTCATCCCACCCGTGTCGGGCGGTACCACCGCGGTTTCAACGTCACAGGAGACCATGCAGGGGCTGCTGGTCCTCGCTCTGCTGGTCTCGGTGGTCGTCGCCAACGTGGTGTCTGTTGAGCTCCTCACGTTCGTGGTCGTTGTCGTCGCTCTGGCCTGGATCTGGGACGTGCGGGACGTTTTGGCGCTGCGCCGCCTGGCGATCGGCGCTATCCCCGCTTTCCTGGCCGCCGCCGCTGCCGGCAACGGCGCCTACGCCTGGGGAAACGACGGCTTCGCCGGCGGCGTCGCCGTCGGAATCTGCGTGATGCTCGCCTGGTCGGTCTTTGATGATCGCCTGCGGTCGCTCGACAGCGTCGCCGTCACACTCGTGCTCGGCAGCACCGCAGCTCTCGCCACCGGCAGCATCGTCCTGCTCCGACTCCTCGATGACGGTGCGATTGTCACCATGATGCTGGCCATCATCGCCGTTACCGGTCTCGCCGCCTGGGCGGCTCAGCGTTTTGCCCCGGACACCGCAATGATGGACCCCAACCTCGCAGCCATCGGCGGTGCCCTTCTCGCCGGACTGGTGGCGGCGCTCACCACCGACCTCTTGCCTTTGTCCACGGTCATGCTCGCCGCCGTTGCCGTCGGCGGGGGCTACATCGCCGGCCGCACCCTGGGCTCGATGGTGCGTTCCGGGCCCGTCGTACACACCGTGCGCGCCCCAGGCGTGTTGACGATGTTCGACGGAGCCATCGTGGCGGCTCCACTCTTCTGGGCCGTGATCACCGTCTTCTCCTAAGAGACTGTTGAACAACGCCAGTTTGGGCTTGCCGCGAGGTCCACAACCAGGCGTTTGCTCGCCCGGGCAACCCCGTACGGCGTCTGTTCAACACCCTCCTGAGGGTCCTGCGGGATCGACGCTCCGGGCAAGCTGTCGACCAGAGCGCGAAAAATGTTTCTGCAGGACTTGCTGAACCCCACCCCAAATCGCGCCGATGACACACACATGGATGGACCTTCCCTCCCCGCACTGCCGGCCGTGCTCGGCACCGTTTCCCCAGCGTATCGTGGCCGGGCCGACCAGCCAGAACCGAGTGAGTAGTAGCATGTCGACCGATATGAGCCCGATGCGTAGTTTTCGCGCGCTCACCATTCTCCTGGTCTTTGCGGTGTTGGTCGCATCTCCAATGTCGGCCGGGGCACAGACCCGGGAAGACGTCGAGCGCACCGAGCAGGCCCGAGATGAGGCAGCCGCTGCCCTCGTGGCCGCCAACGAGGAACTCGACGGCGCGCTGCTCGAGTATCAGGAGATCAACAGCCGCCTCGAAGACCTCAACTGGCGGATCACCGTGCTTTTCGACAGGGTCGGTGAATACGAAGCAGAAGCCACCGACCTCGAGAACCGCGCTCGCTCATTGGTAATCGATGCCTACGTGAACGGCGGCGCCGAACTCATGAACGTCGCGCTCGAAGCGGCGTCGATCCAGGATGTGCTCACCAGCCAGGTTCTCATCAGCCGAGCAACCGAACACGACGTCGTCGACCTCGACCGACTCGACGCCGTCAGCCGGGAAATGGGCAGACTCTCGGACCAACTGGCCGAGAACCAAGCAGAGGTCGAGGTGTTGCGTGACGAGGCCCAAGCCGTCGTCGACCGACTCGATGCGGCTCAGGCTGCTGCCTCGACGACCTACGCCAAGGCAGATCGCGAGGCGCGCGAAGCCTACGCTGCTTGGCAGGCCGCGGAACGGCGTCGCAAGCTGGCCGAACTGACCCGCCGTCAAGGTGCGGGAGGAGGCCTCTCCCCCGCCGCCACCCCAGGGTTCGTTTGCCCGGTCAAAGGACAGGTCGGCTTCATCAACGATTGGGGATTTCCCCGCTCCGGAGGCCGCACCCACAAGGGCACCGACATGTTTGCGGCCCGAGGTACTCCCCTGGTTGCTGTCGGCAACGGATCAGTACGCCTCTACTCCAACAACCTCGGGGGCACCGTCGCCAGGGTCAACACCGACTACGGCTTCTCGTTCTACTACGCCCACATGGACGGCTACGCCCCCGGTATCAAGTCCGGTCAAAGGGTCTCAACCGGCCAAACCATCGGCTACGTCGGTAACACCGGGAACGCCATCGGGACCTCGCCGCACCTCCATTTCCAGATCCACCCGGGCGGTGGCGCCCCGGTGAACCCGTACCCAACGGTCCGCTATTTCTGCGGGTGACGGCTCTTGGCCCCAGACCGGGCGCGGGCTTGGTACCCTGCATCCCGGAACCAGCTTCCGTAGAAAGGGATTAGCCCTGGAACAGAACCGTCGACGCATCGACATCGTGAAGGATCCCGAGTTCACCGCAGACCTCTCGGCGGTGCCGCTCGAGGAGTTGCGGGAGCGTCGCAACCTCTGCGATGAACTCGACACCGAGTTTTCCTACTACCGCCGTCTGCTCCATGGCCGGATGGACTTGCTGGCGTTTGAGCAACGTCGCCGCACCGGCGAAGAGACCAGGAGTCTCATCGAGGCTCTGCCCGAGATCTTGGCCGGAAGCGACGTCGGCGCTCCGTTGCGCACCGAGGTTGCCAAACCCCTGCCGATCGAACCGCCCGACCCCGGCGAAGGCCGGCGCGCCATCGATCGCGTGCTGGGCGACGACTTCCTCACCCACCTCCCCACGATCGACAACACCGAGCTCGACGAGATCCAAGAGATGTTGGCGTCCACCGAACAGGACATCTCGGCCCAACGGCGCTACGTATACGAGGCGATGGAGATCATCCTCGAAGAGATCACCCGGCGCTACCAAGAGGGCTTGGCCGACGTCGACGAGTTGCTCTCCCACGACTGAGTGGTCGTGACCCCGCCCGTTTCGGTCCCGGACAGGTCTGGCCCGCGAGGTCGGATGAGCAGGTTGGCCCGCACGGTTCGCTCCGACCTGATCGAGTCGACGTTCGACGGCACCGCTATTGCGCTCGACGGTTCCGGGCGTGTCCTCGCCTCCTGGGGCGACCCCGACGAACCACTCTTCTATCGCTCGGCGATCAAACCCATTCAGGCAACCGTCGCCCAGGAATGCGGCGCCTCCCTCAAGCCGGAACAAATGGCGATTGCATCCGCCAGCCACGGCGGCTTTCCCATCCACATCGCGATGGTCCGCTCGATGCTGGCCGAGGTTGAACTCGACGAGTCGGCCCTGCTGACTCCGCCGTCATGGCCGCTTGGCGAAGCCGCCCGCGACGGGTTGGCGGCCGCCGGCCACCGCCATCCCCGCCCGATCTTTCACAACTGCTCGGGAAAACACGCCGCGTGGCTGCGAGCGTGCGTCGCCGCCGGATGGCCGACCGACTCGTACCTCGCGCCTGAGCACCCGCTGCAACAGCGCGTGCTTGCAGCCGTAGCCAACGTCGTGGCAACAGACTCGGCGCTTGCCCCCGAGTCCAGGGTCGGAGTCGACGGTTGCGGCGCACCCACGCCCCGTGGATCTGCTCGCCGGCTGGCCCAGGCGTTCGCCCGGCTGACCATCGCTCCCCGGTACGCGGAGGCGGCGAGTGCCGTCCACCGGTTCCCATCGCTCGTCGCCGACAACCACCGACCCGACGGACGCCTCGGCGCCTGGTGGGATGGACCGCTCAAGGTGGGAGCTCAGGGCCTGATCGGCGCCGGACGACACGGGATCGGACTGGCCGTCAAGAGCCGGAGCGGCGATCGTGATGCCCCAGTTGTCGCCCTCATCGCCATGGCCCGCCGCCTCGGCCTGCTCTCCGATGCCGCCTTCTACGCCCTGGCCGATGTCGCCGCTCCCCCGGTACTCGGTGGCCGCCGACCCGTCGGTGCCATCCAGCCGGCGCTCGCAGGCTGACCTGCGATGCGGATTCACGAGGACTGGTCCACGACCGCGTTCGACTTCGAGGCCGTGGCGACGCACACGGGACCCTTCCCGCGGCGCCCTTTCCTCGAAACGTGGTGGCGCCATGGAGGTGCCGCCGCAGAGCTGATGCTGGTCGAGTTCCCCTCCGGCCTGCTGCCGCTGCGCACCGCGGACGGCGTTGTGACGTTCGTCGGCGATGCGGATGTGACCGACTACCACTCGCCGCTCGGAGACGTGACGGCTATTCCCCAATTGGTGGAGCTGCTCCCACCCGGCACGAGGCTGGTGCTGGACAGTCTCCCCGGCGCCGCGGCCGACGTCCTCGTCGCCGGCCTGGCCGCGGCCGGCATCAACGCCACGCCGCGACAACACGAGGTAGCTGCCGTCCTGACGCTACCCGCCACCTTTGAAGACTGGATGATGGGGCTCGGCAAGAAGACCCGCCACGAGGTTCGCCGCAAAGGCAGGCGGTTCGAGACTCTGCTCGGCCCGAACCGGCTCGAGCGCGCCAATGGTCCGGTCGCCGTCAAAGAGTTCGCCGCCATGCACCGCCGCGCCTTTGGTGAGAAGGGCGGGTTCATGACGCCTGAGATGGAAGTCTTCTTTGCGGACCTGCACGCTCACGCCGGTGCGGTGATCGATGTGTTGTACGGCGCCGGGCCCAACCCAGTGGCGGCCGCGTTCGGTTTCGAGGACGACACGACGTACTACCTGTACAACTCTGCGTACGATCCGGACATGCGAGAGGCTTCGCCGGGAATCGTTCTGCTTTCGAGCCTGGTGGCGCGGGCCTTTGTCGACGGCCGCACCACGATCGACTTCCTCAAGGGAAACGAGCCCTACAAGTTTCAGCACGGTGCCCACCCCCGGGCGCTGTACGCCATCGAAGTCACGGTTGGCGCTGAATCGTGATCAACAACGTTGCCTACCTTTCGATGCACACCTCCCCGCTCCTCCAGCCGGGACGCGGCTCTGCCGGCGGAATGAACGTCTACATCGACGAGCTCGCCCAGACCATGGCACGGCGGGGCATCGAGGTCGTCGTGTTCACGCGCCGCACCGATCCGAACCGTCCAACCGTGGTATCCCCCCGGCCCGGCTACCGGGTGGTGCACATCACCGCGGGAGCTCCCGAGGAGTTGCCGATGGAGGTCATGCCCGGCCTCGTCCCCGAGTTCACCGAGGGGGTACTCAGCTGGATCGCCCGTAACGAGGCTCGCTTTGAAGTCGTCCATAGTCACTACTGGCTGTCGGGCTGGTCCGGGGTATTGATCAAGGAGATCCTCGACATCCCCCTCGCCAACTCGTTCCACACGCTCGGCAGGATCAAGGACCTCACCCGCCGCGCCGACGAGATGCCGTCGAGCCGAATGCGCACGCTCACCGAGGACGAGGTCATTGCCCAGTCCGACTGTGTGATCGCGTCCACACCGTACGAATTCGATGACCTCATGGAGCACTACGGCGCCACCCCAGAACGCCTGTGCACGTCGCCGCCCGGCATCGACCACCGCAAATTCCACCCTGGTGACCGCGACGAGGCCAGGCAGTGGCTGGGATTGGGGCCCGAACCCATCGTGCTGTTCGCGGGTCGAATCCAGCCGCTCAAGGGTCCGGACATCGCCGTCGCAGCCGTGGCGCAGATCGAACTCATCGACGCACCTGCACCCCATCTCCTGATCGTGGGCGGCCCCAGCGGTCCAGACGGCGACGCCGAGCTCCGCCGGGTACGCCAAGCCGCCACAGATCTCGGGATCGGCGACCGTGTGCACTGCCTCGCTCCGCAACCACATGCCCAACTGGTGGCCTTTTACCAAGCAGCCGATGTGCTCATCATGCCGTCACGTGCCGAGTCATTCGGTTTGGTGGCGGCCGAGGCGCAAGCCTGCGGACTCCCCGTGGTGGCCGGAGCGGTCGGTGGCCTGCCGTATGTCGTGTCGGACGGGGTGTCAGGGTTGTTGGTCGACGGGCAGGATCCCGCCGGCTATGCCAGAGCCTTGACCAAGATCCTGGGGGACCCGGCCCTCACCGACCACCTCTCGGTCGGAGCCGTTGAGTTCGCCGCCCAGTTCTCATGGCCGTCGACGGCCGACCGGCTGCTCGAGCTGTACTCGGGGATCACCGGCCGATGAACCCTGAGGAGGCCGCGGCATTGTTGGAGCAGGTGACCGAACCGTGGGTTGCCGACCCCGAATCGGATGTCGTCTGGGCGGGAGCCTACGAGGGCCGCTGGGGAATCCGGATGCGTCAGCAATGCCGAGATGCCACCACGATTTGGTTCTCGGTCGGTGAACTGACGATCGGGTACGAGGCCTACCTGCTGCCCAACCCACCACAGGGTCAACAGGATGTGTACCGCCACTGCCTCGCCCGCAACTACCGGTCCTGGCCTGCCGCCATCGCCATCGACGACCAAGGTGACATCTATGTGCGGGGCCGGATCCACCTCGACCGGCTCTCCAGCCACGCAATCGACGAGGCCGTCGGAGCGGTCTACGAAGTGGTCGAACTGTCGTTTGGCCAGCTCGTGGCGATGGGGTTCTCACATCGCGAAAAGTCCTCTTGAGATACTTGTCGACAGTGGTTGTGCACAAGCCCCTGTGGATAGCTGTGGATATGTGGAGAACCGGGCTCGGTGACTTGCACCTGACTGCGATTGACCTCAACTGGCCGGCAAGAACCGGCCGTTTGGGCCTGAATTGGCCCATTTCGGGGCTCTTGAAACGCGTCGCCAACCTTCGTATGGTCGCTTTGAAGGCCCAAGGTGCTTGGATGCCAGACCTCGTTCGGGGAAGTGCGGGGAACGGCAACCGGGTTCCTTGGGCTTTCGCTATTGGCCGGCACCTAGAGTTAGTGACCTGAGGAGGCCACTGCCCGGTCGGGGGACATCACCGCAAGACCGGCCTCGGTGGCACGTACCGTCATGATGCGACGGCCCGGCTGGAGAGCGGGGCGCGGGTCGGTGACGTCGCGACCCAGACTGCGCCACCGGAGAGCAACGGTCTCGAGCGGTTCCTCGGTCACGAGGGCGACACCGAAGAGGGCCGGTGCCCGGACCGGTGATTCGATCACCTCCAGCAGCGGCCCAACCCGGAAGAACGCCGTGGGGCGCTCCCGCACGTCGAGGCGGAGCCGAGGTTCGGCGCCGATGCCCTGCATCGTGGCGACCGCATCGTCGAGGTCGGCGACGAGCAGCACCACGTGATCGAGGTCCCATCCTTCCGCCGTATCCCCTGCCACCGCATCACAAGCATCGATCCCGAAGTCGGGGGCCTCAGGCTCCCAGGCCCAGGCGATGTCTCCGGTGAGCAGAACCGTTGAGCGGGTCATCAACGGATTGGGCAGATCAAACTCGTCCCACGGCAGCGGAACCCGGACTGCGCTGAGCAGGGCACCCATCAGATCCCAAAGATGAGTTGGCGAAGACGCAGCCGGGTGGTGTCGTAGCTCTCGAGGTCGATGCGCAGCGAACCGAGGCGTAGTCCCCGCATCACCTCGCCGTGGTGGGTGGCGACGACCAACGAGTGTTCGGCGTGTTCGAGCGCCCCGAGCCCCAGGCAGCGCCCGGCATCATCCTGCACCCCGACCAGCATCCTGTGGAGGCGTTTGAGGTCGAAGCCGTCGGGAAGCGTCGGGGCGAACACCGACGGCTGCACCCGCCAGCGGGGCAAGGGGGGCGCCAGCGCCCGGCGGAA
>CAYXMJ010000017.1:16071-27662 GCA_964465915.1 uncultured Acidimicrobiaceae bacterium
GGTCGATCGGCTCAGATCGGCGTCGACCAGAGCAACCGATTTGCCGGCACCGAGGGCGTCGGCCATGAGCAGCTTGGCGAGCGTCGTCTTCCCGGTATCGCCGGCACCGACGATCATGACGACACCTCGTTCGCCGATCACCCGCTCGCGAAGCGACGCGTGAGGCTCCCCCGCTTGTGGCACCACAGTCCTCTCTTTCCCGGCTTGTTCCGATTCTAGGGACGGCCGGGGCGGTCATCGATCAACCGGTCCCACCCTATTGGTTTGCCCGCTTCGGGCTGAGCCGGGTCGCAAACTTGCCGAGCCGGGGGCGCTGATGGCGCGGGCCCGAACGGTCGGACGTCCACGGTGCGTACGGCGCCATGGTCATTTCCGCCAGAGCCAGGAGCACGGCGTCGTAGTTGACCCGCCAGCCGGCGAAGTCGCGCCATGCTTGATCCTGGTCGTCGACCAGCGGCACCCCGGCCCCCGCCAGTCGAGTCCACACTGCGTCGAACTCCCCGCGGGTGATGCTGATCGGATCGTCCGGGGCCGGGTCCGGGTCGTAGACCAGGCCGAAGAAGTCGGCGATGCGCCGCAGGGCCAGGAAGCCGGATCGAATGCACACACCCTTGGGGCCTTCCATCCCAGTCTTGATTGCGGCACTCGACAATGACGCCGCGTCGAGCACTGTGCCGGCGGCGGTCACCCACGACCGGTCGGGTTGGGGCGACCGGAAGAAGTTGAGCGCCGCATACGAAGTGTGGGCTTCCTCGAGCTCCGCGAACCAGCGTTCCCAATCGAGCCAGGTTTCGTCCATCTCCTCGAGCCAGCCGATCCGATGGTGGCGAAGCAAGAACTCGGCCGCAGACGGCGGCGTACCGGCGCGCACCTCGAGCAGCGCCACCATCGTCTCTCGCCGCGAGAAGGCCGAGTACATCGTCGGGAGGTACGTGATCATCAGGGTGAGGATGAACAACCCGACGCCGGCTGAGGTGAACGCCAGCAGTTGCTCGGGGAGGTCATCCGCCGCGGCAAAACCAAGGGTGGTGATCGACGACGTCGCCAGGTGGACGGCGGAAGCGAGCGAGCCGTCGTCAAGCGCCCAGAACATTGCGGTGTAACCCACCGTGATCAAGAGCAGCCAGACGGCCACCAGTGTCACCAAAGCCACCGGGGCATAGAGGGCCATGACCTGATCGCGGGACGCGAAGTCGCGCCGCTCGTTGGCCATCCACCGAAACGGGGTGCGCAGTACCAAGAACACCACCCGAGTGATGATGCTCTGAGCGCTGCGTGGCAATATCACGGTACGGATCGCCGACATGAGCGTCCACCCCACGAGCAGCAAGCCGGCCACGAATACAACAACGTTGACCATGACCAGAGCGTACCGAGTGGGCTTGCGGTAGGCGCGAAGCGACGCCCGCACCGCTACCTACCGGCGAATGCCTCGGAATAGCGGGTGACCTCGACCAGCCAGGCGGCAAAGAGCTCGGCTGCCATGGCTTCACTGTCGGCGCGCGCGTCCTCCATCGCGGCGACGATGGCCCGACCATCGACGCCTGCGGTGGCGAGATGACGCTCGCCGACCTCAGAGACGATCCACTCCTCGATCAGTTCCGGCGGGGCCTCGGGATGGGATTGGATGCCGACTGCCGAGCCGAGTCGAAAGGCTTGCGGGTACATCTCGGTGGCGGCCAGCAAGACCGCACCCGGCGGCAGGTCCCAGGTGTCCTGGTGGAAGGTGAGCGCCGGACCGGTCATGGTGCCCACGACGGAGTCGGCGACCCCTTCTGCGGTCAGCGGGATGGTCGTGAAGGCGATCTCGGGTAACTCCGCCTGGTAGGCCCGGCCCCCCAATGTGTCGGCGAGCAGCTGGCAACCGAGGCAGAGCCCGAGTACCGGAATGCCGGCGTCAACCGCGTCGCGCAGCAGCTTCTTCTCGGCGACCAGGTACGGATAGTCGGCCTCGTCGTAGGCGCCCATGGCGCCGCCGAGCGACACGATCCCGTCCCAGCCGGTCAGCGCGGGAACCGGAGTTCCGGTGTGGAGCAGCACAATCTTGTAGTCGACCCCTGCGGCCGCCAGCGCGGGCTCGACATATCCGGGCGGGACCTGTGGCCCGTGTTGGGTCACGATGACCGATGGCGTCGTCATCCCGAGTATTCCTCACGCAGTTCGCGCCGCTTGACCTTGCCGGACGCGGTGCGGGGCAGAGACTCCACCGCCACGACGCCATGGATCTTGAACAGGGGGTTCAGGTGCTCCCGGATGGCTTCCTGCATGGCAGATCGCCACTGCGGCTGTTGCGCTTCGGATTCGGGTTCCGGCACGGCAAAGATCACGAGGTAGCTGGGGCCGCCGCCGAGCGGCGCCACCGCCACCGCTGCCGCCTCAGCAACGCCTGCGACCGGCAGCACGACTCGCTCGATCTCGGCCGAGCTCACCTTGATCCCACCCAGGTTCATCGCATCGTCGACCCGGCCGAGGGCGTGGTAGTAGCCATTCTCGAGCCGCTCCATGTGGTCGCCGTGGCGCCGCAACTGCACGCCGCTCACCACGGGAACGCCGGCGTAGTAGACCTCGTGGTGGTCGCGGTTCAGCAACCGAGTCGACAGCCCGATCGACGGGGGCACGATGAACACCTCACCGACGTCGGACCGCCGTCCGTCGTCGTCGAGCAACAGGACGTCGAGGCCGAGGGTCGGGGACGTGAAGAGGCTCGGGATCGCCGGCTGGAGCAGGGTGCCACTGAGGAACCCTCCGCCGATTTCGGTCCCGCCGATGTACTCGATGATCGGCTTGTTGCCGGCCAGACCCATCAGGTACTCCATGTCGATCGGGTTCGACGCTTCTCCGGTCGAGCTGAACAGCCGGATGGCTGACCAGTCGTATAGCTCCATGATCCGGCCCGTCTTCCAGGCCGCTACCAGGCTGGGCACCACCCCAAGGATGGTGACACCGGCCTGCTCGACAAATTCGCCGAAGTCGGCTTCCGTCGGCGCGTCATCGAAGAGCGCCATTG
Source organism: uncultured Acidimicrobiaceae bacterium (assembly GCA_964465915.1). Classification (GTDB taxonomy): domain Bacteria; phylum Actinomycetota; class Acidimicrobiia; order Spongiisociales; family UBA5794; genus CAVPHV01. Next base: position 19,079 of record CAYXMJ010000017.1, read on the forward strand.
TTGCTCGGTTGATGAACGTGGCGTAGATGAGCCAGGGACCCATCATCCAGCCGAGGTTGGTCGGCCAGGCCACGACATCGCGGGGGTGGATGTCCTGGTGAAAGTGCCCGTCCATGGCGCACTTGATCGGAGTGGCATGGGTCCACGGGATCGCCTTGGGATCACCGGTCGTCCCCGACGAGAAGAGAACGTTCATCGCATCGTCGGGACTTCGCGGTACCGGCGTGACGTCCCTGTCGTCGCCGAGGAAGGCGTCCCACGTGGTGTCCTCGTCGCGCCTTGCCACGCTTCCCCCGGTCTCGACGACGATAGCGCGGGCGGTGCCGGCGGCCACCACCTTCTCGTACATCGGGAGCTCTCGGCCGGAGCGGACTATCCGGTCCTGGGTGATGACGGTGTCGGTATCGGTGATCCGCAGCCGGGTGGCGATCTCATCGGGGGCGAAACTGTCGGCGATCGAAACCACGATGCCACCCACCCATACGATCCCGAGGTAGGCCGCCACCGCTTCGACCGTCATCGGCATCGCAATGGCCACTCGATCTCCCGGCTTGAACCCTCTGGCGGTCAATCCGTTGGCGACCCGAAGCACCAACTGGTGGAGTGCTCCGTAGCTGACTTCGCGGATGGCGCCACCTGAGCGAGCAACAATCGCCGTGTCGGTCTGGTCGGCGTGGAAGCAGCTCGCCGCAATGTTCAGTTCGGCGCCGGGTAGCCAACGCACGTCTTCAACGGTGGCCCCCTGTACGAGCATTCTCTCCGGCCAACTGGTGAAGTCGATGCGTAGCCTTTCGAGCACGAGGCCCCAGAAGCCGTCGCGATCGCGCACCGACCACTCATGAAAAGCTTCGTAGGAGTCGAGGCCGGTGTCGCGAATCGCGGCCGTGAGGTTGGCATGAGCGATGGCGGCCCAGTTGGGTGTCCACAGCGGCTCAGACAGCGTGGTCATCGATGGTTACTCCAGGCGGCTCTCGGACCAAGAGGGTAGCTGAGCGCTCTGCGCATAGATGAGACCACGGGGTAGGGTCCCGCCTATCCCGTGAGCACCGCCGAACCATCCCCCTCCGCTGCCGGCACCGCCGGGCTTGTCGTCCTTGGTCTCTTCACCGCGGTGGCGGCCGGCACGCTTGCCCTCTTCACAATCGGTGACTTCGCCGCAGTGGCGGTGTTCGTCATCATCTTCGGCGGCGCGATCGCGACCGCCGTAGCCCACCGGCGCGGTTTGGCGCGTGCCGTCTTTGCTGTCCTGGTGGCGGTGCTCATCGGGTCGATCGCGATCACGGGCTACGGAGCCGCACAGATCCTGGCGGTGGTGGCGTCGTCGGGAACGGGGACCGCGGAGCCGGCAAATCAGGCGGCCCTCGCGGCCGCAGAATCGAAGCTCGACAGCTCGGAGGGGTCTTCCGCCTTTCGGATCGAACTGACCGAAGGGGAACTCAATGCCGTCCTCCAAGACGCGTTGGACACCGGCAACAACCCATTCGCCCGAGTCACGATCGACATCACCAATGCCACCGGCGACCCCGGCCGAGTCGACTTCGTCGGCGTGTTCAAGAACGGCTCGCTCGAAGCCGCAGGCACACTCTCGGCAGACGTCGTCGCCGGCAGGCTCCAACTGGCGATCCTCGACGTCGATGTCGGCATCTTCTCGATGCCGGCCGTGGCTCGGGGCGCGGTCGAAGACATGATTTCGGACCTCGCCGATCTCGAAGAGGCCTTGGCGGCGGAGGGCGCCGACGTGCAATCGATCGTGATCGGAGACGACCGCGTTGTCGTCACCGGGACGCAACGCGACGGCGCCGTGATCGATCCGGCCGCAGTACTGGCCACACTCGGGGAAGGGGCCAACCTCGCCGCCGGCGGGGTCTCGGTTGAACCGCAGTTCCCGCCCGGCCGGGTTTCCGGCATGACGGCGCCCGGCGACCGGTACTACGTCGCCATCGGCGACTCGCTGGCGGCCAACGTCGGCGTCGACGACCCGGCTGAGGGCTACGTGTCACGTTTCCACACGCAGCTCGAACGTATCGACACGACCGGCTACGGCCTCGCCAACTTCGGCATCTCCGGCGAGACCTCAGGAACGTTGCTTCACGGCGGTCAACTCGAGGAGGCGGTCGCCTTCGCCGCGGCCAACGACGTCGCCTACGTGACCGTCGACATTGGCGCCAACGACCTGCTCGGCCACCTCGCCTCGTCCGACTGCAGCGCCGACATCGACGCTCCGGCCTGCACTGATCGCATCAACATCGCCCTCGTGGCCTACTCACGCAACATAGATTCCATCTTCGAACAGCTCGACTCGGCGGTGCCCGGAGCAACGGTGGTGATGCTCACGGCGTACAACCCGTTCAGCTTCGGTTTCGAAGACGAGGTGTACTTCGAAGCCCGCAGCAACGAGGTGCTCGGCGAACTGAACCGGATCGCGGCGGCCGCCGCTGGTTCGTTCGGATTCCTCGTCGCCGACGGGTTGACCCCCATGCGGGGCACGGCGACCGCGACCACCCACATGATCGATGCGCCCCCCGACATCCACCCCAACGCCCTCGGCTACGACGTCCTCACCGGCGCCTTGGTAGACGCGCTCGAGTAGACGGCGCCCCCACGCCGCTCCCGCCTTCCTGTGCGGGGATCACGGTCCCCACCGAGCCCACCTCCCCCCACTTCGTGTGAGGGAGGGCCCAGAAAGCCGCGGCTCGCCCCTTGTGCGCGGAGGAGTATGACCCGGGCGCGCTCGTTACTCTCTTGGGATGGCACGGCGACCTTCGTGGTGGGGATCCACCCCTCATCTTGTATATACGGTTGTCGTGTTCATCGTGCTGGCCTCGCTGGACAACGCTGCGATCGGGGCGATCCCGGCGATGGTGACCCCGATCACGGAAGAACTCGGCACGTCGAAGTCCGCCATCGTGTTCATGACCGGCGCCTCGATCCTCGTCGCCGCACTTTCGTCGGTTGCCTGGGGATACTGGGGAGACCGCACGGACCGCAAGCGGCTCTTGTTCTGGGGAACGCTGGTGTGGGTCGGTGGGTTGGCGCTCAGTGCTACGGCTCAGGCGTACTGGCAGCTGTTCGTGTGGCAGATGGTCACGGCGCTCGGCCTCGGCGCCATCGCCTCAGTCGGCTTCTCCGTGGTGAGCGACCTGGTCAAGCCGGAGCGCCGGGGTCTGGCGATGAGCTTCTGGGGCTTGTCGCAGGGCCTTGGAACGCTCATCGGAGGACTGCTCGCCAGCCAACTGGGCGCCGACAACTTCCGGATTCCACTCGTCGTGATTGCCGTTGCCGGAGCATTCTTCTCCGTGCTCTATCTGGCGACATTCGACGTTCCGCGTGGCTATCGCGAGCCGACGCTGGCCGGGCTCGAGGGCCACTACGAGTACAAGATCGAGCCCGATCAGGTACCAGAACTCTGGGAGGTCCGCACCAACCGCTGGCTCATCTTCCAGGGCCTGGCCGCCCAATTTGCTTACGGCTCGTTGATCTGGGTGCCGCTGCTCTATCAGGAGAAGGTGCTCGCCGAGGGCTACTCGTCATCAACCGCCACCAAGGTCGGCGGGCTGTTTGCCACGATCATCACGCTTGGTGCTCTCGCCTCCATTCTCGGCGGCTACCTGGGCGATGTGTGGGAACGACGCAACCCAAGTGGCCGGGCCTGGGTCTCGATGATCGGGGTGCTCGGAGCCATCCCTTTCTTCCTGTTGTTCTTCTTCATCCCGATGCGCGGACTCGACGTCACCGATGGGGCGGGCACCGTCACCCTGGTCGGTGAGGTCCTGGTCAGCATCTTCACCAATCCGTGGGTGGCCGCCGCATTCCTCACCTCGCTGATGGCCCTCGCGTTGACGTCGGCTGACTCACCCAACTGGTTTGCCCTCATCGCCGACGTCAACGTTCCCGAACATCGCGGCACCGTCTTCGGGCTCGGCAACCTCGTCAACGGGGTCGGCCGAGCGTCCGGCAATGCCCTCACAGGTACGGTCGCCCGCACGTTTGAAACCGCCCTGCCCCCTCCGCTCAACTGGGCGGTTGGATTGGCCGTCTTCCAGTTGGCCTTCCTGCCGACGGGATTCTGCTACTGGCAAGCGGCCAAGACCTCACCGGGTGATATTGCTGCCGTCGACGAGACACTCCGGGAACGCGCCTCAGCCTGAGGCTCCCTCGCACGACCCACGACTGATCTGTAGTTTCCGACGCATGACGGATTCGTCGACGGCTCAGCACATCAACGATCAAGGTCAGACCAACTGGTACACGAGACTCGACCCAAGAGTGCGGCGTGTCGTTGCCTTCCTCGGGGTACTCGCCACACTGGTGTTGCTGTGGGAGTTGTACAAGGTCGTCGCAAAGGCGCTCGATGTCACCTCGCCGGTGCGGCCGGACAACCGAACCATGCCCCACAGCTGGGACATCATCTGGGCCCTCTTCCAGCCGGTGAGACGCGGCGGGGAACTGCTGATCGTCACCCTGACCAAAGCGTCACTCTTCACGCTGGGCGAAGCGTTGCTCGGCTTTGTCATCGGAGCCGTGGTCGGGTTCACGCTCGGCGTCCTGTTCGTCCGGTCCGAGCTGGCGGAGCGCGCCTTCATGCCGTACGTCGTCGCTTCACAGACCGTTCCGATCCTGGCGATTGCCCCCATGGTCGTCATCTGGGGAGCGCAGCTCGGCATGGGCCAGCAACTGAGGGTCGGTCTCATTGCCGCCTACATCACGTTCTTCCCGGTCGCCATCAACACCCTGCGCGGTCTGCGTTCCCCCGACCCGACTGCGATGGAGCTGATGCGCTCATATGCGGCATCCGGAAGAGCGGTGCTCTGGAAACTCCAGGTGCCGTCGGCGTTGCCCTACATCTTCACGGCACTCAAGGTGTCGGCAACGGCCAGCGTCGTGGGGGCCATCATCGGCGAGCTGCCGACTGGCACCCGCTCCGGGCTCGGCCGCGCCCTTCTCGACTTCTCGCAACAGTTCGGTGCTCGCCCGGAGAAGCTCTATGCCGCCGTCTTGATGTCGGCGCTCGCCGGCATTCTCTTCGTTGGGCTCATCACGCTGTTGGAACACCGAGTGGTTCACGCCGCCCGTAGGCAGCCGGCATGACGAGCCCAGAATCGGTGACCCCACCGCCCCAAGCCGGACTCGCAATCGTGGCGCGCGGTGTCGGCAAGACCTTCGGGACCGGCGCGGAACGGGTCGAGGCATTGCGCGGCATCGACCTTTCGATCACCCCGGGCGAATTCATCTCGTTGATCGGCCCGTCGGGGTGCGGCAAGAGCACCCTGCTGCGGCTCATAGGAGATCTGACCCAACCGACCTCCGGCACGTTGGAGGTCAACGACAAGAACCCCCACCAAGCGCGGTTGGACCGTGACTACGGCATGGTGTTCCAGAAAGCGACCCTCCTCGACTGGCGAACGGTCGCCAAGAACGTCGAACTCCCCCTCGAGGTGATGGGTTTCAATTCGTCCGACCGTGCAACCCGCGCCGCCGAAATGCTCGACCTGGTCGAACTCGGCCGCTTCAGGGACCACTACCCATGGCAGCTCTCGGGTGGTATGCAGCAGCGGGTCGCCATCGCCCGTGCGCTCGCTTTTCGCCCTTCGCTGCTCCTGATGGACGAACCGTTCGGTGCCCTCGACGAGATGACCCGAGAGCTGATGCAACAAGAAGTGCTGCGTATCTGGACCGAGACCGACCTCACGATCGTGTTCGTCACACATTCGATCCCCGAGGCGGTATTCCTGTCGAACCGCGTGCTGGTCATGTCCCGTCGCCCCGGGCAGATCGCGGACGTGATCGAGACGGGACTGCCGCAACCTCGCGACGAGGACACCCGGGAATCACCGGACTACTACGCCAAGATCACCGAGGTGCGCGAAGCGTTGCGTCGCCTGGACCGGGACGTGCTCGAAACATGACCGAGCGCGACGAACAGATTCTCGAGGAACATGAGACCGACGTCATCACTGCGTTTGAGGAGGACCCGCCGGTCGGAGGAATCGTTGACGGCGAAGAGCGTATCCCGGGTGCGTTCTGGACCAGAGTGGGGCGCTACCTCCCCGCCGTGCTGGCGTTCTTCTTGGTCATTGTCCTGTGGGAGGCGCTGACTCGGGCACTCGGGGTGGAGTCGTTCATTCTTCCGAAGCCGTCCGAGATTCTCACCAAGTTCGTTCAAAACGCCGATGTCATCTGGAGCGCCGCATTCAATACGCTCATCGAAGCCCTCGGGGGCTTCGTGATCGGCACCACTCTTGGGGTGCTCGCCGCGCTTGCCACGGTTCGCTGGACGGCCGTACACGAGGGCATGATGCCATTTGCGATAGCCGCCAACTCGGTGCCCATCATCGCCCTCGCCCCAATCGCCAACGCCCTGTTCTCGATCACAAGCCCGGTCTCGAAGATGGTCGTGGTGGCAGCCGTCGTGTTCTTCCCAGTGATGATCAACACGACGCGAGGCCTCCTCGAAGTCGACCCGGCAGAGCTCGAGTTGATGCGCTCGTTCGCCTCGACCCCGCGAGCGGTGATGCGGCAGATCCGCATCCCGCACGCCCTCCCCTACTTCTTCAGCGCCCTCAAGGTGGCGGGTACACTCTCGCTGATCGCTGCAATCGTCGCCGAGTACTTCGGGGGACCCCAAGACGTCCTCGGCCAATACATCATCAATCGAGCCAACCTGTTCCAGTTTCCCGACGCATGGGCGGCGATCTTGGCCGCCTCGATCCTCGGCATCACATTCTACGTGTTGATCTTGATCGCAGAACGCCTCGTGATGCCGTGGCACGTGTCCTTCCGTTCTACGGAAGATTGACCCCGCACGACGCAAATCGGATCTATAGGCTGACAGGGCCGAATCCGGGAGGGAACAAGGGCATGAAGGGATCACATTTGCGGCGCCTCGGGGCGCTGGTTGCCGCGCTGGCGCTTGTCGCCACTGCGTGCGGAGACGACGACTCGAGCTCCACCACGGTGGCCGCCGGCGAGGAGGCCGCTACCTGCGAGACGGTTGACGACGTCAGCGTTCAATTGCAATGGTTCGCTCAAGCCCAGTTTGCGGGCTATTACGCAGCCCTCGATGAAGGCTTCTACACGGAAGAATGCCTCAACGTCACCATCTTGGAAGGTGGCGTCGACATCGTGCCGCAGCAGGTGCTGGCAACAGGCGGCGCCGAGTTCGGGATCGCATGGGTGCCGAAAGCTCTCGTTTCGCGCGAGGCCGGCGCCGACATCGTCAACATAGCCCAAGTGTTCGAGCGGTCCGGCACGCTGGAAGTGTCGTTTGCCGACTCGGGAATCACCGAGCCAGAGGACTGGGCCGGCAAGAAGGTCGGCAACTGGGGCTTCGGCAACGAATACGAACTCACCGCCGCGATCGAGCAGTTCAACGTCCCCGACGTCGAGCTCATCGGACAGTCCTTCGACATGGTGGCACTGCTCAACGGCGACATCGACGCTGCGGAGGCGATGATCTACAACGAGTACGCCCAGGTCCTCGAGGCGGAGAACCCGGAAACCGGCGAACTGTACCAACCGGCAGACCTCAACGTCATCGACTTCAACGACGTCGGCACCGCGATGCTCCAGGACGCCATTTGGGCTACGGCGGATTGGCTGGAGACCAACGAGGATGTCGCCGAACGATTCCTCAAGGCAACCTTCCGAGGTTGGACCCATTGCCTGGACAACTTCGATCGCTGCGTCGAGATCGTCCTCGCCAACGGCTCAACGCTCGGCGAGAGCCATCAGCAGTGGCAGCTCAACGAGATCCTGGGGCTGGTCTTCCCAGCCACTAACGGGATCGGCGTCGTGAATCAAGCGTTGTGGGATCAGACCGTTTCCGTCGCAACCGCGCAGATCCCGGAGCTGCAGGGGGTCACCATCGACAGCGCCGCCTACCGAACAGACCTCGCTGAGGCCGCGGTTGAGGCGTTGGAGGAGGCAGGGGTTGACGTCAACGGCGCGGGCTACGAGCGACGCACCATCGAGCTCCGCCCGGGAGGCGAGTAGTTGCAGGGTCGCCGGCGAGCGGCAGTACCGTGGCGGTAGATTGAGAGCACACTGGAAAAGCATGCGGGGATGACAACGGCTATCCCCCAAAGGAGGACCGATCCATGGCCAACGTCGTACGGGCCGCCATCGTGCAAACCACGTGGACGGGTGATGTCGAGTCGATGATCGCCAAGAACGCCGACTACGCCAGGCAGGCGGCGGCACAGGGCGCCAAGGTCATGTGCTTCCAGGAGCTGTTCTACGGCCCATACTTCTGTCAGGTGCAGGAACCCGAGCACTTCGACATCGCCGAGCCGATTCCCGACGGGCCGACGACCCGTAGGATGATGGAACTCGCCAAGGAAACGGGCATGGTGCTCGTCGTCCCCATTTTCGAAAAGGAAGACGATGGCGTGTTCTACAACACCGCCGCCGTCATCGACGCCGACGGGACCTACCTCGGCCGCTACCGCAAGCAACATATCCCGCAGGTCGATGGCTTCTGGGAGAAGTACTACTTCCGCCCCGGCAACGGCGGCTACCCCGTGTTCGATACCGCAGTGGGCCGCATCGGCGTATACATCTGTTACGACCGGCACTTCCCGGAGGG